>NZ_CP046444.1:2417662-2719869 GCF_014083945.1 Granulicella sp. 5B5 | reverse complement strand
TTGAGCGGCGACCAGGTGGTGATGCCGGCGCATAGCAGCGGCGCGACTGCCGCGAGGTTGAGCTTGGGGGAGATGCTGTGGACGTAGTGCTCGGGCGCGACGATGTTGTCGGCGTAGCCGCCGTAGGTGGGGTTGCCGTCGTAGTCCTTGGCGTTGTAGGTGCCGACCATGCCCTTGGTGCAGTAGGGCTCGTTGCCGGACTTGCAGTTGTCGCAGGCCATGCAGGTTTGGACGGTGACGCCGACGCCGGCGAGGTCGCCGACTTTGAACTTCTTGACGTCGCTGCCGACGGCGGTGACGCGGCCGACGATCTCGTGGCCGGGGACCATGGGGTAGATGCTGCCGCCCCACTCGTCGCGCGCCTGGTGGATGTCAGAGTGACAAATGCCGCAGTAGTCGATGGCGACGACGACATCGGTGGGGCCGGGCTCGCGGCGGTCGAAGTGGAAGGGCGTGAGCGGCGAGGTCTTGGATTGGGCTGCGTAGCCGAAAGATTTCATTGGGAGGGACTCCTTGCAGAAGGGCTATTGAAGGGCTTCAACACTATTCATCGTAGTGGATGAGGGAGAAGACGTCGATGTCGGGGAACTTGTCGCGGCCTTTGAGGAAGTCGAGTTCGATGGCTACGGTGACGCCGACGATCTCTGCGCCGAGCTCCTTGACGAGGGCGCTGGTGGCTAACATGGTGCCGCCGGTGGCGAGGAGGTCGTCGACGATGATGACGCGCTGGCCGGGTTGCACGGCGTCCTTGTGGATCTGGAGGGAGTCGGAGCCGTACTCGAGATCGTACTTGATGGTGAGGGTTTCGGCGGGGAGCTTGCCGGGCTTGCGCACGGGGACGAAGCCGGCGTTCAGGCGGTAGGCGAGCGCGGGGCCGAAGATGAAACCGCGGGCCTCAATGCCGAGAACGAGGTCGACGTGCTTGTCGATGTAGTACTGCGCGAAGGCGTCGATGAGCTCGGCGAAGCCGGTCTTGTCCTTAAGGACGGTGGTGATGTCGTAGAAGAGGATGCCGGGCTTGGGGAAGTCGGGGACGGAGCGGATGAGCTCCTTGAGATGGTCGCAGTTGGGGACGGGCTGGGACATGCGTGGAACTCCTGAGGACAGTGAATAGACAGTAGTGAGTAGACAGTAGAAGACGCAAAGGCAATAGCAAACGCAGATTCCCTGAGGGAATGACAAACAAAAGATGCAGCTACCAGGCTCCTTCGATTTTGAAGGCGGTGAGTGAGGCGGCTTCGCTCTCGTCGAGCTCGTGTTCGATGACTTTATCGACGCGGCTGCCGCGCGAGCCTTTGTGGAGCTCGGTGCGGAGGTCAGCGAGTGCGGTGGGGTCGCCGGCGACGAGGACTTCGACCTCGCCGGTGTCGGTGTTGCGGACCCAGCCGCGCAGGCTGAGCTCCGCGGCTTCGCGGTGGACGAACCAGCGGAAGCCGACGCCCTGCACGCGGCCACGGATGAGAAAGTGGAGAACCATGAACGTAGTTAAGTGTCTCAGAGCGTGAGAGTAGAGGCAAACGGGGTAGAGATAACCACCTGGACTAATACAACTCTGTTAACAAAAGTGGCGTCTTTCTTGAGTGTCCGCCATGTATGGCGACAGCACGAAGCACCGAACAGCAGCACGATCCGAAGACGCTGTCGATGTGTTGACAATGTGAGGGCGTGTGCGCTGCTCGGCTTGGTGCCTGCACCGAGGTGATCTCCTGCGTCCTCCGAACCATGATTTTTTAGGAGAACCCCAGAGATGAGACGATTACAGTGCCTTCTTCTTCCCGCGCTACTGATAGCTACCAGTGCAACCGTGCTGGGCCAGGCGCTGCCTACGGCGAGCCGTAGCGGCATTCTGAGCAAGGTCGACCTTGGCGCCGCGGCCGGGGGGCAGTTTACGACCTCCGTTACGAACCAGACGGTGCAGGTGAGCCCGGGGCCCGCACAAGGGACTCCGCTTCCGCACTATGCGACCGGGGATTCGCTGGCAGGGTTGGTGACGCTGCATGACCAGCCGAAGAGCTGGGCAGGGTTCGAGTTGAACTACCAGTACTCCCGGTATGCCAATCGATTCTTTGTGCCGACTGGCGCAGGCCAAGTGAACTATGTGGCGCAGACCGCCGTGCATGAAGGCACGGCCGCTTACCTTGTGCATCTGCGCAAGATGCACCGATTCAGCCCGTACGTGGGTATCGGTGGAGGCGCGCTGGACTTTCAGCCTCCCGCGAACTTTCATCACCAGTGGCGCGGAGCTGCGCTGGCGGACATCGGGTTCGATATGCAGACGAGCTCGCGGCTGGGGTTCCGGCTAGGAGCGCGGGACCTGTTCTACCGAGCGCCGAACTTCTCCAGCAGCGTGCTGTCGTCGTCGCGCTGGGTGTCTTCGGAAGAGCCGTATGTGGGCATGTATGTGAAGTTCTAGAAACAGGGAGTAGGGAATAGGGAGTAGAAAGACGAAGGGCGCAGCCTGATGGCTGCGCCCTTTGTGCTGCTTATTGCGTTGCGCTTACGCGCGGGACATATAAGTGCCTTCGGCTGTGTCGATGCGGATCTTTTCGCCCTCGTTGATGAAGGGCGGGACCTGGACGACGAGGCCGGTCTCCATCTTGGCGGGCTTGGTGACGGAGCTGGCGGTGGCGGACTTGATGCCGGGCTCGGTTTCGATGACGGTCATCTCGACGGCGGTGGGGAGCTCGATGCCGACGGCCTTGCCATCGTGGAAGCTGACCTCGATGAGGAGGTTGGGCGTGAGGTACTCGACGGCGTCGCCGAGGGTCTCATGCTTGAGCGCGGTCTGCTCGTAGGTGTTCTGGTCCATGAAGTAGTAGTCGTCGCCGTCGTTGTAGAGGAACTCCATCTTGATGGCTTCGACGTGGATGCGGTCGATGGGGTCGGGCGAACGGAAGCGCTCGGTGTACATGGCGCCGGTGCGGATGTTCTTGAGCTTGGCCTGGATGAAGGCGCGCAGGTTGCCGGGCGTGCGGTGCTCGATGGAGAAGACAAGGTGCAGATCGTCCTTGAACTTGATGACCATGCCGGGACGCATCTGGGTGGCGGGAATCGACACTGAAGAACTCCTGAAAAGTGTGGGTGAATGGCGGGCGTGAAGATGCTGGCCCAACCTTTTGATTGTAGCTGAGGAGAGGGGTTCGTCATCCCACTCATCCCGCGATGAAGCTGCGGTATGAATGGGGCACCCATAATTACTTTGCGGGTTTGTCGTTGGGGTGGAAGAGTTTGTGGAAGAAGTGGCTAATGGCGTGGGCGATGGAGTGGGGGCCGGGAGGGGTTGGCGGGGGTGTTGTGGAGACCGAGGCGGCGGGGTTGACGGTGGTGGGGGAGGTGGGTTCGGGGCGGGTTTGGGCTGGCCGGCGGTGTAGCTGAGGTTGGCGTCGATCTGGGTGTGGGTCTGGCCGTCGGGGGTGGAGTTCTGGACGGGAGCAGCCGGGACGAGGCCTGCGCTGGCGGCTGCGGGGAATGGGTGGGCGCGCTCGGCGGGGGTGAGGGCCGCGGCGGGGCCTCAGCCGGGCAGCCGCAGTTGGAGCGCTCGTTGTCTACGACCTCGCGGAGGCTGCCGTGCTCGAAGAGGACGTGCTGGCCGGGGATGAGGCGGTAGGTGGTAGAGGAGAACGGGTCGGCCAGGATGAGGACCGGGGCGTTGACGCCGGCGTTCTGGACGCAAGTGTCGCCGCTGGGGGTGACGCGGAGCGAGAGGTCGTAGGTCTTGGGGGACTGCGCGGTGCCGGCGTCTTCGAGGGAGAAGCGGATGTCGGGGGTGATGAGGATATCGTGCACATCGACGGGGCCGTGGAGCTCGAGCGCGCCGCGGTCGAGGCCGAAGAGGAGAGCGTTCTCCGAGCCGGTGCGGAGGAGATGGAACTGGCTGGTGGAGCAGACGAGGACTTGGCCGCCGCGGGTGAGCGTGATGGGCGCGGTGTGACCGAAGGCAGTGATGGAGTCGTTGGAGAGGAGATCGGCTTGCTCGCCGCGGACCTGCATGCCGCCGTTGATCTGGGCGTCGTGCGTGGAGAGCGTGCCCATGATGGTTTGGGGGTGCTGGGCGAGAGCGGCGGCGGTCGCTGCAAACACAACCAGACTCACGAGATGGCTGAGGCGGTTCAAACTGCAGGTCTCTCCACTGCGCTGCGCTCCGGTCGAGATGACACATCTATGGGTAAGGTTAGGGAGTTAGCTCTTGAGGAAGTTGGCGATGAGGTGCTTGCCGTGGTCGGTGAGGACGGACTCGGGGTGGAACTGGACGCCTTCGATGGGGAGCGTCTTGTGGCGGAGGCCCATGATCATACCGGCGTCGGTGGCGTTGGGGCCTTCGGCTACGCGGGCGGAGACCTCGAGCTCGCCGGGGAGTGTGTTCTCATCGACGATGAGCGAGTGGTAGCGCGTGACGGTCATCCGCTTGGGGATGCCCTTGAAGACGGTGCGGTTGTCGTGGGCGATCTCGCTGGTTTTGCCGTGCATGAGGTGCGGGGCACGGATGACGTCTCCGCCGAAGGCTGCGCCGATGGCCTGGTGGCCGAGGCAGACGCCGAGCAGAGGAATCTGCTTCTTCGTTGGCAAGCTCGCGAGATGCTGGACGAGCGGGATGAGGATGCCGGCGTCCTGCGGGGTGCAGGGGCCGGGCGAGAGAAGGATGTGGTCGGGGTTCATGGCCACGATCTCTTCAGGAGTGACTTCGTCGTTGCGACGGACGACGACTTCTTCGCCCAGCTCACCGATGTACTGGACCAGGTTGTAGGTGAAGGAGTCGTAGTTGTCGAGGACGAAGACCATAGAGACGATTCTACGCGGTGTGCGGGACCCTCCCCCGGTTTTGCAGGTAAGATCCGCAGCGGATTGGAGTTAGGCTCGTAACCAATGAGGTGGTTACTGCGGTTGGATGTCAACAGAGAGCCCGGTGAAGCCGCGCAGTCACTTCCCTGCTTCTATTGTAGGGTGCGTGTCAAGGGGTTTGGGCAACGCGAGTGGAGGGTGGGTGCTCCTAGTGAGTATGTTCTTCTTGAACCCAACTCGAGCGAGGCACTTTGCGGCGATGGTGATGATTGGCGATGGCGTGATGGCCCTGATTGATCCGGCGCGCGATGCGCGGGCGTGGAAGAAGGGGCCGAAGCCGTGGCGGGACCTGATGCATGGACTGTCGAAGCGGCCTGCGCTGACTCGGGCGATTGGGGTGGCGCAGATTGCCGGTGGGATTTACTGGGCACTGAAACAGGATGAGATGGATTAAGCCGTGTCCACGACGGTGCTTCGCGTGGTGAATGGAGCAGTTTACATCCCACTCATCCCGCGATGAAGCTGCGGTATGAACGGGGCACCCAGGCAGTGTTGCGGATGCGAGCGAAAGGCAGCGTCAGTAGCGTTTGAGGGTTGGGGTTGGTGGTGGGGTGGAGCGGTCGCTTAGGAGCCAGTTGAGGTAGGTGGTGATGTCGGCGTCCTGGGCTTCGCCCATGATGCGGCCGATGGGGGTGCCGTCCTTGTCGAGGATGAGGGTGGCGGGGAGGACGTTGCCGAGGTGGAGGTGGTCGAGGGTGCCGAGGTCGGCGCCGGTCCAGACTTCGAGGGTGATTCCCTGCCCCTTGATGTACTGCTCGATTTTGGCGCGGTCTTTGGAGTCGTCGGCGGAGATGGCGATGAAGCGGATGCCCTTGTCCGTGTAGTGCTGGCTTAGGGCGGAGAGGCGGGGGAGCTCCTCTTTGCAGGGGCCGCACCAAGTGGCCCAGAAGCTGATGACCGTGATGGAGCCGCGGAGGTCGGAGAGCTTCTGGGTGTGGCTGGCGAGGTCCTGGAACTTGAGGTCGGGGATTGGTTTGGCGGATGCGGTGAGGGTGAAGGCGGCGAGGGCGAGGAGAAGAAGGCGTTTTGGGGTCATGGGGTTCTTGGGTGGGGGAGCGGTATAGGTAGAGAAGCGGGTCTCTCCACTGCGCATCGCGATAAAGCTGCGATGCTTCGGTCGAGATGACACTTCAGTGGCGACGATGGTCGCGATGAGGCTTCTTTGGTGGGTCTAAAAGCAACCGCAAAAGCGTTCACGCAGAGTTCGCTATGTTGGCGCGATGTACGCAGTATTTCTGTGATGGGTTCCAGACAGCGACGGCGAGACAGGCTACGAGACACATTTGGAGACATGCTAGAAGCGGTGGGTGATACTGGCGAGCCAGACGTATTGGGCGAAGGCGGCGTCGCCGTGGGCGTTGTAGACGCTGTCCGGGTAGCTGCCGGTGCGGTCGCGGCGGACGGCCTTGTAGATGCCGGCGTCGAGGATGTTGCCGTGGATGGTGTATTCGAGGCCGGGGCCGAAGCTGACGGCGTAGCCGGGGCGGCGGAAGCCGTCGTTCGAAACGGGAAATAGGTTGTAGGCGGGGACGCCCTCCCAGCGCGGGCCGACGGTGGCGGTGAGGTTTTTGACGTGGGTGACGGGGAAGGCGAGGCCGGCTTCAAGGAGGTACTGGTCGGCGATGGAGTTGTAGTTATTGAGCGGGGTGGTGGTGCTGGTGGCGCGTTGGACGCCGTCCGTGCCGCCGTTCATGGCGATGTAGTCGCCGTCGGTGTAGAAGGTGAGGTCGTGGCCGATGCGGCCGTAGGCTGACCAGGTGAGGACACCTCCCCAACCGCCGGTGCCGGGCTGGATGGAGTAGTCGACCGGGGCGGTGGTGGTGGTGGTGACGCCGTTGGTGGTGGTGCTGGAGGTGTTCTTGACGTCGTCGTTGCCGGTGGGGAAGTAGCCGCCGAGGCCGATGGAGGCGTTCCAGAGGGAGGCGTGCTCGGGATTGCGGAGCCAGGAGCTGACAGTGACGATGGTGTCGCCGAGGCCGGTGGCCTGGTACTCGATGGGTGAGCTTTGCTGCTTGCGTGAGGCGAAGAGCCAGGGGGCATCGACCTCAACGCTGATGCGTGGGGTGACCTGGTAGGTGAGTGCGTAGGTGACTAGGTTGATGCGGTTCTGGACCTCGGTTCCCTGCTGGGTGCGGTACTCCTGATAGACGTCGCCGACGTAGTGCTGGTAGGAGAACTGGTGGCGCTCGCCAATGGAGATCTGGAAGTGGCCGGGCTGGAGGACGCCGCCCTGGTCGGTGGGCAGGCCGGACTGCTCGGGGGAGCGGGCGAGGATGCAGCCCTGACCGTGGGCGGCGGCTGTTGCTGAGAGCATGAGGATGAATATTGCTGCGATGTGGTGGAGCTTGAGGGTCATTCGGGTCGTCCTTGGCCTTTGAATTAGCGCAGATTTGCGAGAGCGCTGCGTTGTAGAGCTGCGCGCCGTTTCGCATCGTGCGATGGTGCCTGTTTTGTGTCGGAGCGATATTAGGCAGGTGCGTGTAGACGCGCATCCATCGGAAGGATGAATTTTGGTTCAGTGGGTTTGGAGAGTTGGTTCATCCCACCTTAGCGACGATGAAGCCGTCGCGAAGATGGGGCACCCGGCGGGGTTGCTGGTGCGAGCAAGAAGCAGGTCTCTCCACTGCGCTTCGCTTCGGTCGAGATGACACTTCATGGGTAGGGCGGATGGTGCGGGCTACATGGAGCGGGCGTGTTCGATGGCGCGGACTACATCTGGCGGGCCCGTTCGATAGCACGGACTACGGCTTTGGCCTTGTTCTGGCACTCTTCGTGTTCTTTCTGGGGGACGGAGTCGGCGACGATGCCGGCGCCGGCCTGGATGTGGCCTTCGGGGCCGTCCATGAAGAGGGTGCGGATGGCGATGCAGCTGTCGAGGTTACCGGAGAAGTCTGCGTAGATGATGGCGCCGCCGTAGACGCCGCGGCGGGCGGGTTCGAGCTCTTCGATGATCTCCATCGCGCGGATCTTGGGGGCGCCGGAGAGAGTGCCCGCGGGGAAGCAGGCGCGGAGGGCGTCGAGTGGGGCGAGGCCGGGGCGGAGTTTGCCTTCGAGCGCACTGACGAGGTGCATGATATGCGAGTAGCGCTCGACGAACATGAGGTCTTTGACTTTTACGGTGCCGAAGTCGGAGACGCGGCCGAGGTCGTTGCGGCCGAGGTCAACGAGCATGACGTGCTCGGCGATTTCCTTGGCGTCGGCGCGGAGGGAGGCTTCCATGGCGCGGTCGGTGGGTTCGTCGGCGCCGCGGGGGCGGGAGCCGGCGATGGGGCGGTACTCGATGGTACTGCCGGTGGCAGTGGTGTGGACGCGGACGAGCATCTCCGGCGAGGAGCCGACGATGTGGCAGAAGGGCGAGGGAGTAGGGAGTGGGGAGTAGGGAGTAGCGGAGCTGACGCGGAGATTTGCGGCGGTTCGAGAAGCAGGTCTCTCCACTGCGCTGCGCTCCGGTCGAGATGACACATTTGTGGGGATGCCCAATTTGGGGAAGCGGAGGAAGTACATGTAGGGCGAGGGGTTGACGATGCGGAGGGAACGGTAGATGTCGAAGGCGTCAACGTTGGGGGTGCAGTCGAAGCGCTGCGAGAGGACGCACTGGAAGATGTCGCCGGCGAGGATGTAGTCCTTGATCTTTGCAACAGAGTTGAGGAATACGCGCGTTGGGGTGCGTGCCTGGAGCTTGAGCGGGCCGAGTTGTTTGGTGGTGCGCTTGCGCTTCGGTAGCGGGATGGCGGCGCTGAGGAGCTTTTCGAGGCGGTCGAGGCGACGGTTGGCGTCGGCGTAGGCGGCGGTGGGGGAGATTGTGCTTCCCACCTTAGCGGACGATGAAGCCGTCCGCGAAGATGGGGCACCCAAACTGTGCAGGCGTTTGCGGGTGCCGGTGGTGACGATGAGGTGGATGGCTTTTTTGACGTGGTCGAAGGCGAGGACCTCGTCGAAGAACATGAGGTGGGCGTCGGGGACGTGGAGCTCGTCGGCGGCACGGGTGGGGAGCTTTTCGATGCTGCGGACGACGTCGTAGGCGAAGAAGCCGACGGCGCCGGCAGTGAAGGGCGGCAGGCCGGGAAGCTTGGCGGGGGTTTCGCCGGAGAGGGATTGCTTGAGCTCGGTGAAGATGTCGCCGGGGTAGGTGCGGGGCTTGCGGGTGCCGGTTTCGCTGACAGTGATTTGGCCGTCGCGATAGGTCATACGCTTGTAAGGGCGGATGCCGATGAAGGTGTAACGGCCGACGTGCTCGCCGCCTTCGACGGACTCGAGGAGGAAGGCTTCGGGCTCGAGTGCGGCGACGCGGAGGAAGGCCGAGACGGGGGTTTCAAGGTCGGCGGCGACGGTGCGCGTAACGGGTACGAGGGAGTGGGTGCGCGCGAGGCGCTGGAAGTCGCGGAGGGCGGGCGTGGTGGGCGTGTGCGTATTTGAAACGCGCTGGGCGGGCATCCCCTCCATGATACCGAGGAGATGCCCGCGTGGGCGTTAGTTGTGATCGCCTGGAGGCGGACCGCCGTGGTCGTGGTCAGGCGGACCCTGATGATGGTCGGGTGGGGGCGGCGGCGGGTAGTGGTCGTGATGGTGGCGGTGCGGGCAGCCGGTGAGCGCCAGCGTGAAGACGGTGGCGAGGACAACAAAGATGATGCGTTGGGACCGTGCCATGAAACCTCCTTGGGCAGGTTTTGTATGCCAGCGCAGTGAGATGCAGATTGGCACGGCAGTGGCGAAATGAAATGGGGTTGTATGGGAGTGCGATTTTAGCGGTGGATTCATGCGATTTGTGACTCAAAAGGGGTAACTTGGCGGGGTTGCCAGGTGTTGTAAAGGAGGCCTAGGATTTGTGAGTTTGGCCGCTGGACGGGTTGTTGAACCGGGTACGGCCAAGAGCATGAGGAGTAGGCGGCCGGCATGTACAAACTGTGGCTCATTTGCTGGGCGGTGCGCGTCTAATGTGTGTAACGGTCTGCAGAAGTGAGGGCACGACGATGGCCGATGAAACGTTGATCCCGGGCAAGGCCGCACTGGCCGCGCACCCTACATTGGGGCGTGAGACGCCTGGAACAGAAAAGGAAAACTCGATGCAAAGCGTAGTGAAGGCCCCTGCCATTTCGATGGAGCAGGAGACAAACCCATGGGAGGCGCAGGCCACCCGATTTGACGAAGCCGCGAAGCGGTTGAAGCTGGACGACGGTATCTGGAAGGTGTTGCGCTATCCCGCGCGCGAGATCATTGTGCACATCCCGGTGCAGATGGATGACGGGCGGATTGAGGTGTTTACGGGGTATCGCGTGCAGCACTCGGTGGCACGCGGGCCGGGCAAGGGTGGGATACGGTATGCGCCGGATGTGTCGCTGGATGAAGTGCGCGCGCTGGCGAGCTGGATGACGTGGAAGTGCGCGGTGGTGAACATCCCGTTCGGCGGCGCGAAGGGTGGCGTGATCTGTGACCCGAAGAGCATGAGTCAAGGGGAATTGGAGCGGATGACGCGGCGGTATACGGCTGAGCTGATGGAGTTTATTGGGCCGGAGAAGGACGTTCCGGCGCCGGATGTGAACACCAATGAGCAGACGATGGCTTGGATTATGGACACCTACTCCATGCACATGCGGCAGACGGTGAATGCGGTGGTGACGGGCAAGCCGGTGAACCTGGGGGGGTCTCGTGGACGGCGCGAGGCGACCGGGCGTGGAGTGAGCATTGTGACCGATGAGGCGCTGAAGCACCTGAACATGGTCCCGATGGAGACGACGGTGATTGTGCAGGGGTTCGGCAATGTGGGTTCGAACTCGGCCAAGCTATTGTGGGACAAGGGCTACAAGGTGATCGGCATCGGCGAGTATGACGGTGCGCTGTTCAACGCCAACGGCATCGACATCAGCGAACTGCTGGAGTGGAAGGCCAAGAAGGGCACGATCCATGGGTTTCCGGGAGCAGAGGCCGCCGACAAGGACGAGCTGTTGACGCGGAAGTGCGATGTGCTGATCCCGGCGGCGACGGAGAACGTGATTACCAGCCTGAATGCCGACAAGCTGCAGTGCCGGATTCTGTGCGAGGGTGCGAACGGACCGACGACGACTGTGGCCGATCACATTCTGGAAGAGAAGGGTGTGTTTGTGATTCCGGACATTCTGGCCAACGCCGGCGGCGTGACGACCAGCTACTTCGAGTGGGTGCAGGACCGGATGGGGTACTTCTGGACAGAAGAGGAAGTGAACCAACGGCTGGAGCGGATCATGGTGGACAGCTTCCATGATGTGCTGCAGTACTCGGTTGCGCATGGAGTGAATAACCGCACGGCGGCTTATATGCTGGCGATCGACCGTGTGGCATATACGACGAAGCAGCGCGGGATGTATGCGTAAGAGCAGGGAGTAGGGAGTAGAAAAGTGGCCGCGGATGATTTCGCGGCCGCTCTGTCATATCGCGGGGATAGTGTGGTGTGGCAGAATGGCTGTGTCAGCTGTCGTGGCGCGCCTGCCGGCGGAAACCGCAGTTTGAACCTGCCCGACCACTTGCCAAAGTGAACCTGCCTAACTCCATTACGTTGACCCGGATTGCCAGCGTGCCGCTGCTGATATGGGTGCTTTCGCCACACTTTCCGTTTCGAGGGATTCATGGCGAGCAGGAGGCGATTGCGTCGGGGCTGTTTATCCTGGCGTCGATTACCGATGGGCTGGATGGCTACCTGGCGAGGCGGCGTGGGCAGATTACGACGCTGGGGATGCTGCTGGATCCGCTGGCCGACAAGCTGATGGTGACGACCGCGTTCATCCTGCTGGTGGCGTATAACCCGCGCGTGATGCCGCCGTGGATCGCGGTGCTGGTGATTGGGCGGGAGTTCCTAGTGACGGGGCTGCGGTCGATTGCAGCCAGCGAAGGGTTCACGATCGACGCGAGCGAGATTGGGAAGCTGAAGACGGTGATCCAGATTGTGGCCGTGGTGGCGGCGATTTTGAACCATGGCTGGAACAGCTGGAACCTGTGGGGGTTTCCGGTGGGCGTACACCTGATCGCGATGGTGGCGACGTACTGGATGGCGGTGGTGTCAGTGATCTCAGCCGTGGACTATTTTGTGGGGTTCTGGCGGAAGATCGACCATGTGTCGGGCCGGCGACGGCGTAGAGGCGCGGTGTTGAGCCGGAAAAAGCCTGTGGTGGAGCAGAAGGCTTAGAGGCAGGGAGTAGTGAATAGGGAGTAGGGAGTAGGGAGTAGGGAGTAGAAAGCCAGAACAGGCAACGGCAAGAGCGGAACCCAGAGGACGCAGTATTTCTCGCAGAGTACGCGGTGTTTAAGGCAAAAGCGAAAGCCCCGGATGGTGTGTCCGGGGCCTTGGTGTTTGTGAGAGGCGATGGTCAGGCTTGGGAGCGCTGATCGCGGTGGACGAAGTGGTAGGGGGGCCAGGGGCCGGAGAGCTGCATGGCGCAGTCCTTCAGCTCAATGGTGGCGGTGGAGTACTTGTTCTGGTAGCGCTCGACGGTCTTCTTGTCGACGAGATGGGCGATGTCGAGGAGCATCTTGCCGGAGTCCGTGCGCTTGCAGGTGATCTCCTCGGCTAGGGGAAGAAACATGCGGTGCATCTGGAGAGAGAGGGCGCGGGCCTTGGACTGGCGCTCGCGCTGGCGGGTGGCTGATTCGCGGAGTTGGGAGAGGTACTCCTGCCCGGCGGCCTGGTGACAGGGCGTGACGCCCTTGGTCTCGGGGCAGATGTCGTCGACGACGACCTTGAGGTGCATCTCGGCCTTGCCGCGGAGGCGCTCGACGTTGGCCATGAAGTGGCGCTGGTTGGAGCGGACGGAGCGGCGGAGCGCCTCGTCGTCCTCAAAGGTGGTGCCGAAGCGGAAGGGGAGAACGGTGGAGTGGTTGAAACAGTTGGAGATGACGCGGGCGTGGTCGCGGGCGGCAGCCTGGCCCTCGGGCGTCTGGATGCGGGCGGCGTCCTCGGGCAGGTGCTCGGAGACGATGACTGCGAGATCGGCGGCGGGAAAGAAGAATGTCTGGTTCCCGAAGAGGCCGTTGAGACCGGCCATGGGCATTGGACGACGGTGGCGGGCCAGATCAGGAAAGGCGTTGCGCTCGGTAATACAGTATGCGTACCAGGACATGATTTTAGGTCGCTCCAATAGTGCCCGTCGACTGGTTCCCAGCGGGCGGTCGTGCATAGAACGTGCGGTGCTGCCGGTAAGACACACAAAAGGGCAAGAGCCCGGAAAACAGTGCTTTAACCCAATTGCGAGCCAGATAGTATGCCCATGCGACAACGATTGGCAAGAGCGATTTTCGGACAATGGTCTACACATTTCTGGCGCCTTAAGAAGTAATGGCCGGTGAGCTGTCACTCCCCTGGCGGGGATAAACCGCCCCGGCCGCCGCTCGCGAAGATGTGTTGTGATATCCGGCCAGGGCGGCGGCCGCCTGATAGACTGGACAGATGTGTGAGCGGTGGGCCGCACAGCAAAATCCAAACCGGTTGCATGTGAAGGACGGAGTTTCGTGAACAACGAAGAGAAGCGCAGGCTGAAGAAGCAGGACAAGTTTCATGAGCTGACGGGTGAAAGCATCCACTGGGCCGAAGAGCACCGCAGCACGACGATCGCGGCGATTGTGGCTCTGGTGGTGATTGTGGGCGGAAGCGTGGGCGGGTACAGCCTGTATCAGCACCGGACGGCGCAGGCGGAGACGGCCTTTGGCGCGGCGATGCAGACCTACCAGACGCCGCTGGTGAACGCCAGCGAGCCGACGCCGCCGGGGATGAAGACCTTCCCTGATGCGAAGACGCGCGCGGCCGAGGCGAACAAGCAGTTTACGCAGGTGGCCGACCAGTATGGGCTGACCAAGCCGGGCAAGCTGGCCGAGTACTTTGCCGGGTTGACCTATGCCGAGGAGGGCCAGAACGGGCCGGCCGAGGATGCACTGAAGAAGTCGGCTGGGAGCTGGGACAGCGGGGTTTCGTCGCTAAGCAAGATGGCGCTGGCGCAGCTGTATCAGCAGACGGGCCGCGACGCGCAGGCGATCGACCTGTACAACGAGCTGGCCAAGGGGACGTCCGTAACGGTGCCGCCGACCGAGGCACAGCTGCAGCTGGCTGAGCTGTATGAGGGCCAGGGCAAGACGGAAGAGGCACGGAAGATTTACGCTGTGCTGAAGGACAAGGACAAGGACTCCAAGGGCAAGCCGGGCGAGGCCGCGCAGATCGCGTCGGCGAAGCTGAACCCTAGCGCGACCGCGGGTGCGGGCGCGCAGTGAGTAGACAGTAGTGGGTAGACAGTAAACAGAGAGGCCGCCCGGTGTGGGCGGCCTTTTCCGTTGGTCGCGAAGTTTGTGGTGGTCCCGGGTGAAGCAGATTCCCTGCGGGAATGACAAACAAAAAGTACACGGTGGGGGAACTGCCTAGACAGAGAGTTAAAAGGGGTGGGAGCTGTCGTCGTGGAGGCGGACGGCGGTGGACTGGCGGCTGATCTGGGAGACGAGGCGGTCGGCGATGGCGGCGGAGTAGCGGAGGCCTTCGACGGTCTTCCAGCCATCGGGCTTTTTGGAGGGGTCGCGGACGGGCGGAGCCCAGTTGGGCAGGGTGAGGCGGAGGTACTCGGCCATGGACTCGGCGTGGGGCTCGTAGAGGCGGCGGATGGCGAAGAGGCGCTCGCGGACGTCGAGGTCGCTGCACATGGAGTAACCGGCGGCGCAGAGGAGGTCGGCGAGGCGGACGAACTCTTCGTCGGGAAGACGGGTGGGTGGCTCGGTGCGAAGGCGCTGCTCGACGGATTCGCGGCGGAAGACGTGGCCGAGGTCGACGAGGACGTGGCGGCCGACGGCGAAGGTAAGCTGGGCTTGGCGGGTGCTGGGGCCTTCGACGGTGGTGATGACGAGGGCGCAGGTGTCGAGGATGGCGGTGAGGGCGGCGAGCCAGCTCTGATTGTCGTGCTGCGAGCGGTAGTAACAGAGAATGGGGTAGGAGATGTGGGTTTCGAGCATCTCGGCGCACCAGCGCTCCCACTCGGCGAGGAGCGTGGTGAGGGCCTCGTGGCCGCCGGAGAAGTTGTGGCGGAGGAGCAACTCGCCGGCGGTGGGGGGTGAGCCGGCGCGGGCGTCGAGCATGGCGACGGGGACCTCTCGGGTGGAGAAGGCGTTGTAGAGCACAGGCACGTATCCGATGACGAGGGCGATGAAGCCGAGGCCGGTGCCCGCTTCTGCAACGAGCAGGAAGCGGGCAAGCTGCGTGGTGGGGATAACATCGCCGAGGCCGAGCGTGAAGATGGAGCTGCCACTGACGTACAGGCAGGTGCGCAGGCGCTGCCAGAGCGTGAGCGGATGCGCGGGGTCAGTGAACGGCATGTGCAGGCCGAAGTAGATGAGCGCGTAGGCCGAGGTGAGCAGAGCCGCCCAGACGACGAAGAGGACCAACAGGGCGAGCGGGCCGTAGATGCTGTAGAGCTGCTCGCGGACGCGGCGCGAGGGATTGATGCGAGCGAGGAAGAGCCAGGGTTCCCAGGTGGCGAGCAAGAAGAGGCGTGTGAGGCGGAAGCGGCCAACGGGGCGGCGGGGCAGGATGATGGTCTGGAAGGCGTCGAGAAGGACACTGCCGAGGAAGAGGCATCCGAAGAGGGCTGCAACGATGTGCATAGGACGACTTTAGACTGAGCGCGTGACAGCGTAAACTTTTGGGACGATGTGTCCTCCTGACGAGATGCCGACATTTGCTTCGCTGCGGCGGGGAAAGGGTAAGCATGTGGCAAAGAACACAGCCGCGCCTACGCTGTTCGATGCAGCGGAGGTTGAGGTGGAGGTGGTCGCCGAGACCGTACAGACAGTGGTTGAGGTGCCGACTGCTGAGGTTGTGGCTCCGAAGGTGTGGAGCGTCACGGCGCTGGTGCAGAGCGTGCGTGGTCTGGTGGAGCGCAGCTATGGGCAGGTGACGGTGGAGGGTGAGATCTCCAACTGGCGGCCGGCGGCAAGTGGACACTGCTACTTCACGCTGAAGGATGGCGAGGCGCAACTTTCGATTGTGATGTTTCGGCGACAGGCGCAGTTGCTGCGGTGGAAGCCGAAGGACGGCGACGCGGTGCGGCTGCGGGGACAGCTGAGCGTATATGAGAGCCGGGGGCAGATGCAGCTTGTCGCAGAGCACATGGAGCAGGTTGGCATGGGTGCTCTGCTGGCGGCGGTGCGCGAGCTGAAGGAGCGGCTGCGGCGCGAAGGGCTGTTCGAGAACAAGCGCGCACTGCCGGAGTTTCCGAGGTGCATTGGCGTGGTGACGAGCGCGCAGGGAGCGGCGCTGCGCGACATTGTGAAGGTGTGCCGGAGGAGACATGCTGCGGTGCGGCTGCTGGTGTATCCGGCGGCTGTGCAGGGGCCGAACTGTGCGGCGGAGGTTGCGGCGGGCGTGCGGTGGTTCAGCGCGCACCCTGAGATGGCCGACGTGGTGATGGTGGCGCGCGGCGGCGGAAGCTGGGAGGACCTGCACGGCTTCGACGCAGAGATTGTGGCGCGGGCGATTGCGGCGTGCAGCGTGCCGGTGATTACGGGGATTGGTCATGCGATGGATTCGACGATTGCGGATGCGGCGGCGGATGTAAGCGCGCCGACGCCTTCGGCGGCTGCAGAGCTGGTGACGGCGGCGCAGTATGGTGTGGCCGAGCGCGTGGAGCGGCTGCATCAGCGGCTGCGGCGTGCGGGGCAGTTCCAGATGCTGGATGCGCGACAACGGCTGCAACGGCTGAGTGTGGAGATGGTGCTGCGTCGTGCGCAGGACGGTGTGGAGCGTCGCGCGCAGCGGGTGGATGACCTTGCTGATCGCGTGGAAACTGCGGCGATGCGGCGGCTGCGCGGGCGCAGAGAGCAGTTGATGCAGCTAGAGGTGCGGCTGCGGCGGCAGCATGTGGCGCTACGGTTGAGCGACGATGCCCGGCGATTGCAGGCGCTGCGTGGCAGGCTTGTGGCTGCGCGGCGAGTGAGCCTGGCGGAGGCTGGACTGAAGCTGCAACGGATGAGTACGCAGCTGGAGACGCTGAGTCCGCTGCGGGTGCTGGAGCGCGGATATGCGCTGGTGTATGGGCCGAAGGGACGGCTGCTGCGGTCGGCGGACGAGGTGCGCGAGGGGGAGAGCGTGATTGCGCATCTACATAAAGGCCGGTTGACGGCGACGGTTACGAAGAAGAGCCAATAAAGAAAACTGAGTAAGATACGCGAATTAAAAAGAGGACGATGGATGCGCAAGCTGTTTGGAACGGATGGAATTCGCGCGGTGGCCGGTGAGGCTCCGCTGGATGAGCGCACGGTGCGCGCGGTGGGTGTGGCGCTGGCGACGAAGCTGGGCAAGGGCTCGAGCGTGGTGATGGGTATGGACACGCGCGAGAGTGGGCCGTGGATCGCGGCGACGCTGGCTGCGGGGTTGCGTGAGGGCGGAGCGACAGTCGCCAACGCTGGCGTGATTACGACGCCGGCGGTTGCGTTCCTGGCGCGGAAGCATGGGTTCAGCGCTGGGGTGGTGATTTCGGCATCGCATAATCCGTGGCGTGATAACGGGATCAAGGTGTTTGGCGGCGATGGGTACAAGTTGCCGGATGCGGTGGAGATGGAGATTGAGGCGGAGATTGAGAAGGCTCTGGCTGCTGATGGTGAAACGCAGAACCATGATGACGCTTTGCCGGAGGTGAATGAGAGTTTTCGTGCGGAGTATGTGCGGTTTCTGCTGGAGGCGGTGCCGGGGATCTCGCTGGATAACCGCAAGGTGGTGATTGATTGCGCGAACGGTGCGGCGAGTGCTGTGGCTCCGCAGCTGTTTGAGCATCTGGGTGGGACGGTGGAGGTGACACATGCTTCGCCGGATGGGCTGAACATCAATGAGCAGTGTGGGGCACTGCATCCGGAGATTGTTGCGGCCGAGGTGAAGGTGCGTGGGGCTTCGATGGGCATGACGTTCGATGGCGATGCGGACCGTGCACTGTTTGCCGATGAGCATGGCAACGTGGTGAACGGCGATGCGGTGATGCTGGCGTGTGCTCGCGATATGCAGGCACGCGGTGAGCTTGATGGCGATGTTGTGGTGGCAACCACGATGTCGAACATGGGGTTTGAGGCGGCGTTGAAGCGCAGCGGGATTTCGATGTTGCGTGCGCCGGTGGGCGACAAGTATGTGCTGGAGGAGATGCGCAGGAGCGGTGCGGCACTGGGCGGTGAGCAGAGCGGGCACGTACTCTTCCCTGCCCGCGCGACGACGGGCGATGGGCTGCTGACGGCGCTGATGGTGCTGGATGTGGTGCATCGCAGCGGCAAGACGCTGGGAGAGTTGATCGCGGACCTGAAGAACTATCCGCAGGTGATTCTGAATGTGAAGGTGCGTGAGAAGGTGCCGCTCGACTCGCTGCCGGATGTGGTGGCGATGATTCGTGCGGCGGAGGATGAGCTGCGTGATTCGGGGCGTGTGGTGATTCGGTACTCCGGGACCGAGGCGCTGGCGCGAGTGATGATCGAGGCCGAGAGCGAAGATGCGATGCGACGCCATGCCGAGGCGATCGCGGGGGCGATTCGTGCGGAGCTTGGGATTTAATTTCTAGGGCATGCCTACCGGCCCCGGTGGGCCGAGGATGTGGATGGTGTGATCGCCACTCGGCTGCGAGGGTGCCCAAGTAGGAGATGGGGGCGGTAGCGGTGGACTTGTGAAGGTCTGATCGCAGGCGGTGCGGATGTTTTTTTGCTGTCCCTGATTTAAGGGTAGCAGGTTGGGCGGGGTGAAGCGGTGGGATAGATGTCGTTTGGGGATCGCGGTGAGGCTGGAGAGCGAAGGGTTCCCTTCCTCGGAGAGCGTGCGGGAGCAGCGATACGCTTGACGTATCACGTAATGACAACTAAAGTTGCTGAATGATTCTGAGTTGCCGGGACAAGCGGACGAGTGAGTTTGTTGCCGGCAAGATGGTCAAGGCGTTCTCGGGTTTTGAGAGAGCAGCACAGATGAAGATTGACCGGATGCAGGCTGCGACTTCTATCAACGATCTGGCGGCGTTGCCGGGAAACAGGTTTGAGGCGCTGAAGGGTGATCGGAAGGGGCAGTACAGCATCCGCATTAACGACCAGTGGCGGATTTGCTTCAAGTGGCCGCAAGGCGAGCGCGGACCTTCGGATGTTGAGATTGTGGACTACCACTAACGAGAGGTGAGGGCGATGGGACCGATACATCCGGGAGAGCAGTTGGCGGAGGAGTTGGAAGAGATGGGTCTGAGTGCGGCGGCGTTTGCGCGTCAGATTCAGGTGCCGACGAACCGTGTGACGGAGATTCTGAAGGGGCGGCGGTCGATCACCGGGGATACGGCGTTGCGGCTGGCGCACTTCTTTGGGACGAGCGCGGAGTTCTGGCTGAATCTGCAGAGTCTGTATGAGATTCGGGTGGCGGAGAAGAAGTTCGGGAAGATGATTAAGGGGTTGCCGACGATTAAGGATTTGAGGGCAGCGTAGGTGATGTCGGAGTGCGTGCATCCCACCTTCGCGACGATGGAACCGTCGCGAAGATGGGGCACCCAGCGTTTGGGGCTGGGGGATATGTCGGGCCTTCAGCCCTTTGGGATTTGTTGGGGCGTGGACCTAGGCCTTTCCACCCCAGCGGGCAAAGGCGCCCGCCGGGGACCCCGGTTCGGCCTAGGCTGGGATATGTCGCGCCGTTGGCGCTTTTTGGGTTGTGGTGGGTTGGGCGGTTTGCGTCGCACTCATGCGCAATGAGGCTGCGCGTGAATGGTGCACCCCGAGTTATACCAGGGAGTAAGCTAGATTCATGGCGTTTGTGGTTCCTCGTTATACAAAGGGCGAAATCAACAGAGCCGGTGAGATTCTCGCCGCTGTCGATCCGCCATTTGATGATGCGTGGATTCATGCGAGTCTTGTTTTAGCTAATTGGCGTGGTGCTCACGCATACCCGATTAACACCTTTCAATCGACCTTACGCTCGAAGCTGAAACAGATTGATGTTGACGCACTCGTAGCTCAGCGGTTGAAGAGAACACCCTCAATCATTGCAAAGCTCCAACGGTTCGACGGCATGCAATTGGCGCGTATGCAGGATATAGGTGGACTTAGGGCTGTCGTTGCTTCGATGAGTGAATTGCGTGCATTGCTTCGAGCATATGAATCAGCACATTTTTTTCACGCTCAGATGCCTACAAAAGACTACATTGCCAATCCAAAGCCAGATGGCTACAGGAGCGTACACCTCATTTATCGCTATCGGAATGACCGAGCTCCGCGCTATAACGGACTAGGAATCGAATTACAGATTCGGACAAAGATGCAGCATGCTTGGGCAACAGCAGTCGAGACGATGGGGACCTATCTAGGCCAAGCTCTAAAATCGGGACAAGGAGATGTGGAATGGCGATCATTCTTCCTCACTGCAAGTGCATGTCTAGCAATAATCGAGAAGACTCCAATGGTCCCTGGATTCGAAGCGTTAGATAGAGAAAAGATTTATGCCCGGCTAGCTCGACAAGAAAGGCAGCTCAATGTTCTACAAAAGCTGCGGGGCTTCGCAATTGCGACCGACAAGATTCATGCGGAACGCGGAACCGGATCGTACCATCTCATCGTTCTGAATTCGCAGTCGAGAACTGTGAGAGTTACTCCGTATCCAACTAGCCGACTTGACGATGCCACTTCTGCCTATACCGAGATCGAACAAAGGGCTAAAGCTGGTGAGCCTATTGAGGCTGTACTTGTTTCCGCCGGTCCCATTGATGCGCTCAAGAAGGCTTACCCAAATTACTTTTTGGACACTGAGGTTTTCATCCGACAAGTTCAAAGAATCATAAATGTAAGCCGTAGCCAAAAAAAAAACGCTAAATAATGGTTTCCAAACCTTCCTCTACTTGATATCGCGCCAGTTATCGCCTAGGCCGACTTCGGAGACGATGGGGACGGTGAAGATGGCGGCGGATTCCATTTCGGTTTTGACTAGCTGCTGCATCTCTTCGGCTTCGGAGGGGAGGACGTCGAAGAGGAGTTCGTCATGGACTTGCAGGGTCATCTGGGACTTCAGGTTGCGCTGGCGCATCGCGGCGTCGATGCGGAGCATGGCTAGTTTGATCAAGTCGGCGGCGGTGCCTTGCAGAGGGGTGTTGATGGCGGTGCGTTCGGCGAAGCCGCGCTGGTTAGGGTTGCGGGAGCCGATGTCCGGGATGGGGCGGATGCGGCCGAAGGCGGTCTTTACGAACTGGTCGCGGCGGACTTGCTCGAGAGTGGTTTCGATGAAGTGCGCGACGCCAGCGTAGCGCTCGAAGTAGCGTTCGATGTAGGCCTTCGCGGTCTTCTGGTCGATGTTGAGTTGCGCGGCGAGGCCGAAGGGGCTGATGCCGTAGACGATGCCGAAGTTGACGGCCTTGGCGCGGGCGCGGGTTTCTTTGTCGAGCTCGGCGACAGGGATGCCGAAGACCTCGGAGGCGGTGAGGGTGTGGATGTCTTTGCCGGTGCGGTAGGCGTCGAGTAACAGCGGATCTTGAGAGAAGTGCGCCATGAGGCGGAGCTCGATCTGGCTGTAGTCGGCCGACATGAGGAGGTTGCCGGGGGCGGCGATGAAGGCGGCGCGGATCTCGCGGCCGGTGGCGGTGCGGATGGGGATGTTCTGCAGGTTGGGGTTGACGGACGAGAGGCGGCCTGTTGCCGTGCCTACCTGGTTGAAGGTGGAGTGGATGCGGCCGTTGGCGTCGGCGAGGAGTGGGAGGGCGTCGAGGTAGGTGCCTTTGAGCTTTTGCAGCTGACGGTGCTCGAGGACGAGGGCGGCGACCTCGTGGCCGGGGACTTCGGTTTTGAGGGCGAGGTCTTCGAGGACGTCCTGCGCGGTGGAGATGGCTTTGCCCTTGCCGTACTTGATGGGCTGCGGGAGGCCCATCTTGTTGAAGAGGACGTCGCCGAGCTGCTTGGGAGAGTTGATGTTGAAGCGGTTGCCGCTTAGGGCGTAGATCTTTTCGGCGAGGTCGTCGATGGTGACGGCGAGGCGCGAGGACATGGCGCGGAGGAGGTCGGGGTCGATGCGGACGCCGGTCTGCTCCATGCGGAGGAGGACGGGGACAAGTGGGAGGTCGAGGTGGTCGTAGACTTCGGTGAGGGTGGAGTGCTCGTTGAGGGGCGGGAGATCGGTGGTGGCTCCAAACGCAGCTCTCTCCACTGCGCTGCGCTTCGGTCGAGATGACACTTCTGTGGTGGGTGCCGAAGAAGAGGGGCTCGGGGTGGTGGTCTTGTCGGCGAAGAGCATGGCGGGAGTGACGGCGCCGCCTAAGGAGGGGTCGTCGGTGGCGATGGTGGGGGCGGTGTGGGTTTCGGTGAGTTGGTGGTTGAGGGTGGTGGCGAGGCGTGCGATGGCGGCGGCGGCTTCGGGGAGGCGTTTGGGGTCGGAGGGGTTGTCTTTGGTGGGCTGGTGTTTGAGCGCGATCGAGGTGGTGCGGGCGGCGATGTCCGGCAACGTATGCGAGGCGTGCGTGGGGTTGAGGAGGTAGCTTTCAAGCATGACGTCGGTGATGGGGCCGGCGAGCATGATGCCGCTGGGCTCTAGTGCTCGGAGGATGGCTTTGAGGTCGTGGACGAGTTTGGGGAGCTTGGGGTCGGTGAGGGCTTCGCGGATGGCTGGGTCTGTTAGCGAGGCTGTGATGGCTTGGGTGGGAGTGACGGCCAGGCCGATGGCGAGGTCTAGATTGTCGCTAGTCCCAGAAGCAGGTCTCTCCGCTCCGTCTCCGCTACGCTGCGCCTCCGGTCGAGATGACACGTCTGTGGCCACATCCGAAGCTGGGCCGAAGAGGGACATGGTTTCGGCGGGTGGGGGTTCGGGGGCTTCGTCGGGAGTGGCTTCGGGGTCGGCGGATTCCTCGGCGGCGGTGGCTGCGGCCAGAGCGATGGCGAGGCCACGGAAGAGCGGGTCTGCGTCGGGTTGCGGGTTGCGGGTTGCGGGTTGCGGATCAAGCGGTTGACAGGCTTCGGCTAAGAGGGCCGCGACTTCCTCTGGCGTGGGCTTGAGGTTGTAGGCGGTGGCGGCAGCGGTGAGGTCGGGGGCGAGGTCACGGAGGAGTGAGGTGAACTCTAGCTCGGTGAAGAGGGCGCGGCAGGCGGCGTTGTCGACGGGCTGCGTGTGCATCGCTTCGAGGTTAGGCTCGATGGGCACAGAGCAGTGGATGGTGACGAGCTCTTTGGAGAGGAGGATGTTGTCGCGGTTGTTGGCGAGGGATTCGCGGTAGACCTTGCGCTTGATGAGGTCGGGGGTGGCGATGGCGGCGTCCATGGCGGCTTCGACGGAGCCGAAGGTCTGGATGAGCTCGACGGAGCCCTTGTCGCCGATGCCGGGAGCGCCGGGGATGTTGTCGATGGAGTCGCCGCGGAGGGCCATGACGTCGATGACGCGCGCAGGAGGGACACCGAGGACCTCTTCGACTTTGGCGGGCGTGAGGACGAGGTTGTCCTTGGTGGGGTTGAGGATGGAGACGGATTCGGTGACGAGCTGCATCATGTCTTTATCGGGCGAGACGACGTAGACGTGGTGGCCGAGTTTGGCGAAGTGGGCGGCGAGGGTGCCGATGACGTCGTCGGCTTCGTAGCCTTCGGAGTAGACGATGGGGATGCGGAAGGCTTCGAGCGCGCGGCGGATGTAGGGCTGCTGCTGGATGAGGTCGGGTGGGGTTTCGGCGCGGTTGGCTTTGTAGCCGGCGTACTCGGTGGCTTCGAACTGCTGGGTCTTGATGTTGAATTTTTTGACGTCGGTGAGCTGCGCGGCGGTCTCGTGGCGGAGGAGTGGGGCACCGACGTCGTAGACCGCGGCGAGGTAGTCGGGCTTGAAGTCCTGGCGGAGCTTGTTGATCATGTTGACGAAGACGTAGGTGGCCGCGGTGGGCACTCCGGTGCGCGTGGTCATGGGGCGCATGCGCGCCATGGCGTGGTAGGCACGGAAGATGAAGGCCATCGTGTCGAGGAGGTAGATGGGCGGCTTGGGGGCGGTGCTGGGTGCGGACTGAGGCATATCAAGTTGGATGATACGCCGCGATAATTGGAGGATGACAGCGAGGCGCAAGGGACGGATTTGGGGTGAAGTGCATCCTAAGGATGGACAAGGAGCTTGTATGCGTTTGCGGATGGTGATGTTGACGGCGGTGGTCTGCGCGGGATCGTGGGTGGCAGCTGGGGGACAGGTAAGCGGAGAGACTGTGCCGCATCGGTGTGCGTTGAACAATGGCGTGTATACGTGCAGCTGGTCTGCGTTTGAGGACACACTGGCCGCCGCGAAGACGGTGAGCGTGCAGAGCGATCCGATGGATGAGAGAACGAACCACGCACTGAAACGGCTGGCGCGCAAACTGGGCAAGACCGTGGTGGAGACAGGTGATGGACCGGCGGACCTGCAGTTTCTGCTGGTGCCGCTGAATAAGGACGGCGTCTATGTGGGGCCGGCGGACGTGGCGCTGGCGACGCTTCGGGTCTACGCAGACAGTACACCGACGCATCGAGGGACGCTGGTGTGGGCGGAGACGTATCGCGGCGAGAAGGACATACCGTGGCCTTCGGTGGTGTATTACACGATCCACCAGTTTGAGGAGCGCGCTGGCGTGCGCTCGCATTAGAGAGAATCACGTTAGAGCTTAGGTGATGAGCATGCAGTCGCCATAGGAGAAGAAGTGGTAGCGGGCGGCGACGGCGTGGGCGTAGGCGTGGAGTGTCGCTTCCCTGCCTGCGAAGGCGCTGACGAGCATGAGGAGCGTTGATTGCGGGAGGTGGAAGTTGGTGAGGAGGCCGCCGACTAACTTGAATTGATCGTTGAGGCCCGGTGAGAGGAAGAGGCTGGTGCTGCCGGAGTGCGCGGTGATGGGTTGGCCGGTGCGTTCGGACTCGCGGGCGATGTGTTCGAGGGTGCGGGTGCTGGTGGTGCCTACGGCGATGATGCGGCGGTGGTCGCGCACGGCTTTGTTGATGGCTTCGGCGGTGGCGGCGGGGAGTGTGTAGGGCTCGGCGTGGAGGCGGATGTCTTCGGTGCGGTCGACGCGGATGGGCTGGAAGGTGCCGAGGCCGACGTGGAGTGTTAGGTAGGCGAGTTCGATGCCTCTTTGTTGCAGGGCTTTGAGGATTTCAGGGGTGAAGTGGAGGCCTGCGGTGGGGGCGGCGGCGGAGCCCGCGAGTCCTTCCGGGGCTAAAGCCCCTCGTTCTTTCTGCCCATTGACGGACGGGCTGAAGCCCGTCCCCTTCAAATGTTGTTCGTCCGGTTGGGCGAAGGGCTTGGAATAGACGGTCTGGTAGCGGTTGCGGTCTTCGGGGGTGTTGGGCTGCTGCTTGTCGCGGTGGATGTAAGGCGGGAGTGGGAGGTGGCCGATGCGGTCGAGGATGGCGTAGAAGTCTGCGACAGGGGCGAAGCGGAGCGTGCGCTCGCCGAAGTCGCCGGTGGCTAGGATGGTGGCGGTGAGAGCGGGTCCCTCCGGGGCTAAAGCCCCTGCTTCATGCTGCACTGATTCAGTGGGCTGAAGCCCACTGCTCCCTCCGGACGGGCTGAAGCCCGTCCCCTTCAAAGCCGCGTCTGTTGTGGGCGCCGCGTGGAAGTGAAGGGTTTCGCCGGGTTGGATTTTTTTGGCGGGTTTGACGAGGGCGCGCCAGTCGTTGTGGCCTTCGGGGTTGGGGAGGTGTTCGGTGAGGAGGACTTCGATGTGGCCGGTGGGGGCGGGTGAGTTGTGCTGCGTGTGCAGGCCGGCGCGGGTGGCGAAGAGGCGTGCGGGGAGGACGCGGCTGTCGTTGAGGATGAGGAGATCGCCGGGTTGCAGGAGCGAGGGTAGATCGGTGAAGAGGCGGTCGGTGTAGGCACCGGTGCGGCGGTCGAGGGTCATCATGCGGCTGGCGCCGCGCACGGCGGGGGGCTGCTGCGCGATGAGCTCTTCGGGGAGTGAGTAGTTGAAGTCGGAGACAAGCATAAGGCAGGGAGTAGTGAATAGGGAGTAGAGAGTAGTTAAGAGCTGGCGAGGCGGACGGCTTCGTCGAGGGCGGTTTGTAGCACAGCTAAATCGTTGGGGGAGACGTGTTGGGGCCAGGCGAAGGTGACGGTGGAGAAGGGTTTGGGGATCATGAAGCTGTCCCAGGATTTGAGAGCCCAGAAGCGCGAGGGTTGGGCATGGTAGCAGCCGATCCATTTTGCGTTGCAGAGCTGTGCGAGTTGGACAGGGCCGGATTTGGCGATGTGCGCGGGGCCGCGGGGGCCGTCGGCGGTGAAGGCGCAGATGTGGCCGAAGTTGTAGGCATCGGCCATCTGCTTGAGGGCTGTGGCTCCGCCGCGTGAGCTGGAGCCGCGGATGGCGAGGAAGCCGAGGAGCTCGACGGTGCGGGCGATGAGTTCGCCGTCGAACGAACGCGAGATGAGGATGGCGATGCCCTTGTTGCGGAATCGATGGGCGCTGGTGAGCATCGCTTGATGCCAGAAGGCGAAGATGGTGGGGCCTGGGATGGTGATGCCGACGGGGACGGTGGTGCCGTCGGCGTTGCACGCGTTGATGTCGCGGTAGCGCAGCGTGGCGCCGAGCACGCGGATGAAGAGCGCGGCGAGCGGCGGGATGATCGCGAGCAGGAGGCGCTGTTTGCGGGTGAAGTGCACGTGGGTTAGTGTAGCGGGTTCTCCGGGGCTAAAGCCCGGATCGTTGGCAGGCTTGATTCAGTGGGCTGAAGCCCACTGCTCCCTCCGCGATGCGCTCGCGCCTTTGCGCTTGCTACGGCAAATGCGGGGGGCTCTCCCCTGCGGCCTTCGGTCGAGATGACGAGCGTATGGGTAGTTCGAGCGAGAAGCAGATTCCCTTCGGGAATGACAAACAAAAAAGACCGACGACCGCTGGCGGTACGGGACTGCCTAGCTGTATTTAAGCCAGCGGAGGATCTCGGGAAGGTTGGGCTTTTTGCCGTACATGAGGATGCCGACGCGGTAGATGCGGGAGCTGATCCAGAGGACGGCGTAGATGGTGATGAGGATGAGGCCGATGGAGAGAGCGATCTCCCAGGGCTGCGGCATCGCGATGGAGATGCGGAAGTTCATGAGCAGCGGGGCGCAGAAAGGGATCTGCGAGACGATGCGCGCAAGCAGCGAGTTGGGGCTGGTGATGAGCACCGGCAGCATGCCCATGCTGAGGAAGAGCGGCATCATGAGGAACATGTTGAGCTGCTGGAGCTCCTGCTCGGAGTTGGTCATGGCGCCGAGTGCGGCGGCGACCGAGGAGTAGAGCGCGTAGCCGAGAGCGAAGTAGACGATGAAGAAGATGATCTGCGTGGAGCTGATGGTAATGCCGCTCATGCTGCCGGCCTGCGCGGCGAAGAGGAGCGCGGCGGCCATCCAGATGGCGACCTGCGTGAGGCCGACGGAGCCGACGCCGAGGATCTTGCCGGCGAGGAGCTCGTCGGGCTTGATGGTGGCGAGGAGGACTTCGAAGACGCGCGAGGTCTTTTCTTCAATGATGGAGCGCGCGACGTTCATGCCGTAGAGCAGCACGACCATGTACATAAGGAAGAAGAGCGTATAGGCGACGAAGAACGACTGCCGGGAGTTGGTATGCTTGCCGTTGGCGCCGATGACGTTGACGGTGACGGGGGCCATGAGCGCTTTGGCTTCGTCGGCCGGGATGTTGTGCGCGGCGAGGAACTCGCGGGTGAGGACGGTTTGGAGCGCGGATTTGATGGAGTCGCTGGTGGCGATATCGGCTGAGGAGCGCGGGGTGAAGTCGAAGGTGGGGCGGTGCGAGGCGCCATCGGACGCGGACGTTTGCGTGATGACGAGGTAGCCGTCGAGCTGCTTGTTAGCGATCTGTTGATCGAGTGCGGCGGTCGAACCGGGCGGGAGGAGATCGACGGTCATGCTGGTGTCGTCGCCGTGCTCGAGAGACTTCTTGAGGTCCTGCGCGGGCTGCGGCTGTGAGGCGACGATGGCGATGTGTGCGGTGGTCTTGCTCTTAGAGGCGATGGCCGCGATGCCGAAGATGCCGCCGCCCATGAGCGCGGGAATAAGCACGGTGGAGATGATGAAGGCCTTGGTGCGGATGCGCTCGGTGTACTCACGCTTGGCGATGAGCATGACGTTGTGCAGGCTAGCCATCGAGTTGAACTCCTTCTGCCGCGGCTTCGCCGAAGCTGGCGCGGACGTGTTCGATGAAGATGTCTTCGATGGTGGGCTCGACGACCTCGAAGCGAGTGATCTGCGTGCCGCGGGCGATAGCTTCTGCAAGCAGTGGCTGGGCGGCAGCTTCGCTGGTGAGTTGGAGGTCGGCGCCGCCGGCGTGGAGCTTGGTGGCGGTGACGGCAGGGTTGCGGAGGAAGCTGTCGTCGCCGGTGTAGGCGATGTGCATGCGGTTGCGCGGGTACTGCGATTTGACCTCGCGCATGGTGCCAGAGAGGAGCAGCTTGCCGCGGGAGATGAGTGCGATGCCGTCGCACATGCGCTCGATCTGGTCCATGCGGTGCGTGGAGAAGAGGACAGTCTTGCCGCTGCGGCGGAGGTCGGAGAGGGTTTCCATGAGGAGCGCGCCGTTGACGGGGTCGAGGCCGGACATGGGCTCGTCCATGATGATGAGCTCGGGCTCGTGGAGCAATGCGGCGATGAACTGGATCTTCTGCTGCATGCCTTTGGAGAGCTCTTCGGTCTTCTTGGGCATGGCCTCGGTAATCTGGAGGCGCTCGCACCAGGAGGTGGCGCGTTGGCGGGCGACGGTTTCGGTGAGACCGTTGAGCTGGCCGAGGAAGATGAGCTGGTCGAGCACCTTCATCTTCTTGTAGAGGCCGCGCTCCTCCGGAAGGTAGCCGATGCGGTGCAACAGGCTGCGCGAAAACGGCTGGCCGAAGAGACTGACAGTGCCGGAGTCGGGGACCGTCATGCCGATCATCATGCGGATGGAGCTGGTTTTGCCCGAGCCGTTGGGGCCGAGGAGGCCGAACATGGTGCCGGGTTCGATGGAGAGTGTGAGGCCTTCAACCGCGACCTTGGACTCATAGACCTTGCGGATGTTCTGGAGTTCGACGATGGCCATGCTGTGTGTAGTTTAGCGCAGGGATGGCAGACGTCTGTGCCAGGGTCAAACGCAGGTCTCTCCACTGCGCTTCGCTTCGGTCGAGATGACACTTCATGGGTGGTTCGCGGATCATGTGCGCAAAAGCAAAGGCGCGTCCGAAGACGCGCCTTTGTGGTGTTGCCATCTCCCGGGGAGGGGTTACTTGGTGTCGTCGCCTGCGGCGGTGTTGGACTCCTCGAGCTGCTTCTGGAGTTCCTCGCGGCGCTTGTTGCGGGCTTCTTCGCGCTTGGCTGCCTTGTCGGAGAGCTCCTGCTCGGCGCCGAGGAGCTCGATGAAGGCCATCTCGGAGCTGTCGCCCTTGCGGACGCCGGTGCGGACGATGCGGCTGTAGCCGCCGTTGCGGTCAGCGTAGCGCGGGGCCACGATCTTGAAGAGGCGGTCGACGGACTCGGGCGTCATGAGGTACGCCAGCGCCTGACGGCGGGCGTGGACGCTGCCGTTCTTGCCGAGGGTGATCATCTTCTCGACGATGGGGCGGGTCGCTTTGGCCTTGGTAATGGTGGTGTGGCAGCGGTCGTTGAGAATGATGGAGGTGACGAGGTTGCGCAGAAGAGCGCGACGGTGAGAAGTGTTGCGGCCGAGCTTGAAGCCGCCATTACGATGACGCATGATAAGTCTCCTTCGGTCCAGCTTTTGCTGTCGACCGGACTACGGTGGTGCGGGGTTAGTGGCGCAGCGGGGGAGAAGCAGATTCCTCCGCTGCGCTACGGAATAACAAGATCCAAGGGAAGTGCTGCTCCTTAGAAGTTTTCGGGCTCGTGGCCGAGGTCGAGATCGTCGTCCTCGTCGTCTTCATCCTCGTCGTCGAAGCTGCCGTAGCTGGCGGCGAGGGTGGCGGCGGGGAGAACCGAGGTTGGGCCTGGGACCGGGTTGCCCTGCTCGTCGATCTTCATGCCGAGCGAGAGGCCCATCTGCGCGAGGATTTCCTTGATCTCGTTCAGCGACTTGCGGCCGAAGTTCTTGGTCTTGAGCATCTCGGCTTCGGTCTTCTGGATGAGCTCGCCGATGGTGGAGATGTTCGCGTTCTTGAGGCAGTTGTAGCTGCGCACGGAGAGCTCAAGCTCTTCGACGGAGCGGTTGAGGTTCTCGTTGCGGATGGCGGGGCCATCGCCGAGACCGTCCGAACCCGCTTCGAGCTCTTCCTCGAAGTTGATGAAGATGGTCATGTGGTCCTTGAGGAGCTTGGCCGAGAGGCCGAGAGCGTCCGCGGGGAGCACGGAACCGTTGGTCCAGATCTCGAGCGAGAGCTTCTCGTAGTCGGTGATCTGGCCGAGACGCGCAGCCTCAACAAGGTAGTTGACCTTGCGGACGGGCGAGTGGACGGAGTCGACGGGGATGAAGCCGATGCCGAGATCGGAGTCGAAGTTCTTGTCGGCCGAGACGTAGCCACGGCCGCGCTTGAGGCGCATCTCCATGTCGATACGGCCGCCTTCGGAGATGGTGCAGATGTAGACGTTGGGATCGAGGATCTCGACGTCGGAGTCAGCCTCGATCATGCCGGAGGTGACGACGCCGGCGGCGTCCGAGCGGAGGTAGAGGGCCTTGGGGCCTTCGCCGTTGAGCTTGAACGGGATCTGCTTGAGGTTGAGGATGATGTCGGTCGCGTCTTCGACCACGCCGGTGATGGACTGGAACTCGTGCAGCACACCCTCGATGCGAACCGCCGTGACGGCAGCGCCCTCGATGGACGAGAGCAGCGTGCGACGCAGTGCGTTGCCGATAGTGGTGCCGAAGCCGCGCTCAAAGGGCTGCGCGGAGAACTTACCGTGGGTGGGGGTCAGCGACTCCTGGTCGACGGCGAGACGCTTGGGCTTTTGGAAACCTCTCCAGAGCATGGGTACATCCTTTCTTCACCGCACACGCGAAGCACTCTGCGTGGCTGGTGGTGTTGCGGGTTGTGAAACGCTAGGGAATAGGGAGTAGAGAATAGGGAGTAGAACAGCGGTCTTTTGCTATTCCCTATTCCCTGTTCCCTATTCCCTGCTCCTGTTACTTGCTGTACAGTTCCACGATCTGCTGCTCGTTGACCGGGATCTGGATGTCTTCACGCTTGGGCAGACCGATGATCTTGCCCGAGAGGCTGTCCGAGGCGATCTCGATCCAGCTGACGCGGCCGAGGCCGGCGGCGAAGTCGCGCGAGTTGGCGAGCATGGTGAGTTCCTTGGACTTCTCGCGGATGGCGATGACGTCGCCAACCTTGACCTGGAAGCTGGGGATGTTCACCTTGCGGCCGTTGACGGTGACGTGACCGTGACGGACGACCTGACGCGACTGGCGGCGCGAGAGCGCGAAGCCGAGGCGGTAGGCGACGTTGTCGAGACGGGTCTCAAGCTGCTGGAGCAGGAGCTCGCCGGTGACGCCGGTGCGGTTGGCGGCCTTCTCGTAGTAGGCGCGGAACTGGGTCTCGAGCGTGAAGTAGATGCGCTTGGCCTTCTGCTTCTCGCGGAGCTGCAGGCCGTAGCCGACGAGCTTCTTGACCTTCTTGGACTGGCCGTGCTGGCCAGGGGCGAAGTTGCGCTTTTCAACGGGGCACTTCTCAGTGAAGCACTTTGCGCCCTTGAGGAAGAGCTTTACGCCGTCGCGGCGGCAGAGGCGGCAGACGGGTCCTGTGTAACGTGCCATTTGTTTCTCCTAGACTTCTAGTGTCGATCGCTTTACGGGCGGCGTTGCCCTTCGTCACGATCCGGGTTGAAGGCTGCGGGCTAAAGCCCGCAGCTGATATTGAAAAGGTCGCCGTGATTGTCGGGGCTAAAGCCCCGACCTACCGGTTCGTGCCTCAGCGAGCCTTTGAGGTGAATCCAAAGAACGCTGCGCAAGAGCCGGCGTGAGCCAGAGGCTCAGACGCGGCGGCGCTTGGGCGGACGGCAGCCGTTGTGCGGCATGGGCGTGACGTCCCGGATGGAGCGAACGTCGATGCCGGCGGCTGCGAGAGCGCGGATCGCGGACTCACGGCCGGAGCCGGGACCCGAGACGCGCACGTCGACCGCACGGAGGCCGTGGTCGCGAGCGGCGGTGGCCGCGTTGACGGCTGCCTGCTGCGCCGCGAACGGCGTGCCCTTACGCGAACCGCGGAAGCCGAGCGAGCCCGAAGACTTCCAGGAGAGCGTGTTGCCCTGCTGGTCGGTGATGGTGACGATGGTGTTGTTGAAGCTGGCCTGGATGAAGACGAGACCAAATGGAACGTTCTTCCGCTCGCGCTTCTTGAACTTCTTGTTCTTGCCGACCTTCGCGCCGGTACCCTTATTCTGTGACTTTGCCATGGGTTACTTCGTCGCTTTCTTCTTACCGGCAACGGTTCCCTTGCGGGGGCCCTTGCGGGTACGAGCGTTGGTGTGGGTGCGCTGGCCGCGAACAGGGAGCGAGCGGCGGTGGCGGAGACCACGGTAGGACTGGATTTCGATGAGGCGCTTGATGTTGAGCGAGATCTCCTTGCGGAGGTCGCCCTCGATGCCGCCCTGCTCTTCGATAACGCCACGAATCTTGTTGAGCTGGTCCTCGTCAAGCGAGGCCATCTTGGCGAGGGGGTCGATGCCGGCCTTCTCAAGGATCTTGAGGGCGCGGGGATCGCCGATGCCGTAGATGTATGTGAGGGCGATGCGAGCCTGCTTGTTACCGGGCAGGTCGACGCCAGCGATACGGGCCATGGTGTGCCTTTCGGTTGGGCCTCCGGAGCTTAGCCGGGTGGGCGGGTTGAGGGTTGAACGGCTGACGGCGGTGTTCTGCTGTCTCCCCGGGTTCATCGCAAGCCTTGACTTCGGCTAACTCGCCCGGTGGGGCCGTAAAGACAGGGAATAGGGAGTAGGGAGTAGAAAACTCCGCTACGCCGGATTGACTAGCCCTGGCGCTGCTTGTGCTTGGCGTTCTCGCAGATGACGCGCACGACGCCCTTGCGGTGGATCACCTTGCACTTGTCGCAGATCGGCTTTACTGATGCACGGACCTTCATTGTGAATCCCTTCTTGATGCCCTCAGGGGCTAAAGCCCCGTCGGAAGGTGACGCCTTGATTGTCACGGCTAAAGCCGTGACCTACCGATTTTTGCCACCGCGATAGTTTGCGGAACAAGCCACGCGATTCTGTGGCCTTCGGTCAGAAACCGCTACTTGTAGCGGTAGACGATGCGGCCACGGTTCAGATCGTAGGGGCTGAGCTCGATAGCAACCCGGTCGCCGGGGAGGATGCGGATGAAGTTCTTGCGCATGCGGCCCGATACGTGCGCGAGAACCTGATGCTTGTTCTCAAGCTCGACCTTGAAGAGCGCGTTGGGCAGCGTCTCAACGACGACAGCCATTACTTCAATTGCATCTTCCTTCGACAAACAGTCTCCTTCGATAGACGCCGCGAGCGACAAACGTGCCGCTGCATCCATCTGCTTTCATTCCCTGCAAGCTGTTTCGTGGGCTTCTGATAGTCCCGCTACAGCCGCGAGGGCCAGCAGGGGACGGCGGAAGGTACACGCACCATCTGCAAGTGTATAGAAAAGACAGTGATTTGGGAAGAGCTGAGCGGGAGATCTGAAGGCTAATTAGACGGTAAAACGGCGGGGGTGCCTATCGGAGACAGGGACGACGTCTTGGTTGGGGTGGAAATGGTTTATTTCCAGTATTTTAGGGTTCGGCCTCGTGGCCAAGCGGCGTGGTCGCAGGCTTTGGCGTGACGATGAGCCTGGCGGCGGTGCTGCCGTCAAAGCTAGTCGTCCAGACGGAGGCTGGAATTTGCATCAGTAGTCGAAAATGTTGAGAGAGGGCTTGCGACGCCTGAACCTCTGTTCGCGAAGATGAAGAGTCTGCTAGGCTGCACGGATGCAGACCCTGCGACTGGCTGTTGTGCCACTGCTGCTCTTCTTTTTCTGTGCCACGTTGGTGGCGGCGGTTCCGAAGGTCCATAGCGTGACGCTGGGACCTTCGCGACATGTTCCGTATACGCCTCCCGAGGCGAACCCTGACAACAAGAGCGATGAGGCCACGACGCTGCGCGTGCGCGGGCTGTTTGTGGACGACCGGCAACGGGAGTGGACAGTCGGCGAGATGCACGAGGTGACCGACCGCTCGTTTGTGATCCGGAGGGCGCTGCGGATCAACGATGCGCTGCCGGGCGAGAGCATACGGTGGTCGTGGCAGCCGGGGCCGTGGCTGCTGGTTGACCGCGTGACCGGGCATATTACTGCGCTGCACCTGCCGTCGTATGACCCGGATGTTTCGGATGCGGTGTGGTTTCGGGACTATGCGGCGTACTGCGGTGTGGCGACGACGGGCAAAGGCGGACTGGTGGCCGTTGTTGCCGAGTTAGGTACGCGCAAGGCAGTCGTGCAGAAGGTTATCGGACCCTGGCCGATGGCGAATGCGCCGCATCCCGTGTGCTCGCCGGCGAAGTGGCAGCGGACGCCGATCCGCGTAACGTTTGATTTAACTGCGGGTGAATCAATGACGCTGGATGTGCTGGGTGCAAGCTCGTTCATCGAAGAGGGCGAGAGCAGTGACCAGTGACGAAAGACCACTGCCGAGGCAACCCTTTCGTCGGCTGAAATTCTTGTGGTAATCAGGATTTTTCAGACGAACTTCACAGCCACAGTGTGTTGTGGAGGTAGTATCGTGGGAACAGAACGGGACTGGAGCGCTGTGATACGCGCGGCGAGCGTAGCGTTTGGTACCGGCCTATCGATCTCCCCCTCAGACAACGAAAGGAACTTAGAGAGACATGTGGAAACCGAACCAGCCTGCAACACCTTCGACTCCGCCCACTGATCCAGCGCGTTCTGCTACGCCTGCCGGGGGAGCCAGTTTTGACGCTCGCAGCGCCGCCGGGGCTCCCGGCGATCAGGCGACCATTGGCAAAAGCCTTGTAGTGAAGGGCGAGATTTCGGGCGCTGAGTCGTTGTATATCGACGGCAAGGTGGAAGGCTCGATCAACCTGCCGGGCAACCGGGTGACGGTTGGCCGCAATGGCCAGGTGGCAGCAACGATCCTGGCGCGCGAGATTGTGGTGCTGGGTAAGATTCGCGGCAACTGCCAGGCCACTGACCGCGTGGACATCCGCGCTGAAGGCTCATTGACCGGCGACGTGATCGCGGCACGAATCTCGATCGAGGACGGCGCGTTCTTCAAGGGCGGTATCGACATCCGCAAGCCGGGCGCAGAGCCGAAGAATGGCAGCACGGCGACACCGGCGACGACCACGCCTGAGCCCGCTCCGGCTGAAGCGTAGACGCAAGTTCACTGCAGATGCGAAGAGCCCCGGCGATGACCGGGGCTCTTCTGCGTTTGAGTGGTGGTGGCGATTATTCCTTTGCCGCGGCTTCGAGCGTGGCGATGTCGAGCTTGATCATCTTCATCATTGCGACCAAGGCCTTGGGGTGGCTGACGAGCTCGGTGATGTTGTGCGGGACGACTTGCCAGCAGACACCGAAGTTGTCCTTGATCCAACCACAGGCGATTGGTGTGCCGCTGAACTTTTGCCAGTAGTCGTCGAGCTCGGCCTGCGAGTTGCAGGTGATGGTGAAAGAGAATGCCTCCGAGAGCTGGTGCGCGGGGCCGCCGTTGATGAATGTTACCTGCTGGCCTTCGATTTCGATAGCGATGGTAAGGAGAGCGCCCGCGGGCATAGATGGGATGTCCACAGCAGCACGCAGCTCGCTCAGCTTTTTGGAGTTCGGAAAGATCGAGAGGTAGAAGTTCGCGGCATCTTCGGCGTTGTTGTTGAACCAGAGGAAGGGTGTGATCTTGTTCATGGCAGCGGCCCTCGATGACTATTCCATCCGGCATCCATAATAATCCCGTGGATGCCGGATGGATTGAGGAGGCGCTAGAGGACCTTGTCGTCGGCCTTTTCGAGCGTCGCGTCTTTGGCGGCGCGGCTCCAGAGGATGCGGAGGTCGGTGACGTTGTGCAGTGAGAAGTTAGGCTGCGGCGGGGCGGTGACGGCGAAGAAGTCGGCGCGATGCACGTCTTCGAGCCAGAAGGCAGGGCGAGGGTCGGGATTGGCGGGGGCGATCTCTACGTGCGAGGCCTCGAAGTTTTTGAGGTGGCGGACGAAGAGGCCGTTGCAGGGTGTCGGGCCGAAGCGGAGGAGCTCCGGGTAGGCGTCTTCGATCTCGGGAACCTGGATGGTGTGCCAATCAGGCATGGGCTTGGAGTTTTCGCCCCAGCCGATCTTCATGTCCTTGGGCAGGCCGTGGTGGCCGAAGTAGCAGTTGGAGAGCTTGACGTCTTCGATGAGGTTTTCGGGAATGCCAGAAAGGATCGAGGCTGTCGAAGATGCCGAGTTGTAGCTGACGAGATCGGCGATGATGACGCGGCGCAGGGTGCCGGGGCGCAGGGTCTCCTTGGGGTTGCGGTTGCGGCGGTTGAGGCGCAGGAAGAGCGGCGCGTCGACGCAGTCGCGGAAGGTATTGCCAGTTACGGTGATGTCTTCGCAGTAGGCGCCGTCGGAGGTTTCGAGCGAGATGCCTTTACAGCCTTCGATGACGTTGCCGGTGATGGTGATGTTGCGGAAGCCGCCGTTGGACTCCGTGCCGCACTTGATGCGGCCGTTGCGCGGGACGTGTGCGTCGTCAGGGAACTTCTTCCAGGTGCCGTCGGCGACAGAGCCGAGGTCGTAGTAGCCGGAGACAAAGTTGTTGGAGATGGTGACGTTGTCGGTGGAGCGCGCGTAGCCGAGGGCGTAGCTGGACTTGGGGCAGATGGCGTCGTCCCAGGGGGAGTTGACAGTGCAGTTGGAGACGCGGACGTTGCGGCAGCAGTCGATGTCGAAGCCGTCGCGGTCGGTGTCGATGAGGAGGTTGTCGAGCGTCATGTTGTCAACGCCGGTGGCGAGCAGAGCGAAGTGGCCGCCCTTGAGGACGGTGAAGTCGCGCAGAAGGACGTTGTGACAGAGCTTGAGCGCGATGGACTTGTTGCCGACGCCAGCCTGCTCCGCAACGAAGCCGCCGGTGCCGCTGCGGATGCCCTTGGTGCCGTTGCTGAGGCCCTTGCCGTGGATGAGGCCGGGGCCCTGGATGGAGATGTTGTGCAGGTTCTCGCCATAGAAGAGCGAGTTCTTCCAGTGGTTGTGGCCGTAGTCCTGGTAGGGCGTCCAGGGGTCGTTGGGCTCGGCTGCGTCGTAGGTGCCGCCGTTGTAGCCGGTGGTCTCGCCGGGTTTGGGTGAGTCGGCGGCGAGGATGGTGCAGCCCTGCGAGAGATAGAGCGCGATGTTGGACTTGAGGCGGATGGTAAAGCAGACATAAGTGCCTGCGGGGAAGACGAGCGTGCCACCGCCGGCGGCGGCGACGGCCTCAATGGCCTTGTTGATGGCGGGGCTGTCGACGGTCTTGCCGTCTCCTGTGGCACCGTAGGTGCGGACGTTGAAGAGGGCTTCCGCAGCGGAGGGCGCGGGCGACTGCGCGAACGCAACGTGACCGACGGTGGAGGCTAGGGCGAGGGGCGAGAGTTTGAGCAGATCGCGGCGTTGCATAGTGCGGAGAATCCTAGCAGGAATGGTTTACAGGTGGAAAACTGGTCTGACCGGCAAGGCAATTTTGCGAGGACTAGGATGGAAGGATGGCGGCTGGGCTGGATGAACTATTGCATGAGGCGGAGGTCGCGCATGGGCATCTGTGCGCGGGGCAGATTCTGGGTGTGCGGATGGCGATGCTGGCGCTGGAGCGGCTGGGGATCGATGACCCGAGGAAGCGACTGCTGGCGAACGGAGAGCTGAATCCGGACCGGAAGCGGCTGGTGACGTTTGTGGAGATCGACCGGTGCGCTACGGACGCGATCGGCGTGGTGACAGGATGCCGCGTAGGCAAGCGGGCATTGAAGCTGCGCGACTGGGGCAAGATGGCCGCGACGTTCGTTGACCTGAGCGCGGAGGTGGAGCCGAACGTCTACAAAGGGCTGCGCGTGGTGGCGCTCGAGAGCTCGAAGGGGAGAGCAAAGGAGCTGTATCCGGAGTTGGAGAAGAACGCGCAGCAGATGAAGGCGTATCGCGAGATGCCGGATGCGGATTTGTTCGGCGAACAGTGGGTGCGCGTACCACTGCCGGCGAGTGAGTTTCCGGGATACAAGGGGCAGCGCGTGGCCTGCGCGCGGTGCGGTGAAGGCGTAAATTTCGACCGCTATGTGGAACGCAATGGCGAGCGGTTATGTCTGGCGTGCGCGGATGCGGAGACGGCTTACTATCGGGCGTTGTGATGCCGGAACAATGATGCGGGGACGGCGAAGCCGCTCCGGGAAGGGAGCGGCTTCGCGAACGCCCTTTGTGGGCAGATGCGTTTGCAGTATGCTGAGTCCCCCCCTCCCCTATGTAGCAGCGCTTTCCAGCAGAATCAGCGACTTACGGGGTGATCCCGGGAGTAAGTGGCTGATTCTATATATAGTTGCGGGTATGATATGGGAAAGAAAGGGGATAATGGGAAGATGATGGTGGATAGAGCCAGCTGGGTGCGGGTTTAGGGTTTCAGATTGCCAGTTCCCAGTTTGCCAGTGGGCCAGTTTATCTCCTAGTTCCAGTATAGAAGGCGGAAGAGGGGAAAATGTTTTTGGTTTTTGGAGCTTAGTGGTTTGGTTTGTTGGGATTGCGGTGAGTGCAGCGGCTGGAGGGGTTGACAGCGTTCAGCGGGAGAAGGTGTAGCGGAGGCCAGCCTGCACGAGGCGAGGCGCGGCGAGCGTGAGGATGGGCGTGCGGCCCGCGTCGATGGTGCGGTTGAGCAGGTTCTGCGCGGAGGCGTAGATAGAGAGGCCGTGCGTGAGGCTGCGGTCAGCGGAGAGGTCGAAGCGGGCGTAGGGGTGGAGGAGAAACTGGTTCGCGGCGTCGTCGTAGGTGTGGCCGGTGTAGCTGGCGATGAGGTGCAGATTGGCGATCGTGCTGTTCCCTGCCCTGGCTGCGTAGTTGGCGGTGGCGGTGAAGGACTCGCGTGGGACTTCGGGAATCCAGTTGCCGGTGAGGTTCGCCTGCGCGGGTGACGAGGAGTTGAACGCAGTAACGGTAGCGATAGCGAACTGATAGCCGAAGGTGGTGTCGAAGGAGTGCCAGCGGGCGGTCTGGGCTTCGAGCATGAGGCCGCGGCTGCGGATCTGGCCGAGGTTCTGGCGCTGGAGAAGCTGCGTGGTGGGGGTCTGCGAGAGCTCGACGGCGGAGATGGGGCGATTGACCTCCGTCCAGAAATAGGTGGCCCGGATGTGGGCGAGCGCTGCTGCGTACTCGCCACCGAACTCGAAGCCGGTGGCGCGTTCGGCGAGCAGCGAGTTGTTGGCGAGAGTGATCTGCTGGCCGACCTGGCCGGTGCTGTAAAGCTCGTTCATGGTGGGGCCGCGAAAGGCACGGAATGCGTTGGCGGTGAGCGCGAGGTTGTGCGGCAGGGTACGAACGATGCCAAGGTGCGGTGAGGCGAAGAGCTCGTCAAGCTCGGGGAGCGGTGTGGTGCTGGGGGTATTGGATGCGGTCTGCTGTGCGTTGAGGGTGCGGAAGGAATCGATGCGGATGGAGCCGGAGAGTGACCAGTGCTTCGGCTGCCAGATGGCGTCGAGGTAGCCGCCCGTCTCTCGCTGACGAGCGGAGATGCTGGTGGTAACAGCGGTGGCTGTGGCGGTTTCGTCGGCGGTGGCACGGATATCGTGGAGGTCAAAGCCGAGAGCGGCGGTGAGCGAGGATGCGAGGGTATGTGAGGCCTGCGCCACGAGGCCGAGCTCGTCGGTGGGAATGCGATGCAGCTTGGTGAGGGTTTCGGAGTTGCGGTTCGCTGCGATGGCGGAAAAACTCTGGCGGTAGGACTCGCGTGAGCCGAAGAGGCGGAGGCTTTCGTGGCTGCTCGCGGTGTCGGCGTCGAGACCGCCGAGGTAACGCCAGAGGCGCGTGCCGTTGGTCTGGAGCGGGGTGCCGTTGCCGCGGGACTCGTTGAGGATGTTGCCGAGGAGGAAGGCGCGGATGGGTGTCTGCGGTGGGGTGAAGAAGGCGAGGCGGCCGCTCTGCTGGAAGACGTTGGAGGGAATGTCGACGGTGCCGCGGAAGGCGGGCGCGGTGGAGATATAGCCACCGGTGGAGAGCGCGCTGAAGGCTCCGAGGGTAGAGAGTGCGTGAGATGTTGTGGTGAGGAGGAGGTCGCCGAGGGCGGAGTTTTCGGTGGCTCCAGCGGTGTCGGCGGCGAGGGTGAGGGAGTGCGCGCTGGGAGTGAGTGGCTCGACGGCGATGACGCCGCCAATCGCGCTGGAGCCGTAGAGATCGGCTGATCCTCCGCGGAGGAGCTCGACTTGCTGGATGGCGAGGGTGGGAATCTCGTCCCAGTGAATCCAGCCGCCAAAGGGGTCGTTGAGGGGAACCTGGCCGGACTCGACGAGGGTGCGCGATGCCGCTGTGCTGCCGAGGCCGCGAAGGCTGATGCCTTCGGTGGTGGGGTTGGCCGTCCAGGAGCTGGTGCGGCGGAAGAGCTGGAAGCCGGCGACGGAGTGGAGGCGGTCGTCGAGGGTGAGGCCGGAGGCCTGCTGCAACTGCTGCGAGGAGAGTGTGGCGACACTGGTGGCGCTGTCCGTGATGCCGGGAAGGCCGCGGTCGGCGGTGACGGTGATGGTGTCGTGCGCGGTGGGCGGCGAGGACGGGCGTGCTAGAGTGGTGGTCGATTGCGGCGTCTGCGCCGAGATGGTGAGCGGAGATAGCACGAGCACGGCAAGTGGGACCGATAGACGCATGTCTACAAGATTCTCATGCCCTGAGGGCGAGCCTGTTGCGAGTGGATGAACGCTTTGCGCGGTGAGTGCAAGAGGAGACTATGTGATCGACTTACTGCTGCGATTTTTGATTGGAGGGATGGTGGTGACGGTGTTCTCCGTGGTGGGCGACACGGTGAAACCGGAGAGCCTAGGCGGCGTGTTCGCAGCGGCCCCGACGATTGCGATGGCGACGGTGGCGCTGACGCTGCATGAGCGAGGCGCGGGATATGTGTCGATGGAGGGGCGGTCGATGGTGGCGGGGGCCGCGGCGTTCTTTGTATATGCGTGCGCGGTGAGTTGGGTGATGATGCGGCGGAAGACAGACGCCCTGCCGACGGCAACCGTGCTGCTGATGGTGTGGCTGGGTACGGCGGCGACGCTTTGGGCCGTCTGGTTAAGGAGGTAGCGGGTTGCGGATGAGGCTGAGGTTCGATTCGCTGCGTGAGACGACGCTGGCGGAGTATGCGCGGCACTTTGTGGCAGGCGGCCTGGTGACGGTGGCTGCGAGCCTGATCGCGAGGCGCTATGGCGCGGTGATCGGCGGAATGTTTATGGCGTTTCCGGGAATCTTTCCACCGAGCATCAGCCTGGTGGAGAAGCACAAGCGGGAGCGCGAGGCGGCGCAGGGCTTTGAGGGCGTACGTGCCGCGCGAGCCGAGGCAAGTGTGGAGGCTGCAGGGGCATCTGCCGGAGCTGCGGGGTTAGGTGCGTTTGGACTGGTGCTGTGGAAGGGCCTGGGGACGCATCCGCTGACGCCGGTGCTGGTTGTAGCGCTGATGGCGTGGCTGGTGGTGTCGTGCACGATGTGGTGGCTGCGCGAGAGGCTGTAAAGAACTAGCGCGGCTGCGCGGACTCGATCGCAGCGCCGATGCGGAGCATGGTGGACTCGTCGAAGTGTTTGCCGAGGACCTGAACGCCGATGGGGAGGCCGGCCTGCGTGGTGCCGCAGGGGACGGACATGCCGCAGATGCCTGCGAGCGACGCGGCGACCGAGTAGATGTCTTCGAGGTACATCTGGAGCGGGTCGTCGGTCTTTTCGCCGAGCTTGAAGGCGGGCGTAGGGGTGACGGGGCAGACGAGGGCGTCGACCTGGGTGAAGGCGGTGAGGAAGTCGCGCGTGAGCAGCGTGCGGACCTGCTGCGCCTTCTTGTAGTACGCGTCGTAGTAGCCGGCGGAGAGGACATAGGTGCCGAGAAGGATGCGGCGCTTGACCTCGGGGCCGAAGCCTTCGTCGCGCGACTTGCGGTACATGTTGGCGAGCGTGTCGGAGTCGGCGCTGCGATGGCCAAAGCGGACGCCGTCGAAGCGCGAGAGGTTGGAGCTGGCCTCGGCTGTGGCGATGACGTAGTACGTTGGCACGGCGTAGCGCGTGTGCGGGAGCGAGACCTTGTGGATGGTGCAACCGGCAGCCTTGAGGGCGTCGAGAGACTTCTCGATGGCGGCGCGGATCTCGGGGTCGAGGCCTTCGCCGAAGTACTCCTCGGGCACGCCGATGCGGAGGCCAGCGACTGGCTTGGCGAGATCGGCGGTATAGCTGGCGACGGGCTGCGTGCTGGAGGTCGCGTCCATCTCGTCGGGGCCAGCGAGGACTTCGAGGAGCGTGGCGGCGTCCTGCACGGTGTGCGTGAAGGGGCCGATGCGGTCGAGCGAAGAGGCGAAGGCGATCAGGCCGTAGCGAGAGACGCGGCCGTAGGTGGGCAGCACGCCGACGACTCCGCAGAAGGCAGCAGGCTGGCGGATGGAGCCGCCGGTGTCGGTGCCGAGCGAGGCAGTGCAGAGACCCGCGGCTACCGCGGCGGCTGAGCCACCGGAGGAGCCTCCGGGGACGCGGTCGAGGGCGCGCGGGTTGTGCACGGGCCCGTAGGCAGAGTTCTCGTTGGAGCTGCCCATGGCGAACTCGTCGCAGTTGAGCTTGCCGAGCAGGACGGCGCCTGCGGCTTCGAGCTTCGCGACTGCAGTCGCGTCGTAGGGCGGGTGGTAGCCCTTGAGAATCTTCGACGCCGCAGTGGCGGGAGCGCCTTTGAGGGTGAGGACGTCCTTGATACCGATGGGGACACCAGCGAGCGGGCCGAAGGGCTCGCCAGCCTTGACGGCAGCGTCAACCTTCGCAGCTTGCGCGAGCGCGCGGTCCTGCGTAAGCGCGAGGTAGCTATGCACCTCGGGATCGGCGGCGGCGATGCGCTGGTAATAGCTTTCAGCGAGCGCGGTAGCCGTGGTGGTGCCGCTGGCGACCGCATTGCGTGCGGCAGCGAGGGTGAGGGTCGCGAGCTCGGAGTTTACAGACGACTTGAGTGCGTTCGGCGATTCGGGCATTGGTGCGGATGGTCCTTGCGGTGGTGGCGGGTTCGAGAAGCAGATTCCCTGCGGGAATGACAACCAGAAAAGCGAAAGCGATGACGTTCGTTATCGCTCGATGACCTTAGGGACCTTGAAGAAGCGGCCGTCGGACTCGGGGGCCTGGGACATGACGGCGGCGCGGTCGATGCAGGGCTTGATGACGTCTGCGCGGAGAGACTCGCCGGCAAGCGCGGGGGCGATGCCGAGGGCCTCGGCGACCTGGGCCATCGGCTCAATCTGCGTGGTGTCGAGCTCCTGCAGCTGGGCGATGTGTCCGAGGATGGCGTTGAGATCGTGGGCCATGCGTGGGAGCTCTTCGGGAGTGAGCTCGAGGTTGGCTAGGTCGGCGACGTGTTGAACGTCGTCGAGGGAGACTCCGGCGTGGGCCTCAGGGGAGGCGGTAGTGGACATACGTGACTCCTGAACCGCTCTTGCTAGGAAGAGCTGTATTGATGATACCTGTGTGCGCAAGAGCCGCGGTGCTCAGGCTTTCGATGCAGGCCGGCGTGGAGGGCGCGGGGGCGGAGCGGGGAGATCGAACCGGATGGAAGAAAGTGAGACACCGGCGATGCGGGCTAGATCATTGGCGAGCGCGGAACGCATGTGCAGGAACTGCTGCATCCAGAGCTGCGAGGCCACGCGGACGTGCAGGACGCGTTCGTGGTCGAGTTGCAGGAGCTCACCGTGACCGGCTAGTGCCGGGCCGCATGCAACAGACCAGGCGGCGGCGAGACGGTCCTCGTCGGAGAGCTCACGGAGGCTGCGACTGAGAGAGTCGCGGAGCAGATCGCGCATCCGTTGCACGGGCTTGGACCTCGCGGCTAGTAGGCGCCGTGCTGCTTGACGACGGTGCCGAGGGTTTTGAAGAGGATGACGACGTCGCCGAGAAAGGACCAGTTGTCGACGTAGGCGCAGTCGAGCTCAATGCGGCGCTGATAGCTGGTGCTGCTGCGGCCGGAGACCTGCCAGAGGCCGGTGATACCAGGCTTGACCTTACAGTAGGCGATGAAGCCAGGACCGTACTTTTCCACTTCGGCGGCGACGATGGGGCGGGGGCCGACGAGCGTCATGGAACCAAGAAAGACGTTCCAGAGCTGAGGAAGCTCATCGAGACTGGAGCGGCGCAGGAAGGCACCGATCCGGGTGACGCGGGGATCGTCCTTGAGCTTGTGCGTGCGATGCCACTCCAGGCGTGCTGTGGGGTTGGCGGCAAGATACTCCTCCAGCACCTCCTGCGAGTTGACGCACATGGTGCGGAACTTCCACATGGTGAAGAACTTGCCGTGCCCGCGCAGACGACGGTGCGAGAAGAAGACCGGGCCCGGCGAACTGATCCGCACCGCGGCAGAGATGACGATGAACAGAGGAATAAGCACCGGCGAGCAGAGAAGAACCAAAAAGAGATCGAGCCCGCGCTTGAGGATGCGGTAGCTGAAGAGGGCAGAGGGGCCACGGGTCGAACCATGTGCAATGCCGGTGCCGCGATCAGAGACATGGCCTCCGCCGATACCCTCCGACGCAGCAGCGCTGCCGCCCTCCTGGAGGGCAAAGATGGAACTCGAAACAGATCCTGCACTAGACTCACTCATTTCGAAAGAAGCCGGCATACGCTATGGACACTCCCTCAGGTTGGGCAGCCGCTAAACAGGCAGGGCCTTGCACGGCAGCTTTTATTCCTGTTCGCGGCTGTTATATGTTCCCCGCCACTGTGTTTGCATCAGTTAAATAAAGTAAAGGCTAGCTTTCTGTGAGACATGTACCGTATCCGTGTTCCGCACCTTCCGGAGTCCCAAACAGCCGGGACAGGAAAGATAAACAGCCTACACCCTGGAACAGGGTGGAGAGGCTCGTCAGCAGAGCAGCTTCGGTATGCTCCACATATGTTACCCCTTTAGCACCAGTGAGAAGTAAAAAGACACTGGTCTAGAGAGTACCTGAGGGAAGCCACAAAATCTGTTTGATCTATAGTTTTTCAATGCGTTCAGTGTTGGCCGAGTTTCGTGCCCGTACTGGCCGTTAGAGTCAGTTTAGGTTAACGCCCGGGATGATCCCAGGGTGGAATCATCCCCCCCTCCACGTACATTGCGAGAGCTTGCCCGAGCGGAATCAAAATTGTGCCAACTGGCCGGTTTGATGCGTGATCTCGCGATAGGGCTGCCCAGCCCGGGGGAAGCCTCCTTCATGACGCTAAAACCCATTATCCACTTCACGTTGCGGCCGTTCCGAGGAATTTAGGGAACTGTTTAGACAAGAGGGCATAGACAGGCGACCCGCGATAGCGGTGAGTGAGCTCACCGGGGTGTGGGGGTGAGGACATGGGGCCGATTCGGTGCCGGCAAGGAGGAAGGCTTTGGACAGGCCGGCGGCACGGGCTGCGGCGATGTCGGAGCAGCGGTCGCCGATGAGGATGGAGCGGGTGAGGTCGAGGTCCAGATCGCGGGCGGCGCGGAGGATCATTCCCGGATTGGGCTTGCGGTCCTCGTGTTCCCGTTTGTAGACACCGAGGCCGTGCTCGGGGTGAAAAGGGCAGCAGTAAACACCTGCGAGTGGGATATCGCGGTCGGCGAACTGGTTCATCATCCAGCTGGTGAGGGTGTCGAAGTCCGCCTGGGTGTAGAGGCCGCGGCCGATTCCGGCCTGATTCGTGACGACGACGAGTTTGTAGCCGAGATCCTTTGCCGAGCGGCAGAGGTCGAAGATGCCGGGGACCCAGCGGACCTGGCCGGGCTTGTGGAGGTAGCCGACCTCCTCGTTGATGACGCCGTCGCGATCGAGAAAGAGGGCCGGAGATGGTGGGGATTGAGTCATTGAATGAGTGTGGGACCCTCCCCCGGTTTTGGGGCTATGATCCGCAGCCATAAAGGGTTAGGAGTGGAACCTGTTTTCTGGCAGGGCACTTTTGCTCTGGTGGCCTGTTCTATGGAGTGTATAGGCAGAGTGGGTGTTCAGGGGCTGGCTGGTTATGATGGGAGAGCTTGGGAGGTGTGGGCTATGTCGCGGACTGAGTCGATGATGGTGGAGTTGGGGACGGTGGCTCCGGCGTTTGAGCTGACCGATGTGGTAATGGGCAAAGCGGTTGGGCGGGACGATGCGGCCCAGGGCATGAAGGGGTTGCTGGTGATGTTTGTGTGCCCGCACTGCCCGTATGTGAAGTATGTGGAGGCGGAGTTGGGGAAGATTGGGCGGGACTACTCGGGCAAGATCGGGGTGGTGGCGATCAATTCGAATGACCTGGGCGAGTATCCGCAAGATGGGCCGGAGTTTATGCGGGAGCAGGCGGAGAAAAATGGCTGGCCCTTCCCTTACCTGCTGGATGAGACGCAGGAGATTGCGCGGGCGTATGAGGCGGCGTGTACGCCGGATTTCTTTCTGTTCGGCCGGTCTCCAAACGACGAGGAGCTGCGGCTGGTGTATCGCGGGCAGCTGGATGAGAGCCGTCCGCGGCGCGGCGACTTCGGCAACGATGTTCCGGTGACGGGCAAGGACCTGCGCGCGGCGATGGATGCCGTGGTGGCAGGCGAGAAGCCCTCAGCGGAGCAGAAGAACAGCATCGGCTGCAACATCAAATACAGACAGTAGTGAGTAGAAGAGGCAAAGACGCATGGCGGATGAGGTTCTGGAGCAACTGAAGGCCGGGGTGCGGCGGTTTCAGACGCAGGTGTATCCGCAGCGTGCGGAGATGTATGCGCAGGCAGCAAGTGAGCCGCAGAAGCCGCATACGCTGTTTATTACGTGCGCGGACTCGCGGATTGACCCGAACGAGATCACAAGCACGGGGCCGGGCGAGGTGTTTGTGACCCGCAACATCGGGAACATGGTGCCGGCGTATGGCGAGATGCTGGGCGGCGTGAGCGCGGTGATCGAGTTTGCGGTGGGCGGGCTGGGCGTGAAGCACATTGCTATATGCGGGCATAGCGACTGCGGTGCGATGAAGGCGCTGATGGACCCGGAGAGCGTGGCCAAGATGCCCTCGGTGAGGAACTGGCTGAAGAACGCCCACGCGGCGTTGAGCGTGGCGGAGACGCTGCATGAGCGGATGCCTGAGCGCGACCTGGTGCAGGAGCTGACCGAACAAAATGTGCTGCAGCAGCTAGGACATCTGAAGACGCATCCTTCAGTCGCAGCGGCGATGGCGGCGGGGGAGCTGACGCTATCCGGCTGGGTGTATGAGATTGGCAGCGGAGCAGTGCGCATGGCGGCGGATGGGAGCCATGTGTTCAAGCCGCTGGAGACGTAAGGGCTCGCTGCGGCCGGCTGACGCACCCTCCGAGGCTAAAGCCATTGGAAGGGAATTCTGACGTACGAACTAAAGTTCGTACCTTCAAAGCGACATGACAAAGAAACAGCCTGCCCGTGCGGATCAGGTTTGACTTTCAGGAGCGGGCAGCTTAGCGTTAAAGGCAATGAGCACTCTGCGCCACCATCATGGGCACCACCATCACCACGTGCATTGCGGGTTGGCGGCTGTGTCCGGTGGGGCGAAGTAAGCAAGAGAGAAACGCCCAGACAGGATTCCAAAGACAAGCCCGCTGACGCGACTACCGCGAGCGGGCTTTTTGCTGTGTGACAACAGAAAACGCCAAGGCCGCGAAGGACGCTAAGGGGACGCCAAGGAAAGACAGGAGAGATATGGAAGTGCCGAAGATCGATTTTGCGAAGGACAATGGGCTGGTGGCGGGGATCGTGCAGGATGCCGCGAGCGGACAGGTGTTGATGCTCGGTTTTTTGAACGAAGAGAGTTATCAAAAGACGACAGAGACTGGTTTCGTGACGTTCTGGAGCCGCACGCGCGGCAAGCTGTGGATGAAGGGCGAGACGAGTGGCAATCGGCTGCGTGTTGTTGAGGCGGCGACCGACTGCGATAACGATGCGCTGCTGTTCAAGGTGGTTGTCGAAGGCGATGGACTGGTGTGCCATGAGGGCACGGTGAGCTGCTTTACGAAGCCGATAGATACGAGAAGCTAGACGCGAGATACGAGTTACACGAGAAAGATTTGTGGCGACGCCGAGAAGCAGGTTCCTCCGCTGCGCTTCGGAATGACAGAAAGAAAAGCAAGAACAACTACAAAGGTGAGAACGAGACGATGGCGAACAAGCTGAAGCTGGGGATTCCGAAGGGCAGTTTGCAGGATGCGACGATTGCGCTGTTTGAGCGCGCGGGGTGGCGGATCTATGCGAGTGGGCGGAGTTATTTTCCGACGATCGACGACACGGAGATTGAGTGCATGCTGGTGCGCGCGCAGGAGATGGCGCGGTACGTGGAGCATGGTGCGCTGGATGCCGGGCTGACGGGCAACGACTGGGTGCTGGAGAACCAGAGCGATGTGCAGCGCGTGACGGCGCTGACGTACTCGAAGGCGAGCCGGACGAAGGTGAAGTGGGTGCTGGCGGTGCCTGAGGATTCGCCGTACCACAAGCCGGAGGACCTGGCGGGCAAGACGATTGCGACGGAGCTTGTTGAGTTTTCGAAGCGCTACTTTGCGGAGAAGAACATTCCTGTGAAGGTGGAGTTCAGCTGGGGCGCGACGGAGGTGAAGCCGCCGACACTGGCCGATGCGATTGTCGAGGTGACGGAGACGGGGAGCTCGCTGCGGGCGAACCGGCTGCGGATTATCGAGACGCTGATGGAGAGCGAGACGCAGTTCATCGCGAACAAGAGCGCGTGGGCTGACCCGTGGAAGCGCGCGAAGATTGAGACGCTAAGCCTGATGCTGAATGGCGCGATGGACGCCCAGAACCAGGTGGGGCTGATGCTGAATGCGAAGAAGGTCGACCTGGACAAGGTGCTGGCGGTGCTGCCGGCGCTGAACTCGCCGACGATCTCGCACCTGAAGGACGAGGAGTGGGTGGCGCTGAACACGATTGTGGAGAACCATACGGTGCGCGACGTGGTCCCGAAGCTGAAGGCCGCGGGTGGCACGGGCATTGTGGAGTATCCGCTGAGCAAGGTTGTTCTGTAACAAGAGCTGTTTGCAGGTAAGGAGTATGGGATGAGGATTTGGTTCTGGCTGCCGCTGGTGCTGGTGATTGTTGGACCGCTGACGTGGTTTGGCGTGCAGAAGCTGCGCGAGATGCGGGCGCAGAAGAAGGGCGTTGCGGTGTATGCAACGATGATCTCGATGGAGCCGGTGAAGGTGTTTGGGCGCTTTTCGGCGGCGATGAAGATCAGGCTGTGGGTGCAGGCGCCGGGCGAGGCGCGGCGTGAGGTTTCGCTGACGAGCCGCGTGCCGGAGGGCCAGAAGATTGAGGCCGGGATGATGCTGCCGGTGGTGATCGACCCGATGGACCCGAAGAAGATCTATCCGGCGAATGCGGATTCGATGAAGCGGATTCAGCTGACGGGGTCGCGCGAGCAGCGGCGGCAGATGCGCAAGAAAGGTCTGTAAGAGGAGAGCGGATGCGGATTCTGAAGACGTTTGGCGCGAGCGCGGATGCAGCGGCGGCGGCGATTGCCGAATTGGAGCAGCGCGGCGCGACGAACACGGCGAAGGTCGATGGCGTGGTGCGGGAGATTCTTGCCGATGTGCAGACGCGCGGCGATGCGGCTGTGCGTGAGCTGTCGGCGAAGTTCGATGGGCTGACGGAGGAACAGCCGCTGCGCGTGAGTCGTGAAGAGCTGCAGGCCGCGTGGGAAGCGACGAGCGAAGAGCTGAAGGCCGCGATGCGGCTGGCGCAAGCGAACATCCGCGCGTTTGCGGAGAAGCAGCTGCCGCGGGCGTGGAGCTTTCGTCCGAGCGAAGGGATGGAGGTTGGACAGATTGTGCGTCCGCTGGGCAGCGTGGGGTGCTATGTGCCGGGTGGGCGGTATCCGCTGCCGAGCACGCTGCTGATGACGGTGACACCGGCGCAGGTGGCAGGCGTGGAGCGCATTGTGGTGTGCTCGCCGAAGCCGGCGAGAGAGACGATGGCGGCGGCGTGGCTGGTGTCGCGCGAGGCCAGCAGCGTGGTGGAGTTCTATCGCGTGGGCGGAGCGCAGGCGATTGCGGCGATGGCGTATGGGACGGAGAGTATTGGAGCCGTCGATAAAATTGTTGGGCCGGGGAATTTGTATGTGACGGCGGCGAAGGTGGCGGTGTCGCAGGTGGTGGGCATTGATATGCCGGCGGGGCCGACGGAGATTGTAGTGACCAGCGAGGTGGGCGATGCGACGGGGATCGCGGCTGACCTTGTGGCGCAGGCGGAGCATGATCCGGAGGCGCTGGCGGTGCTGATCACGAGCCAGGAGCAGCTCGCCGAAGAGGTGGTGCTGGAGGTGAAACGGCAGTCGCAGGAGAATGAGATTGCGAAACGGTCGCTGGCGGCGCAGGGGTTTGCGTTTGTGACGGCGAGCGTGGATGAGGCTCGCGAACTGACGAACCGGCTGGCTCCGGAGCACCTGACGGTAGATGCTGGTGCGGATGTTCGCTGGGTGAAGAATGCGGGCAGCGTGTTCATCGGCAACTATGCGCCGCAGTCGATGGGTGACTACATCAGCGGGCCGAACCATGTGCTGCCGACAGGGCGCAATGGCCGCGTGCGCGGCGGGTTGAGTGTGCTGGATTTTGTGAAGGTCATCACCGTGCAGCAGTACACGCTGGATGCGCTGCGTGTGGTTGGGCCGCATACGATTGCGCTGGCTGAGGCTGAAGGCCTGGTTGGGCATGCAGAGAGCGTGCGCGTACGAATGCGGTAGTTGCAGAAGATAGAGAGAGGCTTATGAGTGTTGCTTCGAAACTTGCTGGCGGGATTCCGCAGTCGTTGCTGGATGAGCTGCGGGCTGAGGGTGGCCCGGATGCGGATGTGCTGCTGCACAGCCTGAGCCATCTGCCGGCGGCGGCGCACGTAGAGCCGCGGCGCGCGGTGCTGGCGATGCCGGAGTATCATCCGCCTCTCGCTGGCAGAGACGCGCTGCGGCTGGACTTCAACGAGAACACGTTTGCGCCTTCGCCGCGGGTGATTGAGAAGCTGCGGACGCTGACGGCCGAGTCGATGACGGTGTACCCGGAGCGGCATGGCGTGGAGACGATTGTTGCGCAGCACCTGGGGCTGGACAGCGACCAGATCATTCTGACGAACGGCGTGGATGAGGGCATCCACCTGATGGCGTGTGCGTTTCTGGATGAGGGCGATGAGGCGCTGATCTGCACGCCGACGTTCTTTATGTATGACGTGTCGATCAGTATGATGACGAGCAAGCTGAAGCGCGTGCAGACGGACGACTCGCTGGAGTTTCCGTTTGAACGGTTTCTTGAGGCGATCACCGCGAAGACGAAGCTGATTATCGTCGCCTCGCCGAATAACCCGACGGGAGCGACGGTGAGCCGCGAGCATCTGCTGGCGATTGCGAAGGCCGCTCCGCAGGCCGTGCTGATGGTGGATGAGGCGTACTTCCACTTTTATGGCGAGACTACGCTGGGCGATATTGCCGATGTGCCGAACCTGATTGTGGCTCGAACGTTTTCAAAGGCCTATGGGCTGGCGAACCTGCGCATTGGGATGCTGGCAGGCGATGCTCGGCTGATCGGATTTCTGCGCAAGGTGAGCTCGCCGTACAACGTGAACGGCGTTGCGCTGGCAGTGCTGCCGGAGGCTGTTGCTGACGACGCGTACATCAATTGGTATGTGGAGCAGGTCCATGCGGGGCGCGAGCGGATCTTTGCGGCGTTGAAGGAACTGGGCGTGCGGACGTGGCCTTCCGCCGCGAACTTTGTGCTGATGGATATTGGGTCCAGGCACAAGCAACTGTGCGAGGTGATGCGCGCGAAGGGCGTGCTACTGCGTGATCGGTCGAGCGATCCGGGGTGCGATGGGTATGTGCGGATCACGGTCGGCGTGGAGGAGCATGTAACGCGTGGAATTGCCGCGCTGCGGGAGTCCATGGCAGAGATGCAGTGGACGCCAGCCGAAGGACGCGGGCGATGAAGTCGGCGCGCGGGCGGATGCTGGTGATCTCGTGGAGTGTGATTGGCCTGACCCTGCTGGCAGTGGCGATGGTACAGCAACTGAGCGGCTGGGAGCTGCGCGTGTTTGTTGTGCTGTATGGGTTGGTGATGGCGGCAATTCTTGCCTATGTTGCGGCGAAGATGATGGAAGCGAAGCGGAGACGGCGATGAGCGATGTGGTGAACGAAGTGGGCATGAGTGCGGCTGCGGGCGGGCGCATTGGCGTGATCGAACGGAACACGCTGGAGACGAAGATCTCGCTGCGGCTGGAGGTGGATGGCACCGGGCAGTACACGGTGAGCACGGGCATCCGGTTCTTCGACCACATGCTGGAGAGCTTTGCGAAGCATGGTGGCTTCGACCTGACGCTGAAGTGCGTGGGCGACCTGGATGTGGACCAGCACCACACGGTGGAAGACGTGGGCATTGCGCTGGGCGAGGCGTTTGCTGAGGCTCTCGGCGACAAGCGCGGGATTCTGCGCGCCGGCTACTTTGTGATGACGATGGATGAGACGCTCGCGGTGTGTGCGGTGGACCTTTCGGGGCGTGTGGCTTGTGTTGTGGATGATGCGCTGACGGACCGGCTGGTGGGTGATCTGGTGACGGAGTTGATCCCGGACTTCTTCGATGGGTTTGCGCGGGGTGCGAAGTGCAATGTGCATGTGAAGGTGATGTACGGGCGGAATAACCATCACAAGATTGAGGCGATCTTCAAGGCGTTTGCGCGGGCGATGCGTGGTGCGTGCAGCAAGGATGAGCGAATGAAGGAGTTGCTGCCGAGTACGAAGGGGCTGCTGTAGAAAGACAGACAGTAGATAGTAGTGAGTAGACAGTAAAGAGAACGGCGGCCATGGGCGAGAACGCCCAATTGAGGATGCACTGAAGGCAGAGAAGCTTGTGCTACCGCCATGGGAAAGCCTCAACCTATGCTGCCGTCGAACACGGTCGATATATACCTTGATATATACTAAGAACGGGAGGGCAACCATGCCAGCAGCCGCCAAACTTTTCATGAATGGACGCAGCCAGGCAGTCCGTCTGCCTGCAGAGTTTCGCTTCGAGGGAGATGAAGTGAACATCCGCAAAGATCCTGCGACCGGTGACGTAGTGCTCTCTCAGCAGAGGACTGGAAACTGGGACGAGTTCTTTCATCTGGTCGAAGAGTTGGGGCCCATCGAAGAGGACTTCCTTATGGAGCGGGATCGCACTCCGCCGGTGCCCCGAGCCTTCTCCAAGTGATCCGCTTTCTGCTGGACACGAACGTCGCGAGCTTTCTCACCAAGGGCATAAGTCCGCCCCTGATGCGACGGTTCCGCGACACGAACAAGAGCGATGCCGCTATCTCCACGATCACCGAGGCGGAGATGCGTTTTGGCCTCGCGCTGCTTCCGTCCGAAGCCAAGGTTTGGCGAACCGTTCCTCCTTTTTTGCGGGAGATCGCCATCGAGCCATGGGATTCGCGGTGTGCGACGCGCTATGCGGAGCTGGCCGCAAGGCTTCGACGCACAGGCCATCCGATGAGCGCGTTCGACACGATGATCGCCGCGCATGCACTCGCCTACGACTTTACGCTGGTAACAAACGACAAAGCCTTCGCGCGGATCAAAGGTCTTCGCGTGGAAGATTGGACGAAAGGACCACAACGAGCGTGATCGCTGTTATCGACTACAAAGCGGGCAACCTTACTAGCGTTGTGAAAGCGCTCAAGTTTCTTGGCGCGGATGATGTTGTCGTGACGCAGAAGCCTGAGGACGTGTTGAGGGCGGAGAAGATTGTGTTGCCGGGGGTGGGGCACTTTCAGGCTACTCAGTTGCTGGAGGATCTGCGGCTGACGCAGGCGGTGCGGGAAGCAGTTGGCAAGGGTGCTCCGTTTCTGGGGATCTGTGTTGGGTTGCAGTGGTTGTATGAGGGGTCGACGGAGGCTCCGGAGACGGCGGGGTTGGGGCATTTTGCTGGCAAGTGTGAACGCTTCCCTGCCGTTGAAACCAAGCTGATCAACGGAGAAAAAATAGCCGAGGAGTTGAAGTCGCCGCATGTGGGGTGGAACTCGCTGGAGGATGTGCGGGCGGAGTCGCGGCTGCTGCGTGGGATTGCGCCGGGGAGCTTTGTGTACTACACGCACAGCTGGCGTGCTCCGCTGAGTGCGGACACGGCGGCGAGCACGATGTATGGTGGCAAGTTTACGGCAGCCGTGGAGCGCGGGAATGTGATGGGTGTGCAGTTTCATCCGGAGAAGAGCGCGGAGACCGGGTTGAAGGTGTTGCGGAATTTTCTGGAGCTGTAGAAGCCAAAAGCAAAAGCGCTCCCGCAAAGTGCGCGAAGTTAGCCAAGTTTCGCAAAGGAAGACGGAATGCTGACGAAGAGAGTGATTGCGTGTCTGGATGTGCGCGGTGGGCGCGTGGTGAAGGGGATTCAGTTTGTCGATATTGTCGATGCGGGCGATCCGGCGGAGCTGGCGCACCGGCATGCGGCGGCGGGGGCGGATGAGATTGTGCTGCTGGATATTACGGCTACACATGAGGGGCGCGGGACGCTGATCGATACGGTGAAGCGGACGGCGGCGACGCTGTTTGTGCCGTTTACGGTGGGCGGCGGGATTCGCAGTGCCGAAGATGCTGAAGCGGTGTTTACGGCGGGTGCGGACAAGGTGTCGATCAACAGCTCGGCGATTGCGCGGCCGGAGCTGATTGGAGAGATTGGCGCGAGCTTTGGGGCGCAGGCTGTGATTGTGGCGATCGATGCTCGGCGTGGGGTGAACGGCGTTAGCGATGCTGAGGTGTATGTTGCCGGAGGCAGGAAACCAACGGGTCGCAATGTAGTTGAGTGGGCAAAAGAGGCGGAGCAGCGTGGTGCGGGCGAGATTCTGCTGACCTCTATGGACACTGACGGTATGCGCAACGGGTTTGACTGCGAGCTGACGCGCGCAGTGAGTGAGGCGGTGCAGATTCCTGTGATCGCGAGTGGTGGTGCGGGCAGCGCGGCGCACTTTGCCGAGGTGTTCAAGGCAGGCAAGGCGGATGCTGCGCTGGCGGCGAGCATCTTTCACTTTGGGGTTACGGATTCGCGGGCGTTGAAGGCGGAGGTTGCCGCGGCGGGGGTTCCGATGCGGCTGCCGTGCTGAAGGCCCGACGAACATCGTGCTAGAGAAGCAGGTCTCTCCGCTATGCAGAACGATGGAGCTGCGCTGGATGCCGCGGGCGTAGGAGTTAGGGATTAGGGATGACGGTGCCCTGGTGGAAGAGGACGCGCCAGTGGCCGTCTTCGAGACGCCAGAGGCTGCTGCGCAGGGAGCGGCGCGTGGGCGTGGTGGCCGTATAAGTGAGCAGCGCGAGGCCGGGAGCGAGTTCCTGAAAGACGAAGTGGTCGCTGGTGATGGGGTAGTGCTCCTCGGCGGCGAGGGAGACGAGCATGGTGGGCTTGTCCCAGATGCGGCCGGAGGCGCCGAACTCGCGGAAGTCGTCGGAGAGAAGATTGGCGGCGTTCTGGCGGGTGGATGCTGTGTGGAGACAGCGTTCGAGCTCGATGAGGTGCGTGGCGAGGTCCATAGAGGCAGAGAGCAGAGGAGAAAAGGAGTAGAGGGTAAGGATCTTACGCGCCCACCCATGACGGTGGAGATGTCATGGGTGGGCGCGTGCTTGATGCTTACGGGATGGGCTGGCCGTTGACGGTCATCTGATTGAGGGTCTGCTGGTCGTACTGTTTGACGCCGTCGGGGAGTGGCGCGTAGTTGAGTTGTCCTGCGGTGGCCTGACCGTCGCCGATGATGTACTGCACGAAGCCCTTGAGCGCGGTGCGCTTGGCCTGGTCAGTGCCGTCCTTGGGGATGAGCAGGAAGGTGAGGATGGAGATGGGGTAGGCCTGGGCCGCACTGGCCGGTGGGTTGACGATGGGGCTGCGCGGGTCCTTGCTCAACTGGTCGGAGAAAGCAGCGATGGCCGCAGTGGTACTGGCTGTGCTGGGCTGCACGTAGTTGCCCGCGAGATTGCGGACGCTGGCGATGGGCAGCTTGTTCTGTTGCGCATAGGTGAGCTCGACGTAGCCGATGCCGCCGGGAAACTGACGGACCTGCTCGGTGACTCCCTCAGAGCCTTTGGCGCCGACGCCAGCGGGCCAGTTGACCGCGCCGCCCTGACCGACCTTGCTCTTCCACTCGGGGGAGACAGCGGAGAGATAGGTGGTGAAGGCGGCGGTGGTGCCCGAGCCGTCGGTGCGGTGCGCGACGACGATCTTGGAGTTGGGCAGGTTGATGCCGGGGTTGTCCTTGACGAGGATGGGGTCGTGCCAGGTGGTGATCTTGCCGAGGAAGATGCCGGTAATGGCGTCCGACGAGAGCTGGAGCGGCTTTGCGAGGCCGGGCAGGTTGTAGGTGATGCAGACGGGGCCGGCGGTCTCGGGGACCTGGAGGACGGGCTTCATGCCGGCGAGTTGCGCGTCGGTGAGCGCGTAGTCGGAGGCGCCGAAGTCGACGGTGCCGTTCTTGACCTGCTGCACTCCGCCGCCGGAGCCGATGGACTGGTAGTTGATCTGGACGTTGTTGTGGAGGTCGTTGTAGGACTGCGCCCAGTGCGACATGACCGGATAGACGAAGGTGCTGCCCGCCCCATTGAGGACAAAGTTCTGATTAGCTCCGTTACCGGAAGATTTGCAGGCCGTGAGCGACATGGCGAGAGCTGCCGCGGAGAGTACAAGACTGGCTTTGATGACGTGCTGCTTCGGTAAAAGCATCGTTCCCCCTGTTACTGGTTGAGGGCTTTCGGTTTTCTGGCCCTATGTAAAGTTATGTGCGCACAGGGACAGTGGAGATATCTGCGGCCGAGATAACTTTACCGGATTTTCATGGAGTAATGCCCGCTCTGGCCCCTGCGCCAGGCATCCGGTGACTGCCCTTCGCGTTGACGGAATGTCCGTACGAAGTTGGCCGGGTAGCGAAAACCCGCAAGGACACTGACGTTCTGGATCGGCAATTTCGTGGTTCTGAGCAGAGCCTTCGCTTTTTCCATACGCTGCTGCAGCAGATATTGATAGGGAGTCGCGCCGGTCGAGGTCCGAAACTCATGCGCGAAGTGGGACTCACTAAGCCCCAGCTCGCGTGCAATCTGTCCGAGTCCAATGTCTTCGGCGAGATTGGCGGTGATGTATTCCATGGCCCGCTTGAGGAGAGACAGGCTGAGGCGACCCTTGAAAGGCGGAGAGATCTGCTGATTGGAGTGGTTCCTGAGCAGGCTGGTCTGCAGCCCCAACGCCAGCAGGTCCGCGTAAAGTGCGCCAAGCGGCCAGCCCTCGCGGGTCTCTCTTCCCATCTCCGTCATCAGGTGTTGCAGGGACGAGTCAAAGAGGGACCAGGCTGACTTTATCTCCAGGGGATGCTGCGCTCCCAGCTGTGAGGCCAGCTTCTCCAGCGGCTCATTCTCAATGGAGAGGACCAGCCTTTCGGAATGGCCCTGCCAGCGCAGACGATCGCGTGTGCCGGGAGGAATGACAATCAGAGAGCCCGGCCGCGTTGGTTCGACCGCGTTCTTGCCACGCTCCCACCACTCGAAACTTTGAGTGCCTGCGAGCTGCAGGTGAAGACACAGGGTAGGGTGTTCGTGTTCCAGAATCTCGCCGGGTGCCACACGATGCTGTTCCAGAACGACACCGTTCCACGGCTGTAGTCTTGTCGGAGTTGCCTCTTGTGAGACAAGCAAGGGGACCAGATGGCGACCACGGACAACGGCGACGCGTCCCTGCGGGCTTTCGATATCCTGCCTCTTCATCGGAGTTACGTTTCTCGCAGCATTTGCATATCAGCCGGGCTGTCTGTCCGCTCCAATGGATATGGACAGGAGGGATGCCAATCATGAAAAGCCTAACCGATATCGTGAGCGAGAGTTTTATATGGGGTGTTGGGATTACCCGGCCGAAGGCTGGGAAAGAACGCCTCGCCGCTTATTACATTACGGGGGTTCTGGCGGCGACGATCCTGGGCGTTCTGGGAGCGTTTCTGTTCGTAATCACCCGGTTTTAGTGAGAGGGACCGGCGACGGCAGCTCCAGTTGCGCAGTGAGCTCCAGTTGCTGGGCGGGCGAGTCGCCGGCGGGGTGGAAGTGGGCGCGGCAGCGGGCTTCGTAGAGACCGGCGGCGCCTACGACGACCAACTCCTGCGAGGAGCCGAGGCGTTGGGTGTGGATGGCTGAGGCTCCGCAGACCATGCAAACGGCGGAGAGCTTGGTGACCTTGTCGGCGAGGGCCATGAGATTGGGGACGGGGCCGAAGGGCTCGTTGGAGAAGGTGGTGTCAAGGCCGGCCATGAGGACGCGCTTGCCGAGGGCGACGAGCTCGAGGGCGAGCGGGATCAGGTGCTCGTCGAAGAACTGGGCTTCATCTACACCGATGACGTCTACCTCGGCTAACTGCGGGTAGAGGTGCTCGCGGAGGCGGTCGGTGGTGGCAACGGTGACGGCTTCGTGGGTCTGCGAGCTGTGGCTGGCGATGGCGGTGCGGTGGTAGCGGAGGTCGATATCGGGCTTGTAGCAGGCGACTCGCTGGCGAGCGATGCGCGCACGCTTGAGGCGGCGGATCAGCTCCTCGGACTTGCCGGAGAACATGGGGCCGGTGATGACTTCTAAAACACCAGGTTGCGGAACGCCGGGTTGGGCTGCGGGATGAGACATCGTTGCCTCATCGTAATCAACGAGACGCGGTGGATAAGTGGGGCGGGAGAGGGAGTAGAGGATGGGGGATAGAAGATAGAGCAAGACCACGAGATCGTGGCGGATTGGGCGCTCCGGGAGCGGAGGCAGAGCGTATGCTGGTGGTGCAACTTCCAAGAGATAGCCAGGAGGATGGTTCGATGCGCTGGAGCTGGTTGATGATGTGCGGCGTGGCGGCGGGTATCGCTACCGTTGGTGCAGCGCCGATGCGGGCACAGGATGCGGCCAAGCCCGTTCCCAAGGAGATCAAGGTGCCGCTGAAGGGCGTCGATGGCGCCGATGATGGCTATGTGACCTTCAAGACGGTGAAGAAAGGTGTGAAAGTGACGGTACACCTGCAGAACCTGGCGTTTGGGCCGCATGGCGTGCACGTCCACCAGAAGCCCGTGTGTGAACCGCCAGACTTCAAGAGCGCTGGCGGGCACTTCAACCCGGATGGCAAGCACCACGGCTACATGAACATGGCAGGCCACCACAACGGCGATCTGCCCAGCAATGTGCTGGTGGGCGAAGACCACAAGGGCGAGGCGAGTTTTGTAATCACCTCGATCTCGTTGGACCGCAGTGCGCCGAACTCGCTGATGCTGGATGGCGGTACGAGCGTGGTGGTGCATGAGCATGCCGACGACGAAAAGAGCGATCCGGCTGGCAACGCGGGCAACCGGGTGGCGTGCGGGGTGATTCAATACTAGGGAGTAGGGAGTGGGGAATAGAGAGCTGCTGGTGTGGTTTCTTTGCCACACTGGGTTGTGGAAGGCACTGATACCAGTAGAATTACCGAGTTACAAGACTGCTGGCTGCCTCCTGCTCTCGATTCCCTGCTTTAACGGAACTGTTACGGGGGCGTTGCGTATGAAACAACATGGCGACGGTAGCAGTTTCGGCGATGTTGCAGCGGGGAACGAGGACGGGCTGGCGGAGTGCGCCGCGTCCAGTGAGCCCAGCTGGCGACCGTGCAGCAGGCCGAGCTACAGACCGCACGCAGGGCCGGGAGCGAGCAGCTGTTCCGGAGCGCGTGAGCCATCAGGAGGTTCGACCCGTCATGAGGTCGTCCCACGAGTTGGAACCCGGGCCGCAGGATGCAGGACGCAGCGGCGGCACGGCGATGGCAGGACAGGCGGGAGCGGTGAGCCCGGAGCGGACGGCTGCGATGGCCGAGCAGCGCGAACTGGCCGAACTGGCCGCGCGGTGCCTGGCAGGCGATGCAGCAGCCTGGGAGAAGCTGGCCCGCACGCAACATCGCCGTATCTATGGCATCTGCTACCGGTTTACGGGTTCGCAGAGCGACGCCGAAGACCTGACGCAAGAGGCGTTTTTGAAGATGTATCGCAACCTGGCGAGCTTCGACCCCGCGAAGGGCGGCTTTACGACCTGGTTGACGACGCTGACCCGCAACCTGCTGGTGGACAACTACCGGCGGTCGCGGATGGAGCGCGCGTCCGATTCGCTGGACGAGACGTACGACGGCGAAGAGGATGGAATGACGCGCGGCGATCGCCTGGCCGATACGGGCAAGAGCCAGGAGCAGGTGGTCGCCGGAATGGAGCTGCGGATGCAGATCCAGGAGGCGTTGAAACAGGTTTCTCCGGAGCTGCGCGAGGCGGTGATTTTGCGCGATCTGGAAGATATGGATTACAAGGATATCGCTGAGGTACTGGGCGTTCCGCAGGGTACGGTGAAGAGCCGGATCAGCCGCGGGCGGGCAGAGCTCGCAAGGTTGTTGAAACGTATAGAAGGGCAGGTGATGTGAGTTGGCGAACATGACTCAATTCGAAGGATTTGGTGAGACTCCGGCGAACTGCGCGGTGTGCGAGGCGATGCTGCCCGAGGCCGTGGACGGTACGCTGACGGCAGACGAGCAGCGGGCGTTTGATACCCACGTTGCCAGCTGCACGCACTGTGCGCAGGAGCTGGCTGAAGCCCGGCGCGGCGCGGCGTGGCTTTCGATGCTGAAGTCGAAGACGCCGGAGCCGCCGGTGGGCTTGCTGGAGCGCATCCTGGCGGAGACCTCGGGCGTGGCGGTGCCGCAGGCTGTGGCACCGGAAGAGTTCGCTACCCCACTCATGCGCGATGAAGCTGCGCATGAATGGGGCACCCAAGGCGCAGCGAAGGCGCAGGGCGGCTGGAACCGCCGGTGGTCCGAGACTCGCGTGAAGCTGGGCGAGATGTTCTCGCTGGGCAATGCAGCGATGCTGCTGCAGCCGCGCCTGGCGATGACGGCGGCGATGGCGTTCTTCTCACTGGCGCTGACACTGAACCTGATGGGCGTGCGAGTGCATGACCTGCGGGTGGCGGACTTTACGCCCAGCGGCATCCGGCGCAACCTGGCCGACGCCGGGGCGAGCGCGACAAGGCAGTTTGAGAACATGCGCGTGGTGTACCAGATGGAGTCGCGCATGAACGAGCTGAACGGAAACGGACAGCAGTAAGAGCAACAGGCAGCACAAAATTACGGAGCGATCAGGATGGACGGCTGGCAAGACCAGCCACCGCACGAGTGATTGATTGGCCCAGGGATAGAAGGAAGGCGCGTACGATGAGCGACGAGACAAATTACGGGACCAACGCCCCCGGCAACACGGAGGCCCCGGCGGGAACGGCCGGGACGGCAGAGCGAGTGGGCTTCTGCCAGGATTGCGGGACACCGCTGACGCGGGAGACGGCACGGCCGGTGGGCACGGGGGTCTTCTGCGAGCCATGCCTCGCGGCTCGGGTGGGATCGACGACAAGCAATCAGCAGGGATATACGACGGTGCAGCCGGTGGGAGCAGTGCCACCCGCGGGTGCAGTGCCTCCGATGGGCGCAATACCGACGAGCCTACCGCACCCAGTGCTGGCAGGTTTTCTGGGACTGATCCCCGGCGTGGGCGCAATGTACAACGGGCAGTATGCCAAGGGCGTGGCCCACCTGGTGGTGTTCGTGGTGCTGGCTTCGTTGAACGACCACGTAAATGGGATCTTTGGGTTGTTGGTGGCAGGGTGGGTGTTCTACCAGGTGTTTGACGCCTACCACACGGCGAAGGCGCGGCTGGAAGGCCGGCCGCTGCCGAACCCCTTCGGACTCAATGATATTGGCGAGCGGATGGGCTTTGGACGCCAGCCGGGTACAGCTGGAGCAGCCGCAGCGGGTGCAGGCGCGGCGGCCCCACCGCCTGCGGGCCCGGCTTGGACGGGAGAACCGGTGAACGCTGGACCGACGACTTACAGCGCACCGCATGGCACGGCAGGCTACACGGCACCTGCTGGCTACGCGCCGCCAACCTCTGGCCCGGACTGGGTAGGCTATGTGCCGCCGGTACATTTCGCATCGGCGCCCAATGCAGGCGCGTGGAGCACGCCGGAGCAGTACGCAGCGACGATGGCCGACGACATTCGAGCGCAGGCAATGCGCGATGCGGGCGTACCCACAACACCTTACACACCGACCTACTCGGGCAGCGCCCAGCCCTATGCCGCTACGCCGGTGCCTGTGACCAAGCGGTTCCCTGTTGGCGCGATCTGGCTGATTGGCCTGGGTGTGGTGTTCCTGCTGTTTGAGTTTGGGCAGGAGTGGGGCTGGAGCCTGAACTTCAACTGGGTGCTGGCGCTGCTGTTCGCGAGCCTGGCTGCGCTGATACTGGTGCGGCGGCTGCATGCGGGCGTCCCGGTGATGAGCATTCTGCGCGCGCCGGTAGCGATGGCCGTGCTGGCTCTGCTGTTCCTGCTGCAGGCGCTGGACGTGGCCTCGCTGGGGCGGACGTGGCCGATCCTGTTCATCGTGTTCGGCGCGGTGCTGATTCTGGAGCGGACCTCGCTGGCGAATGCGGCCTATGGAGTACCGGTATATCCGGCAGGCGGCTCCGTAGTGCCGCCGATGAACGAGGCGGATGCCGAGCGGACCCGCGCAGCATGGGCGGCGTCGAACCCGACTGAGAGCCAAGCAGCCGACCTGGCGAATACTCCGAAGGGTGGGCAATAGACATGAGCGCGTATCCACCACCACCGCCTATGGGCGGAGCACCACCGCCTGCGGGCGGACCGTATCCTCCCTATGACCGCAACGCGGCGCGGGCACAGTATCGCGCACAGCAAGCTGCCTACCGGGCACAGCAGAAGATGCAGCGCATTGCCTGGAAGGCCCAGCGCAGGGCGACGCGACGGACCTCGATCGTTGGCCCACTGATCCTGCTGGGGCTTGGTGTGTACTTTTTGCTGGTGGAGCTGCACCGCGTGTCGGCGTTCTATGCGCTGGAATGGTTCGGTCACTGGTGGCCGGTGGTACTGATTGCCGCAGGCGTGATCCTGCTGGCGGAGTGGGCGCTCGACCGCGATCGCGCGGCTGAGATGGGCTGCCCGCGCTCGATTGGCGGCGGCATTGTGTTTCTGCTGGTGCTGCTGATTCTCACGGGGCTGGCCTCGCAGGCGGCGCTGCGCGGGCTGGAGTGGAAGCATCAGAAGTTCGGTGAGGGGTTCGGCAAGCTGGATCAGGTACTGGGCAATCGCAGCGACTCCTACGACGATGTGAGCTCGGCGATTGCGGCAAATGGGCTGCTGGTGATCCGCAACCCGCACGGCGATGTGACGGTGAACGGCACCAGCACCGACGGCCAGATGCACGTGAGCATCCACAAGAGCGCGTACGCCTGGAACGAGGCGGACGTACAGACCAAGATGAAGCAGCTGGAGCCGGCGATCCAGCACGACGGCAATACGACGACGCTGAGCGTTGCCGGCGTCGTGGGTGGCCAGGCCGACCTGACCGTGACTATGCCGCCAAGCAGCGGCATTACGGTGAACGCCGATCACGGTGATGTGACGGTGAGCGAATTGCAGAAGCCGGTGACGATCTCCGCCAACCACGGCGATGTGGATGTGAGGGAGATCGCTGGCGACTTGCAGGCCACGATCAATGATGACGATGCATCGGTTTCCGTGAAGGATATGACGGGCTCCGTGACGATCAACGGGCACACAGGGGATATAAACGTCAACAATGTGACCGGACCGGTGGCAATGCAGGGAGACTTTTACGGCACGACCGATCTGCAGAACGTGAGCGGCTCAGTGCGCTTCGACACAAGCCGTACGCACTTTCAGGCGGCAAAGCTGGGCGATGAGTTCTCCGTGGAGAGCGATAGCTTGAACGCTAGCGCGTTGACAGGGCCGGTGGTGCTGAAGACCACCGACAAGAACATTACCCTGGATCGGGTGCAGGGCAGCGTAGACGTGATCAACAGGAATGGCGAAGTGAATGTGACGAGCGTGGCCCCGCTAGGCACTGTCTCCATACAGAACACGCATGGCTCGGTAGATGTAGGGCTGCCGCCTGGGTCATCCTTCAAGGTGGACGCGAGCACGCGCAACGGCGATATGGAGAACGACTTTGGGCTGTCGCAGCAAGACAACGACGACAACCACACGCTGCACGGCTCGGTAGGGGGGGGCAGCACCAAGGTAACGATCTCGACCACTGATGGCGATGTGACGCTACGGAAGGTGACTGCGGCCCCGATGCCTCCGGCGCCACCAGCACCGCCCGCGATGACGGAGAAGGCTCCCAAGGCGCCGGCAGCGCCCAAAGCTCCGAAGGCACCGGTGAGTGACAAGGCGCCGAAGAGTTACTCGTTCTAACCGCGGCGGTAGTTACTTTTGGTTTGAATAAAGAGGCGGCAAAACGCGGAGCGCTGTGGACCAGCGCTCCGCGTTTTGTTCTATGTAGATCGCAGCCTGCTCCCAGTAGGTTCCATGGCCTTCCTGATAGAGCCGGGCCCACGGTTGATGCCCCGTTAGCGAACTCTGATAGAGCAACTGATACATCGCCCGTGTACGGGTCGCTAGAACTGGGATGAATGCTGCGATCTCAGCTTCGCTCAAGCCATAACCGGCAACGATGTGACCAAGCCGCTTCGCATCTGATACGGGATCTCCGTTCGCCATCAAAGGGACGAAACTCTGCGCTGCATAGGCCAGGTCCCACAGAAGTGAGCCGGGCCCGCTACCATCCCAATCAATAAACACCCACTTGGCACCGTCACGCACAAGGTTCCAGGGCGCAAGATCGTGGTGACAGATTATAGATTCACTGTCCGCTTTGATGGCGACGTTCCAGCGAGCCGACGCAGGAGGCACAAAGGTGCGTGCAACCACATGAAGCTGCCGGATCAACCGTCCCAGTCTCTGAAGTTCCAGCAGAGATAGCGGGGGTAACGTATCGGCCGTGGAGCCTGGAATATATTCGAGAACCTGAGAGCACGCGGTGCAGCTTCGAAGCCTGCAGCGTGGAGGTGTCCGAGGAAGGCCTCGACAGAATCACTCGCCTCCGTTGCCGGCTTTCGGACCGTGTCTCCAACGCGGACGACGAAGCCGGCTACATTGCCGCCGCTCAGTGGCTGCTCGAAGTCACTCACTCGCCTGGTCTAGGCGTCGGCGCGGGACTGTCAACACGGAAGCTGGAAAGCAGGTTGGTTGAAAAAGGATAGGGAGTTAAGCAGCAAAGCCCACCACGAGGGCGGGCTTTGCTTGAATTATGCCGGCGATCACCTAATCTCCCACACACTTACGCGTGCAGTACCATCGGCCCAACGAGGCTTAACTTCCGTGTTCGGGATGGGAACGGGTGGAACCCTCGCGGTAAACTCACCGGCAAACTTGAGAACTTGCGCCGCAGCGCGATCGTTCACAACTGAATAGATTGAGCAGACTATATACCTAATTATTTGCGTATTTAGTTATATTTCTATAACTACAAAGCTTGTATTGAATGTCTCTAGCGTAATGACAAAACATTGCGCAGAGTAAATTCTATGGACAAGCCGAACGGGCGATTAGTACTGGTAAGCTCCACACATTACTGCGCTTCAACCTCCAGCCTATCAACCAGGTGGTCTTCCTGGGCCCTTCATTACCCTTTTGGGTTGGGAGATCTCATCTTAGAGCGTGCTTCCCGCTTATATGCATTCAGCGGTTATCACAACCGAACTTCGCTACCCAGCCGTGCCATTGGCATGACAACTGGAACACAAGAGGTTCGTCCATCCCGGTCCTCTCGTACTAAGGACAGCCCTCTTCAAATCTCCTACGCCCACAGCAGATAGAGACCGAACTGTCTCGCGACGTTCTGAACCCAGCTCACGTACCGCTTTAATAGGCGAACAGCCTAACCCTTGGAACCTTCTACAGCTCCAGGATGCGATGAGCCGACATCGAGGTGCCAAACCATTGCGTCGATATGAACTCTTGGCAATGATCAGCCTGTTATCCCCGGCGTACCTTTTATCCGTTGAGCGATGGCCCTTCCATACAGAACCACCGGATCACTAAGGCCTGCTTTCGCATCTGCTCGACTTGTAGGTCTTGCAGTTAACCACACTTATGCCTTTGCACTCGACGGTCGATTTCCAAACGACCTGAGTGTAGCTTCGCGCGCCTCCGTTACAATTTAGGAGGCGACCGCCCCAGTCAAACTACCCGTCTTACAATGTCCCTCACCCCGATAAGGGGTGGAGGTTAGAATCACAACACTCGCAGGGTGGTATCTCACCGTTGGCTCCACCAAGTCCAAGAACCTGGTCTCAAAGCCTCCCACCTATCCTGCGCAGCAAGAGCCGTAACTCACTGTAAAAGTATAGTAAAGGTGCACGGGGTCTTTTCGTCTAGCTGCGGGTAACCGGCATCTTCACCGGTACTACAAGTTCGCCGAGCAACTCGTTAAGACAGTCGAACGATCGTTACTCCATTCGTGCAGGTCGGAACTTACCCGACAAGGAATTTCGCTACCTTAGGACCGTTATAGTTACGGCCGCCGTTCACCGGGGCTTCAGTTCAAAGCTTCGCTTGCGCTAACCTCTCTCTTTAACCTTCCGGCACCGGGCAGGAGTCAGCCCCTATACGTCGTTTTAGACTTTGCAGAGACCTGTGTTTTTGTTAAACAGTCGCCGTTCGCATTTCGCTGCGGCCCACCAGAGGTGGGCGACCCTTCTCCCGAAGTTACGGGTCTAATTTGCCGAGTTCCTTAACAAGCTTTCACTCGAGCGCCTTTGGATATTCTCCTCGTCTACCTGTGTCGGTTTGTGGTACGGTTCCCAAATCTTCTCCTTAGAGGTTTTTCTTGGCACCATGAAATCAGCAGCTTTCGGGCATACGCCTTACTGTTTTACGCCTCACTGTTGAGTCTCGACGGATTTGCCTATCGAAACCAGCTTACGCGTATCAAACCCCATAGCCATATGAGGTCCTGCTTATCCTTATGCGTCACCCCATCGTAATAACGATGATTTGGGAGGTCCGGAATATTAACCGGAAATCCATCGCCTACGCCTCTCGGCCTCGGCTTAGGGACCGCCTAACCCTGAGCGGATTAACCTTCCTCAGGAAACCTTAGACTTTCGGCGGGGAGGGTTCGCACCTCCCTTATCGCTACTTATGCCGGCAGGGTCTCTTCTGTAATGTCCACGTATCTTCTCAGTTACGCTTCATTCACGACAGAATGCTCTCCTACCACGCACACTAATGTGTGCATCCGCTGCTTCGGTATATAGTTTTAGCCCCGTTGTATTGTCGGCACCGGACCGCTTGACCAGTGAGCTATTACGCTTTCTTTAAAGGATGGCTGCTTCTAAGCCAACCTCCTGGCTGTCTGAGCGTTCCGACTTCCTTTCCCACTTAACTATAATTTTGGGACCTTAGCAGGCGGTCTGGACTGTTTTCCTCTCGACTGTGAAGCTTAGCCCCCACAGTCTGACTGCCGGGCTGGTTGTGATCGGCATTCGAAGTTTGGTTGGATTCAGTAAGCCGGAAAGCCCCCTAGTCCATCCATGTCTCTACCACCGATCCAAATCACCCGACGCTAGCCCTAAAGCTATTTCGGAGAGAACGAGCTATCACGGAATTTGATTAGCCTTTCACCCCTACCCTCAGCTCATCCGAGCTTTTTTCAACAAACACCGGTTCGGTCCTCCATTAGGTGTTACCCCAACTTCAACCTGGCCAAGGGTAGATCATCCCGCTTCGCGTCTATTCCTGCCAACTGAATCGCCCTATTCAGACTCGCTTTCGCTGCGGCTCGCTCACGCTTAACCTTGCTGACAAGAATAACTAGCCGGCTCATTATGCAATAGGCACGCGGTCAGACATTCTCCTCACGGAGCATAGTCCTCCCACTGCTTGTAGGCACACGGTTTCAGGTACTATTTCACTCCCCTCTCGGGGTTCTTTTCGCCTTTCCCTCACGGTACTGGTTCACTATCGGTCAGAAACGAGTATTTAGCCTTACGGGATGGTCCCCGTGGATTCAAGCAGGGTTTCACGTGCCCCGCCTTACTCAGGTACCTGCTTCGAGTCTGGATCAATTTCGTCTACGCGCCTGTCACGCTGTATCGGGTGGCTTTCCAACCACTTTGACTATCGACCAGATTGGTAACTCTACTGTTGCAGGCCCTACAACCCCAAAACTACCGAAATAGTTCTGGTTTGGGCTATTCCGAGTTCGCTCGCCACTACTATCGGAATCGAGGTTTCTTTCTTCTCCTGGAGGTACTGAGATGGTTCACTTCCCTCCGTTCGCCTGCACCGACCTATGTATTCAGTCGGGCATACATACGGTTTGCGTATGTGGGTTTCCCCATTCGGAAATCTCCGGATCAACGCCTGTGTGCGGCTCCCCGAAGCTTATCGCAGCTTGCCACGTCCTTCATCGCCTGTTTCTGCCAAGGCATCCACCGTGCGCCCTTAGTAGCTTGACCATAGAATTTACTCGCACGCATCAGAGAAACTACCTCTGACCGTAGAGTAATCTACGTTGTTTTGTCCGCCTTCAGTAACTTATCTCTCGCTGGATTAGGGCGAGAGGGTTACTCGAATTATCTAAAGACACTCAATACTGACAGCTATCGAATTACAGAAACTACCTGTAAGCCTTATGCTGCTCAGCCTTGTAGTTATATTTACCCAATCTATTCAGTTGTCAAATATCGTCTGCGGCAACTTACCGTTGCAGCTACCTGCTCTGGAGCAGGCTTGGAGACATGCGCTTTCGCGACATGCTCAAGGATCAGCTTCGACGCTTGCCGAGGCTCAACCTTGAACAGGTTGCCTTTTACTACGAACCTTAGAGAGTTTTGGTGGAGCTGACCGGGATCGAACCGATGACATCCTGCTTGCAAAGCAGGCGCTCTCCCAACTGAGCTACAGCCCCACTGCTGTCCAGTATAACCGAACAACGAGATTATGGTGGGCCTGGATAGATTCGAACTATCGACCTCACCCTTATCAGGGGTGCGCTCTAGCCAACTGAGCTACAGGCCCGGCATCGCCGGTTTGCCATAGGCTCACTGGCTTGCTGCTCTGTCACCGGCGCGGCTCTCCCGAAGGAGACCGTCACCGGCTTTTGAGCTCTCTCGAAGGTTTTCGAGGACACAGTTGAACGTGCGATCAAGCTACGCTTGATCTGACCATCGGTGTTGATTCTAAGAAGCAAAAGAGGGTTGAGCTTGACTCTTCTGTTTCGCCGAAGCTAGACAGAAGGTGTCTGAGCCATCCTGCTTCCTCAGCTCGATCCGATGGATCTAGCTGCTCGCAATCGCGAGGTGGAAGAGATGCTCAGAGCGTTCTCTTTTAGAAAGGAGGTGATCCAGCCGCAGGTTCTCCTACGGCTACCTTGTTACGACTTCACCCCAATCATGAATTACACCTTGGGCGGCTGCTCCCTTGCGGTTAGCGCACCGACTTCTAGTGCAACCCACTTTCGTGATGTGACGGGCGGTGTGTACAAGGCCCGGGAACGTATTCACCGTGGCATGCTGATCCACGATTACTAGCGATTCCAGCTTCATGGAGTCGAGTTGCAGACTCCAATCCGAACTGAGGCCGGCTTTTTCCGATTAGCTCACCCTCGCGGGGTTGCAGCGGTTTGTACCGGCCATTGTAGCACGTGTGTAGCCCTGGACATAAAGGCCATGAGGACTTGACGTCATCCCCGCCTTCCTCCCCGTTATCCGAGGCGGTTCCGCTAGAGTGCTCAACTAAATGGTAGCAACTAGAGGTAAGGGTTGCGCTCGTTGCGGGACTTAACCCAACATCTCACGACACGAGCTGACGACAGCCATGCAGCACCTATATACAGACCCATTGCTGGGAGACCCTATTTCTAGGGGTGTCCTGTACATTTCGAGCCCAGGTAAGGTTCTTCGCGTTGCGTCGAATTAAACCACATGCTCCACCGCTTGTGCGGGCCCCCGTCAATTCCTTTGAGTTTCAGCCTTGCGACCGTACTCCCCAGGCGGATTGTTTATCGCGTTAGCTTCGACACGGGAGGATTGGGTACCCCCCACATCAAACAATCATCGTTTAGGGCTAGGACTACCAGGGTATCTAATCCTGTTTGCTCCCCTAGCTTTCGTGCATCAGCGTCAGTAATGGTCCAGTGAGCCGCTTTCGCCACAGGTGTTCCTTCCGATATCTACGCATTTCACCGCTACACCGGAAATTCCACTCACCTCTCCCATACTCAAGCCCGACAGTTTCCTATGCAGACTATGGGTTGAGCCCATAGATTTCACATAAGACTTATCAAACCGCCTACGCACCCTTTACGCCCAATAATTCCGAACAACGCTTGCCCCCCTCGTATTACCGCGGCTGCTGGCACGAAGTTAGCCGGGGCTTCTTCTATGGGTACCGTCATAATCTTCCCCATCGAAAGGAGTTTACATACCAAGATATTTCATCCTCCACGCGGCGTTGCTGCGTCAGGGTTTCCCCCATTGCGCAAAATTCCCCACTGCTGCCTCCCGTAGGAGTCTGGACCGTGTTTCAGTTCCAGTGTGTCCGTGCGCCCTCTCAGGCCGGATACAGATCATCGTCTTGGTGGGCCATTACCCCGCCAACTAACTAATCTGCCGCGAACTCCTCTTCAAGCGCATTGCTGCTTTGACCCGTAGGTATTATGCGGTATTAGCTAAGATTTCTCTCAGTTATTCCCCACTCGAAGGTAGATGATTCACGTGTTACTCACCCGTGCGCCACTGTACTCAGGGCCGAAGCCCCTTTCTCGTGCGACTTGCATGTGTTAGGCACGCCGCCAGCGTTGATTCTGAGCCAGGATCAAACTCTCGTTTAATCTTGGTTTGCTTGCTCTTGCAGGACAGGGGTCCCAAGAGTCAAGCGCCTCCAGCTGCTCGAAAAGCGCTGGAGGGTATAACTAGTGAGATAACTCAACCAAACTTCATGTCATCTCACGACTGGCACGTTCAACTATGTTGTCAAAGATCCCAACTGCACACGCCTGAGCGGGCAGTTTTGGATCAAGGACCAACGCTAGGGCATAGCCACGTAGCTTTGTGTCCTCGAACTTGATTGCGCTGTTTGTACTGGGGAGTATCCGGGAAAGTGTTTCTTTTGTTCACCGGCCTCGCTGCAGTGTTTTGCGCGAACTTTCTGAGAGTATCGAACTCTCGTTCGCTTGTCAACTCTTTTCTTCAACTTTTCTTTCGGACTGTATCAGCGAAAGAGTTGAAGCAGAATCACAGCGCAAATTGTCAAAACATCCGTACGACCCGAAAAGGAGCCGTGAAGCGCTAGGCTTCAAAACAATACAAACCCGGTAGAAACTCTACCTTGTTTGCGACTTGCAGTGGCTTGGGTTTGGAGGCGGACGGCTTGGTTACTACTACAACCAGTGGCTCTTACTACCGCGGTCAAACGCTTGGACTGCGCTCCGGCTTGCCGTCAACGTCCAACAGGACTCAGGCGCGAAGCATTTGCTACTCATTCAGAGTACATGACGTTGCGTATCTTTGCAACTCGCTTGTCTCAGAACGTCGTCGCGGTCATTTGCGACTTCCCAACAATAGCAAAGGCAACGGGGTAGTGCAACTCTTTCGCCTGTGGAAGACAGAGGAAGCATGAGGAAAACGTAGCGGAACCCCTATGAATACAGCACCTTTGCGCTTTACAGCCGTTCTATCACATTCAAGTCCTGCAGGCCGTTGACGAAGTACTGTACGGCAAGCGCTACCAGCAGCAGGCCCATAATGCGGACGAGGATGCGAATGCCCGTGTCCCCCAGTAGTGCAGCCACCCGGGTAGCGCTGCCAAGCACCACGAAGCAGATCGCCGCAGTAATTGCAATGGCGCCGATAATGGCAACCATCTGCCAGTGCGTCTGTGCCTGGCCGACGAGCACCATCACAGTCGCAATCGAACCCGGCCCGGCAAGCATGGGGATACCCATAGGCACGATGCCGACATCGTCCTTTTCAGCAGCCGCCACTGTCTCTGGACTGGTCTCCTGTGTCGGCGAGCGTTTGGCTTCCAGCATGTCCAACCCGATGAGCAGCAGGATAATGCCGCCGGCGATCTCAAACGCCGGCAGCGTGATGCCGAAGAGCCGGAAGATGAACTGGCCCGCAAAGGCGAACACACTCAGAATGACGAACGCCGTAAGTGAGGCCTTGCGCGCGGTGCGAACACGACGTGCCGCATCGTAGCCCGCAGTCACACCCAGGAAGGTCGGCAGCGCGGCAAAGGGGTCCACGAGAAAGAAGATCGAGCTGAGCGCAAGCAGAGAGAAGCGCACATAAACCGAGTGCTCAAGGGCCGAGGCTGGGTTGGGGCCGAACATGGAGATCTGATTCTTTCACAGCCAGCATCGACTCAACGAAGAACGCTCGAGGTCCGTGCTACAGTAGCGGCAACTCCTGTGATGAAGCCGCTTACATACGAAAATGGACGGAGATCGCGGTCGCTCGGCGCGGAGCCTGAACCAGCTCAACAGCCTCCACCGATCAAGCCCGATGGGCTGCGGTTCTACTTCCGGATGATATGGGCTCTGACCGCACTGACCGCGCTGGTCCTCCTCTGGTACCGGATTCGCGGTGTGCCTCTTCTGGAGGCCCAACTTTGGTCGGAGGGGCCGGACCGCTTCGGAGACCTGTGGCACTATCACGCTCTCTTCCAATACCTGCACACCTCGGCTTTCTTCACCAGCCAGGACCGCTTCGCGTATCCCGCACCGCTCGCGGTGATCTATGCGTGGCTCTACAGCTTTGGTGAGAGGACACACCTGGTCTTCAACCTGCTGCTCGCCAGCAGCGCTTTCCTCTCGGCGGCCCTGTTTTTTCATTTACTGCGGACACACCGGGTAGCAACGAGAAATGCCTGCGCGCTCACCTTGACCCTGCTGTTGACAAGCTATCCGTGGCACACGCTATACGACCGCGGAAATCTGGAACTGTTTGTCTACATCGGCCTGGCCGCGGGCGTGTGGGCGTATCTCCGCAATCGCCCGATGCTCGCAGCCGTGCTGTGGGGATGTACGGGCGCCCTCAAACTCTATCCACTAGTAGTTCTACTGGTGCTCTTGCACCGCAAAACGCTGTGGGCCTTTGTCGTGGGTGCCTGCAGCGGTGCAGCCACGCTCTTAGCGTCTTGCTGGTATGTTGGCCCAACTGTTGTCGCCGCCATGATGGGAAGCGTGCATGGCGTCGCAGGTTTTCTGGGCCACTACGCCGGGTCAGCACGCCGCAGCGAGTTGAACCAGGACCACACAATCCTCGGCGCTATCAAAGAGGTTCTGTCGCTGAACATGCTGCATTTAGGGCAGAACTGGCCGCATCTCGGCATGGCCTATGAGGCGACAGTACTCATCGTCGCACCGGTGATCTACCTGCGCTGGATGCGTCGGCTGCCACTGTTGAACCAGCTATGCCTGCTGCTCATCGCATTGGAACTGCTGCCGCCTGTCTCTTATGACTACACGCTGATCCATAGCTATCTCGTGGTGGGGATCGTGACGGCTGCGTACCTTGCAGCCATACAGAGAGGCGAAGTCTTTCCGCAGGCGAAGACCTTCTTCGCAGCCTTCGCGGTTCTGGCCACCTCGCAAACCTGGATCGAGCTACGCGGTATGCGCGTGAACGGCATATTGAAATGCGCTGCGTTGCTATTGATTTGCCTGCTTCTGTTGAAGATTCCCCTTACAATACATTTGAAAGCGGAAGGCCCAGCTACCGTGAAGTAACCGGCAGCATAGAAAGGAATGTGAAGTATGCCGATCCAGGCGACGAAAAACATCTGGCACAACGGAGATCTGATTCCGTGGGAGAAGGCCAATATCCATGTGATGAGCCATGTGGTCCACTATGGCTCGTCGGTATTTGAAGGCATTCGCTGTTACACGCAGGGCGAAGGCGCGGGCATCTTCCGGCTTACTGAGCACATGCAGCGGCTCATCGACTCCGCGAAGATCTACCGCATGGAGCTTCCCTACACGCTCGAGCAGCTTAAGGCGTCGGTGGTGGACGTGGTGGAAGCCAACGGCGTGACACCCTGCTACATTCGTCCGATCGCGTTCCGCGGCTACGGCGAGATCGGCGTGAACCCGATCAAGGTGCCGGTCGAGGTGTACGTTGCGAACTTCCCGTGGGGCAAGTACGTTGCCGGCAACGATGGTGCGGATGTCTGCATCTCCAGCTGGAACCGGCTCGCGCCGAACACGATGCCCTCGCTCGCGAAGGCTGGTGCGAACTACATGAACTCGCAGCTGATCCGCATGGAGGCCGACATCAACGGCTACTCCGAGGGCATTGCGTTGGACCGCAACGGCTATCTCTCGGAGGGCTCAGGCGAGAACCTGTTCCTCGTCCGCGGCGGCACCATCTACACCACGCCGCTGGCAAACAGTGTGCTCAGCGGCATCACGCGCGACTCCATCATGACGCTGGCGAAAGAGCACGGCTACACGGTCGTGGAGCAGTCGCTGCCGCGCGAGCTACTCTATATCTGCGACGAGGCCTTCTTCACCGGCACCGCCGCAGAGGTCACGCACCTGCGCTCGGTCGACCGCATCCTGATCGGCGACGGCTCTATGGGGCCCATCACCAGCGCGCTGCATAAGGCGTTCTTCGACATCGTCAACGGCCATGCGCCCGACCGCCACAACTGGCTGACGCCGGTGAAGGTGCAGGAGCCGGTAGGCGTCTAGGCTGCAGCTGCAAGGCGCAAACACGATCGGCGGTCGCCCACAAGGGGTGGCCGCCGATTTTCTTTGCCCGAAAACGCCGATTTGCGCCCCGGAGGCTCCCCGCGCACACGCTGGAGGCACTAGACTTGTGACAGTGCGCTTTGGGCAGAGTCTAACCTGCTAGAGTCCCGCGCAACCCGACCAGCGCCACCTATCTGAGGATCGTTTTTAATGAAGCTGCGGTATCTTGTTTCGACCTTTGCCCTTGCCCTGACGACTGTCGCTGCACACGCACAGATCGGCCTGTACTTGAACCCGATTGTGACCCGCGCGAGCAACAGCAAGGCGGACACCGGGCCGTTCGCGTTTTTAGGCGACAACGATACCTCGCAGACCTTCGGCGGGGTGAGCATCGGCGGCTACTACACGTTCCTCCAGAACCCAGCGCTGAATGTAAGCTTTGATGTGCGCGACCAGATCGAGCACGGCAACAACGCGCTGCTGAACAGCTTTCTTGTGGGGCCGCGTGTAGCCTCGCACCCGCTGGCCTTTGGCCTCAAGCCATATGCGCAGATCTCCATCGGCTCGGGCACGACGCACTCTCCGTACAACGGCGCGCACACCACCAAGTTAGCGTTTGACGGCTTTGTGGGCGCGGACAAGACACTGGGTAAGCATGTGGACTGGCGCATTATCGAGGTCGGCTACGGCTCCGTGACAACGACCAGCAGCCAGGTCCACCAGAGCGGAACCAGCATCCCCGCAGCCAAGTTGCTGAACTTCTCGGCTGGCCTCGTCTTCCGCATCAAGTAAACTTCCGCACTCTGATCCCTGGCCGCGCGGCAGAAGGTATGCTGCGCGGCTATATCTTTTGATCGCCCGGTGCTGCTGGCGTGGGTGCAAGCTCGTCCCAGCCAGGCAGTGTCTGTGAACCGATGATCAGGCGCACGCCGTCCTGTAGCTGAATGTATGTAAATGCCCAGCTGCGGAACACGGAGAGCCGGTTGCGGAAGCCGACCAGAAAATAGATATGCACGAACATCCACATCATCCATGCAATAAACCCTGACAGGTTCGCCTTGAACGGCCACGACACGCGCGCCACCGCGGCCTTGCGCCCGATGGTCGCCATGTCGCCCTTGTCGAAGTAACGGAACGGCTTCATCTTAGCGGCCTTGTCGGAGTTCGCGATGAGCAGTCCGATGCGCCGCGCCGCATAATCGCCCATCTGCATGGCCGGTTGCGCAACACCGGGGACCTGCTTGCCGTCCTGCTCCGCGTGCGCAAGGTCGCCACAGACAAAGACCTCAGGCAGGTTCTTGGGGTTGAGATACTGGTTCACCATCACGCAGCCGCGCCGGTCGAGCTCAACCCCCGGCGTCTGCGCCAGCAGCTTGCCCAGCGGCGAAGCCTGCACGCCCGCCGCCCACAGCGTACAGCAGCTCTCCACGCGCTCATCGCCCACCATCACATAGCCGGGCTGGATGTCCGTTACATGCGCACCCGTGCGGACCATCACGCCCAGCGCGTTCAACTGCTTCACCGCGCTCTGCTGCAGGTCCTCAGGGTATGCCGCGAGCACATGTGGCGAGCCCTCCAGAATGAGCACCTGCGCGGTCTTGGTGTCGATGTGGCGAAAGTCCTTCGTCATGTAAAGCCGCGCAATGTCTGAGATGGCCCCGGCAAGCTCAACCCCCGTGGGGCCGCCGCCAATCACGACAAACTGCAGTGGCGGGTGCGTACCGGTCTCCAGCATCTGCCGCTCGGCCAGCTCAAAGGCCAGCAGCACGCGGCGGCGGATCTCCGTCGCATCCTCCACGGTCTTCAGGCCGGGCGCCAGCGCCGCCCACTCCGGCTTGCCAAAGTAGCTGTGCGTGGAGCCGGTGGCGAGGATCAGGTAGTCGTAGATCATCTCCACACCGCTCTTGATGTGTACGCGGCGTTTCACCGTGTCGATGCCAAGCACCTCGTCCATCACGACTTCCGTGTTCTGAAAGTCGCGCACAATGCTGCGGATAGGCTGTGCGATATCGCCCGGCGAAAGCACAGCCAGCGCCACCTGGTAGAGCAGTGGCTGAAACGTGTGGTGGTTCTTGCGATCCAGCAGCGTCACATCTACAGCGAGTTTGCCCAACCGCCGCGCCGCAGCCAGCCCAGCAAAACCTGCTCCAATGATGATGACTCGCGGCCGCGGCCGCTCCTCTGCCAGTCGTTGCTGGATTGCCGAGCTCATGGTTCGACTTCCCTCCGTGTCACACCGGTCTGATACAACTCTCTCATGGTAGATGCGCCGACTGCGCAATCCGACCATTGAAACGTTCGCATCGAATATCGACCAGAAAGGCTTGGATGCCTGTACGACACGCAGCGAGCGTATCCGTTACAGCATCGAACCCATATGACGAATACCTCTCCTCTCGGCAACACAAAACAGCTTGGTAACTCGGATATGCAGCTCACATCGATCGGTTTTGGCGCATGGGCCATCGGCGGCGGCGACTGGCAGTATGGCTGGGGCGCGCAGGAAGACAGCGACTCCATCGCCGCCATTCACGCCGCTCTCGACGCCGGCATCAACTGGATCGACACCGCCGCGGTCTACGGCCTCGGACACTCCGAAGAGGTCGTGGCGCGGGCACTCAAGTCCACCAGCCACAAGCCTTATGTCTTCACCAAGTCCTCCATGACCTGGGGTGAAGACCGCAAGATTGTCCAGACGATGAAGAAGATCCGCGAGGAGGTCGAGCAGAGCCTGCGCCGCCTGCAGGTCGACGCGATCGACCTCTACCAGATCCACTGGCCCGTGCCGGACGATGAGGTTGAAGAAGGCTGGAGCACCATGGCCGCTCTGCAGCGCGAAGGCAAGGTGCGCTGGATCGGCGTCTCCAACTTCAGCGTCGCGCAGATGGAGCGCGCCATAAAGATTGCGCCGATCACCTCACTGCAGCCGCCGTACTCGGCGATCAACCGCGCGGTCGAAGACTCCATTCTGCCCTTCTGCAAGCAGCATGGCATCGGCGTCATCAACTACGCGCCCATGCACTCCGGCCTGCTGACCGGGGCCATGAACAAAGAGCGCGTCGCCGCGCTGCCGGAGAACGACTTCCGTAGCCGCGCAAAGAACTTCCAGGAGCCGCAGCTCTCCCGGAACCTTGCCCTGGCGGAGCTGATGAAGCAGATCGGCGCCCGCCACGGCGTCATGGCCGGTGTCGTCGCCATCGCCTGGACGCTGCACAATCCTGCCATCACCGCAGCCATCGTAGGCGGCCGCAGCGCCCAGCAGGTCGAAGGCGTGCTGCCCGCGGCAACCTTCCGCCTGAGCGACGCAGAGTACGCGGAGATCGGCAAGTTCCTCACCGAACAAGGCCTCTAAACGATTCGCTGGGCCACAACTCGCCTCGTCTACGATAGAGCGATGCCAAGAGGGATGGCCCAACGCCAGCGGGGCAAGAGCAACGCAACCACGGCCAGTGCTGCCCTCCGGCAGCACTGGCATCTCTACCTGTTTGAAGGCGCGGAGCTGGCGATCTTCATGCTCTCCGCCTGCTTTGGCGACGTCCTGCTGTACTCGCCCGCATCTCCGATATCCGCCGCAATGCCGAGCCTCGCACTGCGCGGCCTCGCGATGGGCGCGGCGATGGGCGTGACCGCCGTGCTCATCATTCATTCACCGATGGGCAGACGTTCAGGCGCACACTTCAATCCCTCCATCACGCTTACCTATCTGTGGCTGGGCAAGATCGCGCCATGGGACACCACGTTCTACGTCGCCGGACAGTTTGCAGGCGGCATCGCAGGCGTGGGCGTCGCAGCGTTGTTTCTGGGCAAGTGGCTCGCCCCGCCGCCGGTGCTCTATGCCATCACCGTCCCCGGCAAATACGGCACGGACGCAGCCTTCGCCGCCGAGTTCTTCATGGCTGCGCTCCTGATGGGCATGGTTCTTTGGACCTCCAACCGCGCCGCCTTCGCAAAGCTGACCAGCTACCTCGTCGGCGTGCTCATCACCTTCTACGTTCTGCTCTTCGGCCCAGTCTCCGGCTTCAGCATCAACCCTGCGCGCACCGTGGGCTCAGCCTGCTTCGCCCATATCTGGACAGCGATCTGGCTCTACTTCACCGCACCCTTGCTGGGGATGTTTCTCGCGGCGCAGGTGTACGTCCTCCTCTACGGGAAAGCGGGCGTCTTATGCGCCAAACTGCACCACGGACCCAGCGACCTCCCCTCGCCGTAACCGTGTTGACATAGCGGCCATGCCCAACCTGCAACTCAGAACGTCTCCTGAAGAGTTTGTAAATACTTTTATCCTCCGAGTGCCCGCACAGGCGTAGCATCAGCATCCAAGGACCTATGGCGACACATTACGAAGCGATCATCATCGGCACCGGCGCTGGCGGCGGCACGCTCGCTCATCGCCTCGCAAAAGCTGGCAAGCAGATCCTCATCCTCGAGCGCGGCCCCTTCCTGCCGCAGGAGAAGCTGAATTGGTCCACCTCCGCCGTCTTTCTCGACAACCGCTACCACACCAAGGAGACCTGGCAGGACAAGGACGGCAAGCCACTGCACCCGCAGCAAGCCTACTTCGTCGGCGGCCAGACGAAGGTCTACGGCGCGGCCATGTTCCGCATGCGCGCCGAAGACTTCGGCGTCATCCGCCACAAGGGCGGCATCTCGCCCGCGTGGCCCATCAGCTACGCTGACCTCGAGCCCTACTACAACCAGGCAGAAGAGCTCTTCCATGTACACGGTGATCTCGGCTCCGCGCCGGCCGTGCCCGGAGGCTACGGCTCCTCGTTCGATCCCACCGAACCCTTCCACTCCAAACCCTATCCCTACCCGGCCTTCACCAACGAGCCGCGCATGCAGTTGATCGAAGACGCTGTGCGCAAACTCGGCGTGAATACCTTCCCGATCCCGCTTGGCCTTAAGCGCAATGAAGCTGATCCTGTCGCGAGCAAGTGCGTGCGCTGTGACACCTGCGACGGCTATCCCTGTCTCGTTCACGCAAAGTCCGACGCGGACATCAACTGCATCCGCGAGATCATGTCGCTGCCCAACGTGACCCTTATGACCGGCACGCGCGTGCTGCGTCTGCTGACCAACACAACCGGGACAGCGGTCACCGAAGTTGAGGTCCTGCACGCAGACTCCAACGCAACGGCAACCTACTCGGCAGACATCTTTGCGCTCTGCGCAGGCGCCATCAACTCAGCAGTCGTGCTGCTGCAATCCGCAAACGACAAGCACCCGCGCGGCCTCGCGAACAACTTGTCGGACCAGGTGGGCCGCAACTTCATGTACCACCAGGCCGACGCGCTGCTGGCCATCACCACCGACACCAACACCGACAGCTACACCAAGACCTGGGGCACCAACGACTTCTATCTGCAGGACCCCGACCCTTCGTATCCATATCCGCTGGGCCAGGTGCAGCCGGTAGGCTCCTTCCATCACGAGATGATGAAAAGCGATGCACCCCCGCTGACTCCGGGTTTTGTGCTGGAGACGATGAAGCATCGCGCCGTGCCATGGTGGCTCACAACAGAAGACCTCCCCGCCCCAGACAATCGCGTTACGCTCGTGAACGCAACACCCAACGAGGCCATCGCATCGGAGATCTCGCAGCAGCCCGGCGTCGCAGGTGTGCACGGCTCCAGCGACACAGGCCTCTACAACGAGAGCGCCAGCGTTGCCGTCGCTCCACAGGGGTGCATCCGGCTCAGCTACACGCCCAACAACGTCGAGAGCTTCAACCGCCTGAAAGACCGCTGGGTCACAACACTCAAGCAGGCAGGCCACGCCGACATGCACCTGCCTTTGAGCGCCTACTTCAAAAAGCGCATCCCGCTCGAAGGGGTAGGCCACCAGAACGGCACCTGTCGCATGGGCAACGATCCCGCAACCAGCGTGCTCGACTCGCACTGCAAAGCGCACGATCTCGACAACCTCTACGTCGTCGACGCCTCGTGCTTCCCCTCTGCGTCAGCAGTGAATCCGTCGTTAACGATCATCGCCAACGCATTGCGCGTCGGCGATCATCTTCTTACGGAGCGTCTCAAGTAATTCCTGTGCAGCGTCTCAGATAAATCGACGCGCGTCTGAAATAGTTACAGCGTCAAAATGGCCGGACCATCTTTGGTGATAGCCACGGTGTGCTCAAAGTGAGCGCTGATGCTGCCGTCAGTGGTGATCGCCGTCCAGCCATCCTCCAGCACCTTCACTTCAGCAGTACCTGCATTGATCATCGGCTCAATCGCGAGCACCATGCCAACCTTCAGGCGTGGGCCTTTGCCCGGTGTGCCGTAGTTTGGAACCTGCGGGTCCTCATGCATGTTCTTGCCAATGCCGTGACCGACGAACTCGCGCACCACGCCAAAGCCTTCCGCCTCGCACATCTGCTGCACAGCATACGAGATATCGAACAGTCGTCCGCCCTCTACAGCCTTATCAATAGCCGCGTATAGCGAGGCCTCCGTCACGCGCAGCAGCTTCTTCGCCGCGTCGCTGACTTCACCTACGGCATGCGTCACCGCTGCGTCAGAGTAGTAGCCGTCGATAATCACGCCGCAGTCCACCGAGACGACATCGCCTTCTTTCAGCACGCACTTTTCATTCGGGATGCCGTGGATGACTTCGTGATTCAGCGACGTGCACAACACCGCGGGAAATCCGTGATAGCCCTTGAAGGCCGACGTTGCGCCCAGTTCCTTCACCTTCGCTTCAGCGGCGCGTTCGAGGTCCATGGTGGTAGCCCCAGGGCGCACAACAGCCTTCACGGCGTCATGAACCTGACGCAGGGCGATTCCGGAGATGCGCATCTTCTGGATCTCGGCAGCGGATTTGATGTGAATAGCCATAGCGTTTAGATACGAGAAAACTGAAACAGGATGCGAACCTTACGCCTCGGGATGATGGCGGAGTTTAAGCAGCGTGGAACGGATATCGCGGGTCACCTCGTCGATGTGATGATCGCCGTTGACTTCAGCGAAGCGATTGCCGTGCTCACGGTAGTACTCGATCACAGCTGCGGTGTTCTCACGGAACTCGCGCATGCGCTTATGGAAGACCTCTTCCGTGTCATCGGTCCTTTGCTCGAGCTTGCTGCCATCTACGTCGCAGACGCCTTCAGTCTTGGGCGGATTCGTGTAGATGTTGTAGATCCGTCCGGCAGGGGAGATGCGGCGGCCGGTAATGCGCTCCAGCAACACCTGCTCTGGGACGACGATATTCACCGCAACGACCGGCAGAAGGTATGCGACGAGCTGGCGGTCGAGCCATTCAGCCTGAATGAGAGTGCGCGGAAAACCATCGAGGATGTAGCCGTGCTGCGTATCAGGCTCAGCCAGCCGGTCGGCAACTAGGGAGTTGACGAGATCGTCAGGCACAAGGGAGCCAACATCCATCAGCGCCTTCGCTTTGGAGCCGACAAGTGTGTTCGCCTTGGCAGGATCGTTCTTGATGGCCCGCAGAATGTCCCCGGTGGAGATCTGCGGGATGCCGAACTCCTCCATGAGGCGCTTGGCCTGCGTGCCCTTGCCCACACCTGGGGCGCCGAGAAGAAGCACCGGGCCGGGAAGAAAATCACTCGCATTGGGTAGTTGCTTGGACATATAAAATTCTGCAGAATCCATTCGTTCTTGGCTTTCAGCCATTCAGCAAAAACCCACGCCCGAGTGGTCCCGGGCGTGGGCTGCCTGCGAAACGCAGGGGATATCCGTTACCAGCTGCGGCGGCCCTTGATGCGACCGGACTTCGGCGAGAAACCGTCGTAGTGTCGCATGATGAGCTGCGCCTCGACCTGCTGCACCGTGTCCATCGCCACACCGACCACGATCAGCAGTGAAGTGCCGCCGAAGTAGAAAGTGAAACCGAAGCCGTTTGTCACCCAGGTAGGCATGCGGTCGAAGGCCGAACCAATCAGCGGCAGGTGGTTCAGGTGGATACCCGTGATGAACATCTGCGGGATGATCGAGATGATGACCAGGTAGAGCGCACCGACCAGCGTGATGCGCGTGAGCACGTCGTTGATGAAGTCAGAGGTGCGCTTGCCCGGACGGATGCCAGGAATGAAGCTGCCGTACTTCCGCATGTTGTCCGCGATATCGTCCGGACGGAAGATGATCGAGATGTAGAAGTAGGCAAAGAAGACGATCGCCACGATGTACAGCAGCTCATAGCCCGGCTCAGCCGGCGCAAGCGCAGCGAACACCGGCGCGAGATACTTGTTATCGCGTAGCTGCGAACCAAACAGTGTGAAGTTCTGGATGAGCAGCGGCGCCGACAGAATGGACGCCGCGAAGATCACAGGCATCACACCGCCGGAGTTCACCTTCAGCGGAAGGAACGAGTTCGAACCCTCCATCGTGCGGCGGCCGACCATGCGCTTCGCCGACTGGATCGGGATACGCCGTTCAGAGCGCTCCACGTACACGATGAACGCCACCACACCAATCATCAGCGCAATCAGCACCACGATCACGATCGGCGTAAGCCCGCCCCATGCGCCCGTCTGCGCCTTCTGGTAGAGCTCGCGAATGCCGCCGGGGATACCGACAACGATACCGGCAAAGATGAGCAAGCTCATGCCGTTGCCCACGCCGCGGTCGGTGATCTGTTCGCCGAGCCACATGATGAACGATGTGCCGCAGGTCAGCGTGATGACGCACAGCGGAACGAACTGCCACTTGCTCATCGTGGTCATGCCCTGGCTGCTGAGCGTCAGGCCGATGAAGAAGCTCTGCACCACAGCAAGCAGCACTGTGACGTAACGGGTCCATTGCGTGATCTTGCGGCGGCCCAGTTCGCCTTCCTTCTGCAGCTTGGCCAGCGGCTCATAAATAACGGTGAGAAGCTGGAAGATGATCGACGCCGTAATGTACGGCATGATGCCCAGGGCAAAGACGGTGAACTTGCGCAGGTTGCCGCCGTTGAACAGGTCCATCAGGCCCAGCGCCGAACCGGCGTTCTGGTTGAAGAACTGCGCCAGCTTGTCGGCTTCAACACCGGGCGTAGGAATATGTGCGCCCAGGCGATAGACCGCGAGCAGGGCCAGCGTAAAGCCGATCCGGTTGCGTAGGTCTTTAATGCGGAAGATGTTGGCGAATTTCTCGAGCATCGATGTGTCAGGCCTTCAAAATGAGTGGCCGCCGTAGCGGCAGCACTTCAGGAGATCTTGCGAGTATTCTACGCGCTTCGAGCAGGTACTGGCAGCGCAGGCGGCAACAGCACCAAAGAGCAGTCAGGCCGAGGCATCGCCCCGGCCTGCAATCCTTACGCTGCGGGAGCAGCCTCGACGCCGATGAGCACGGCCTTACCGCCCGCGTCCTCAATCGCCTTCTGCGCCGCCTTGGAGAACTTGTGCGCGTGCACCGTAACAGCCGTCTTGATCTCGCCGTTCGCCAGCACCTTCACCAGGCCGTTGCGCTTCTTCAGGATGCCGTGCTGCGTCAGCTTGTCCAGCGTGAGTTCGGTCTCGTTCAGCTCGGCGATCGTGTCGAGCCCAAGGACCGCATACTCCACGCGGAAGATGTTCGTGAAGCCACGCTTCGGCAGGCGGCGGTGCAGCGGCATCTGGCCGCCTTCAAAGCCGCGCATCAGGCTGCTGCCCGAACGCGAACCCTGGCCCTTGTGGCCGCGGGTCGAGGTCTTACCCATACCCGAGCCCATACCACGGCCTACGCGCTTCTTGTTCTCATTCGCCTTCTTCGGCGCCTTCAGATTGCTAAGATTCAGTGCCATTGTTTCCTCGCTCACGCCGACTTTGCAGTCGACTCGCATGTAGTGGCCTCAAAATGATTCAAGGCAAAAAATATTTACTCGACGACGCGGACCAGGTGAGGAACTTTCTTCACCATACCGCGAATCGACGGAGTGTCCTCGCGCTCGACGATCTGGTTCAACCGTGTAAAGCCCAGGCCCTTGATAACCAGCTTGTGCTTGACCGGCGTGCAGATCATGGAGCGGAAGTACTGCAGCTTAATTGTCTTTTCGCTTGCCATTGTTCTTCTCCAAAACTTCGTGGGCTTCAAGGATCGTTCCGTCTAATCCCTGTTCCCTAATCTCTAGCTCTTACAGCTCGTCGACAGACTTGCCGCGGAGGGCGGCGACTTCAGCGCGGTCACGCAGCTGCGAGAGCGCGTCGAACGTGGCCTTGATCACGTTGTGCGGGTTGGCCGAGCCGAGGCTCTTGGTCAGCACGTTCTGCACGCCGCATGCGGTCATCACCGCACGCACCGTCTTACCCGCGATCACACCGGTACCTTCAGGCGCCGGCTTCAGCAGCACTTCACCCGAGCCGTAGTGGCCCAATGCAACGTGCGGAATCGTATAGCCGGTCAGGTTCACCTTCAGCAGGTTCTTCTTTGCCGCCTCGATGCCCTTACGGATCGCCTGCGGAACTTCCTTCGCCTTACCCGAGCCGTAGCCAACCACGCCTTCAGCGGGGTCGCCCACGATCACCAGCGCCGCGAACGACATGTTCTTGCCGCCCTTGACCACCTTGGTGACACGGTTGATGGACACGACCTCGTCCTTCAAGTTCATCCGGTTTCCGTCGATGCGCTTCTTCATTGCCATGATGATGGTTTCCTTTGTATTTTCCCCCGGCACACCGGTCCGGAGTTGCTCTTTGTCGAGCGTCTTATGATGTCCACGAAGGACGCTTGCTGCTACTACAGTTAGAACTCGAGTCCCGCTTCACGCGCGGCATCGGCCAGGGCCTTGATGCGGCCGTGATACAGGTAGCCGCCGCGGTCGAACACAACCTTGGTAACACCCTTCTCCTTGGCGCGTTCGGCGATCAGCTTGCCGACAGCCTTCGCAGCCTCGACGTTCCCGCCGGCCTTGCGCTCGGTGCCCTTCGGGCTCATCGTGCTGGCGGAAGCGATCGTGACGCCGTTCGCGTCGTCGATCAGCTGCGTGTAGATGTGGTTGAGCGAACGGTACACGTTCAGGCGCGGACGCTCGGCAGTGCCGGACATCTTCTCGCGGATACGCGTGTGCACGCGCTGACGAATCAAATTGCGTTGACGGCCGTTGATCATAATCTCTTTCCTTCCTAGTGGCGTCGCTGACCTTCAGCGACGTTCGGTTGTGGAGCCTGTGAGATACGAGAGCGTCCATCGCATCTCGTATCTCACCTCTCGAATCTCGTTTACTTCGCGCCCGTCTTGCCGACCTTCTTCTTCAGCTTCTCGTCGGAGTAGCGAACACCCTTGTTCTTGTACGGGTCCGGCTTGCGCAGCGAGCGCATATCGGCGGCCACCTGGCCAACCTTCTGGCGGTCGATGCCCGAGACCGTCACATGCGTCTGCTTCGGGTCGATCTCAACCGTGATGCCGGTAGGCAGCGGGAACTCGATCACGTGCGAGTAGCCCAGCGTGAACACAACCACGTCCTTGCCCTTCATCTCCACGCGGTAGCCGATGCCGACGACATCGAGCTCCTTCTTCCAGCCGTTGGTCACGCCCTCGACCGCGTTGAACATCAACGCGCGCGCCAGGCCATGAACAGCCGCGTGTGCATCGTCCGGACGCTCAACCGTAAGGATGCCGTCCTTCTCCGCGAGCGTGATGCCCTTGGGCAGCAACGCCTCGACCTTGCCCTTCGGGCCTTCGACAACAACAACGTTGGTCTGAACGGTGTACTTCACACCCTTGGGCAGCGTGATGGGCTTCTTGCCGATACGTGACATGGTTCCAATCCTTTGGTGGCTTGCGAGTCCCGAAGCCGTGCTTCGTTCCACTGCAGCCGGGGCCGAAGCCCCACTTACAACAAACTCTTTATGTGGAGGAAGAGGCAACAGGCGGGCTTTCTATTCCCTACTCCCCGCTCCCTATTCCCTGCTCTTACCAGACTTCGGCGAGGATCTCTCCGCCAACGCCTTCGCGGCGAGCCTGGCGGCCGGTCATCACACCCTTGGGGGTCGTCATGATGCTGATGCCGAGACCACCCTGCACACGCTTGATCTCATCCTTGCCGATGTACACGCGGCAGCCGGGGCGCGAGACGCGCTTCAGGTCGCGGATCACGGCCTCGTTGTTCGGGCCGTACTTCAGGTACACGCGCAGCAGCTTCTGGCCCTCTTCCTCGGCCAGCTTGTAGTTCGCGATGTAACCCTCTTCCTTCAGGATGCGGGCAATCTCGGTCTTCAACTTGGAGGTTGGAACGTCGAGCTTCTGGTGGCGGGCACGGTGTGCGTTGCGGATGCGCGTAAGGAAGTCTGCGACTGGATCGGTCAGGTTCATCGTTGTCCTTTCATCCCCCGTTCGCTCCACCTGGGTGGAGAACCAGCGGTGATGGTTGTGGCGCTTTGCCCGTGAGGGATTCAGCGCCGGGTTTCTCTTGCATGCAGCGAGCGACAATCGCCTGCGGCAGCGGGGGCTTTCGTTAGGTCAGCCTTACCAGCTGGACTTGACGACGCCCGGAATCTCGCCCTTCAGAGCAAGGCCGCGGAAGCACAGACGGCAGACGCCAAACTTGCGCAGGAACGCGCGCGGGCGGCCGCACAGCTGGCAGCGGTTGTGCTGGCGGGACTTAAACTTCGGCTTGCGTGCGTCTTTGACGCGCTTTGCAGTAGTTGCCATCTTCTTCTCTCTTCTTCCTTGGGACTGGCACTAGCCTTTTCGCTAATCCCTACTCCCTATTCCCTAATCCCTGTTTTACGCACCCTGGCGGAACGGCATGCCGAAGTGCTTGAGCAGCGTGCGTGCGCCGTTGTCGTCGTGGGCGGTGGTCACGATGGTGACGTTCATCCCCTTGGTCTTGTCCACCTTCGCGTAGTCGATCTCCGGGAAGATCAGCTGGTCGCGCAGGCCGAGCGTGTAGTTGCCGCGCCCGTCGAAACTCTTCGAACTCACGCCGCGGAAGTCGCGAACACGGGGCAGAGCCACCGAGATCAGGCGATCGAGAAACTCGTACATCGTGTCGCCACGCAGAGTCACCATCGCACCGATGGGCATGCCCTCACGCAGCTTGAACGCTGCGATGGACTTCTTCGCCTTGGTGATGACCGGCTTCTGGCCGGCGATCGCACCGAGGTCGGCGATAAGCGGGTCCATGATCTTCACATTCTGGGTGGCTTCGCCAAGACCCATGTTGATCACGATCTTCTCCAGCTTCGGCACGGCCATCGAGTTCTCGATGCCGAGGTCCTTCTGGAGGGCCGCCTTGATCTCGCTGTGGTACTTCTCTTTCAAACGTGCTGCCATGATCTCTTCTCTCTTCTCCACGGTTTCGGCCCGGCCGTTGCTCTTCGCAATCAGGGCTTACCGTTTCGTGGGGTGCTCAGTTTCGAGGAACAACTACTCCTCGCAGTCTTTCCTTACTTCTTCGAAGCCTTCTTCTCAGCGATCGTGCCGCCGTTCGAGCGCGCGATGCGCGTCTTCGTCTCACCCTCAACACGGAAGCCGACGCGGGTCTTGTTGCCCTCGGAGTCCAGCAGCGCCACGTTCGAGATGTGGATCGGCGCCTCCTGCTCCAGGATGCCGCCTGCCTGGTTGCGCTGCGGGTTCGGCTTCATGTGCTTCTTGATCATGCCGACGCCTTCGACCAGCACGCGCTGCTTGTCGACGATGACGCGCAGAACGCGGCCCTTCTTGCCCTTATCCTTACCGGCGATGACTACTACCTGGTCGTTACGCTTGATCTTTGCCATGATGACTCTCTTTCGTGTTGCCTCGGCGATACGGAGCCGGAATCCGGATAAAGGAAAATAAGCAAAAAGTTCTTCGCTTTTATGCCCTAGATAACTTCCGGCGCAAGCGAAACGATCTTCAAAAACTTCTTCTCGCGGAGCTCGCGGGCGACGGGCCCGAACACGCGGGTGCCGACCGGCTCCATCGCATCGTTGATCACCACAGCCGCGTTCTCATCGAAGCGAATGTAGGTGCCGTCCTTGCGGCGATACTCCTTGTGCGTGCGGACGATGACCGCCTTCACGACCTTGCCCTTCTTGACCGTGCCATCGGGCGAAGCTTCCTTGACGGCCGCCGTAACAACGTCGCCCAGGCCAGCCTTCTTGCCGAGACCGCCGCCCAGCGGCAGGATCACCTGGAGCTTGCGTGCGCCCGAGTTATCGGCGACGGCAAGCATTGTGCGCATTTGAACTGCCATGATGAATCTCCTAAAAATCTCTCAGCGAAAAAGCTACTTGACCGCAACCGGCTTCTCGTCGGGCAGTGCCGACAGAGACGAGCGGCGAATGATCTCTTCGAGGTTCCAGCGCTTCAGCTTCGACAGGGGACGGGTCTCGCGGATGCGGACCATGTCGCCCATGCGCGCCGAGTTCTGCTCATCGTGCGCGTAGAACTTCTTGTTCGACTTCAGCACGCGCTTGTACTTCGGGTGCGCCTTGCGCATCTCGATCTCGACAACGATGGTCTTGTCCATCTTGGTCGAAACAACCAGACCGACCTTCTCGGTACGGTGAGAAGCGGCCTTTTCGGTGGTGGCGGGAGTGGTGGTAGTGATCGCCATGTTTACTTACCTGCCTTTCCTGCCAGCGAACGCTCACGCGCGATGGTCTTGATACGTGCGATGTCCACCTTCAGAGAGCGGATGTTGCCAATACCATCCTGCTTGCCGAGGCTCTTGGCGAACCGGATGCGGAAGAGCTGCTCGGCGGCCTTCGCCTCCTCAGCCTTCAACTCCTCGTCACTCAAACCGCGAATCTTGTCGAGTTCCATAGATAACTTCTTTCTTACCGCCTGAACGGCATTGCATTTTTTCTTGGCCATTCCCGGAGGAAATCTGCTTCTCCGGGAATGACGAAAATCTTTACTTGGCAGCCACCGGTGCTACAAAGCCAGGGCGCACAACAAACGTCGTCTTGAGCGGCAGCTTGTGGGCCGCCAGGCGCATCGCTTCCTTCGCGATCTCGACTGGCACGCCTTCCATCTCGAACAGCACCTTGCCGGGGCGCACAACGGCAACCCAGTGGTCCGGCGCACCCTTGCCCTTACCCATACGGGTTTCGGCGGGCTTCTTGGTGATCGGCTTGTCCGGGAACAGGCGCAGCCAGACCTTGCCGCCGCGCTTAATGAAGCGGGTCATCGCGATACGCGACGCCTCGATCTGGCGGTCGGTAATGTAACCGCACTCCATGACCTTGAGGCCGTAGTCACCGAAGGAGATATCGGAGCCGCGCCACGCCTTGCCGCACATACGGCCGCGCTGCTGCTTGCGATACTTAACTTTCTTGGGCAAAAGCATAGTAAGTCCTTTGTAAAGCCAATGGAGGCGAACTGAAGCGAAGACCTCGCCGTCTTCATACGGAACAAATCAAGCGAGAAGGTCGCTGACCAGGGTCTCTGCACGCGAGCCTCAAAGAGGCAGGGCGCAGACTCAGGGCCAAACTCAATAAGTTTAGCAAAGATTTCACTGGCACGCCAATGAAATCGCCAGTTTTCAGGCTCAGGGAGTGGGAAATCAGGAGTTTCTACTCCCTATTCCCTACTCCCCATTCCCTGTTTCTCTTAGAACGCGCCGGTCGTGATGGCAGCGGGCTCGCGACGCTTCTTCTGCTCGTAGATGTCACCACGATAGACCCACGTCTTGACGCCGATAATGCCGTACGTCGTGTGGGCCTCGGAGAAGCCGTAGTCGATGTCCGCGCGCAGCGTGTGCAGCGGCAGACGGCCCTGCAGATACCACTCCGAGCGGGCGATCTCGTTGCCGTTCAAGCGGCCCGAGACGCGCACCTTGATGCCCTTGCAACCGAAGCGCAGCGCCGAATCAACCGACTTGCGCATCGCGCGGCGGAAGCTGACGCGCTTCTCCAGCTGCAGAGCGATGTTCTCGCTCACCAGCTGAGCGTCGAGCTCAGGCTTGTTCACCTCGAGGATGTCGATGAACACCTCGCGGTTGGTGCGCTTCTGGATGTCGGCCTTCAGCTTGTCGATCTCAGCACCCTTGCGGCCGATGATGATGCCCGGACGTGCAGTGCGGATGATCAAACGCAGCTTGTTGCCCGGACGCTCAACCTCAACGGAGGAGACGCCGGCGGCCTTGAGCTTCTCGCGGAGCTCAGCCTTGAGCTTCACGTCCTCGACCAGCAGCTTGTCGTAGCCGCGCTCGACGAACCAGCGCGACTTCCAGGGCTTGTTCACCCCGAGGCGGAATCCATACGGATGGACTTTCTGTCCCATAACTTCCTTCTTTTCTCGCCATCACCGGTTGAGCCGATTCGGCGGACTACACGGATTTTGTGGCCGGCCTCATCAGATCAAGTCAAACTCGACCGGCTCACTCACCAATACTTCTCGTTACTGCACGGGCGAGATCCGAGCGTCTTACCACTCTTCACTGCCCACTGAACACTTACTTCGCAGCCGCCTTCTTCGCGGGAGCCTTCTTGGCCGCGGCCTTCTTCGCCGGGGCCTTCTTGGCAGCCGTCTTCTTGGCCGGCTTGGTCGCCGCTTCTACTGCCGGCGTGCTCACCTCAGCCTCAACCACGGCAGCCTTCTTCTCGGCCACTGTGATGATGATGTGCGCGATACGGCGCTGGTAGCGGAACGCACGGCCCATCGGAGCAGGGCGGATGCGCTTCATGCGCGGGCCTTCGTTGGCGACCGCGGTCTTCACGTAGAGCTTGTCCACGTCGATGTCGAGCCCGCGCTCGTCGGAGAGGTTGACCGCGTTGGCCACAGCCGAACGCAGCACCTTCTCCACCACCGGCGCGATGCGCTTGTTCGTGAACGCGACGGTATGGATAGCCGCCTCAACAGGCAGGCCCTTGATCAGGTCGAGCACCAGCTTGGCCTTCTGCGGGCTGGTCCGCTGGAAGCGGGCCTCAGCGCGGAACTCGGGATTCTTCGGTTCAATCTTCTTTTGCATTGCAATGTCCTTGAACACTCAAAGCCAATAACGAAAGGCTTCTTGTCTAAATTTCCTTACTTCGCCTTCGCCGTATCTGACGCCTTGGCGGAGTGACCCTTGAACGTGCGTGTCGCCGAGAACTCGCCCAGCTTGTGGCCGACCATGTTCTCCGTGCAGTACACCGGGATGAACTTGCGGCCGTTGTGCACGGCGATCGTGTGGCCGACCATGTCGGGATGGATCGTCGAGCGGCGCGACCAGGTGCGGATGACCTTCTTGTCGTTGGCCGCATTCATCGCTTCGATCTTGATCATCAGGTGGGCGTCGATAAACGGGCCCTTCTTCGTTGAGCGTGACATCTTCTAACTCCGTGAGGTACTCGATACTACGAATCGCAGGAGGAGTGCTGCGACTTGGTGTTGCCCTTCTGCATCGACAATCTCGATGCTCCTCCGGGCGCTCAATGCTTGAATCGGCAGCAGGCTCAGGGCTTTCTACTCCCTACTCCCTACTCCCTACTCCCTACTCCCTGTCTTACTTACTTACCCTTGTTGCGGCGCTGCACGATAAACACATCCGTGCGCTTGTTGTTGCGCGTCTTGTAGCCGCGTGTCGGCTGGCCCCACGGCGTCACCGGATGACGTCCGCCAGAGGTCTTGCCTTCACCACCACCGTGCGGGTGATCGACCGGGTTCATCGACACACCACGGTTGGCCGGGCGGATGCCCTTCCAGCGGTTGCGGCCGGCCTTGCCGATCGTCACGTTCTCGTGATCGGTGTTGCCAACCTGGCCGATGGTCGCCATGCACTCCACGAGCACCTTGCGGGTCTCGCCGGAGGGTAGCTTCAGCAGTGCGTAGTCGCCTTCCTTCGCGATCAGGTTTACCTGCGCGCCGGCCGAGCGGGCCATCTGCGCGCCCTTGCCGGGACGCAGCTCGATGTTGTGCACGATCGTACCGGTCGGGATGTTCTTCAGCGGCAGCGCGTTGCCCACAAGGATATCGGCCTCGGGGCCGCTCATGATCTTCTGGCCCACCTTCAGCCCGATCGGCTGAATGATGTAGCGCTTCTCGCCGTCCGCGTAGTGCACCAGCGCAATGCGCGAGCTGCGGTTCGGGTCATACTCGATCGTCGCAACAGTGGCGGGGATGCCGTACTTCTCGCGCTTGAAGTCGATGATGCGCAGCTTCTGCTTGTGCCCGCCGCCCTGGTGGCGGATGACTAGCTTGCCCATGTTGTTGCGCCCGCCCGTGCGGGGCTTCACCGCAAGCAGCGGCTTGTGCGGCTTGTCGGTCGTGATGTCGTCATTGACGAGCTTCGTCTGAAAGCGAAGCGTCGGTGTAATCGGTCGAAAACTCTTAATCGGCATGGTGCTAATCCTTTGCCGCGCTTATCTATTGCTTCATCGTTCAGCGCGATACATGGTGCTAAATCTTTCAGCAGAAGCAGGCTATTCCCTACTCCCTGCTCCCTAATCCCTGCTCTTAGACTTCAGCTGCGAAGTCAGGAACCTTCTCGCCGGCCTTCAGGCGCACATACGCCTTCTTCCAGTCAGGGAGGAAGCCTGCGAACTTGCCGCGGCGGCGCTCCTTGCCCAGAACGCTGGCAGTACGGATGCTGGCAACCTTCACGTTGAAGAGCTGCTCGACGGCCTGCTTCACTTCGGTCTTGGTGGCGTTGGCGGCCACTTCAAACACCAGCGAACCTTCGGTCTCGCGCGAGGTGAGCGCCTTTTCGGTGATCAGCGGGCGGCGGATGACGTTATATACGGTAGGCATGTTATGCAGCCTCCTTCTCGTTGTGCTTGTGCTTCGAGGTGTTCTTCTTCAGCGTCTCCTGCAGCGTCTCGAACGCGGCCTTGGAGAAGATCGCATGCTCATAGCGCAGCAGGTCGTACGGGTGGACCTCCGACGAGAGCACAAGCTCCACGCCGTCCAGATTGCGCGAGCTCAGGTACAGCTTCTCGCTCAGCTGCTGCGAAGACTCCACCACGAGCGCGGTCTTCTTCGCTTCCAGCGTGTTCAGCGCCGAACGGAACGCCTTGGTCTTGGCCTCGGACAGCTCGAAGTTTTCGACGATGACGAGCTTGCCGTCATTGATCTTCGAAGCGATTGCCGAACGCAGCGCGCCCAGCAGCTTCTTCTTCGGGAACTGGTACTCATAGCTGCGCGGCTGGGGTCCGTGGACCGTACCGCCGCCACGCCAGAGCGGTGTGCGGATCGAACCGACGCGGGCGCGGCCCGTGCCCTTCTGCTTCCACAACTTCTTACCCGCGCCCGAAACGAGCTTGCGGTTCTTGGTAGCGTGCGTACCCTGACGCAGGCTCGCGCGGTAGTGCTTCACCGCCTCCCACAGAAGGGCCTCATTGACCTCGCCGGCAAAGATCTCGTCGAGTTCGAACGAGCCGACCTTCTTGCCTGCGAGACTGACTACATTGATGTCTGCCATCGTCTTCTCTCTTCTCGCGCACCATCGATGCGGCGCGCCGTAACTTTGTTCGTCTGCACTAATCGGTCTGTTCCCCGGGCAGAGGTTGCTACTGACTCAATCCTGCGGAGGCTTTCACGCCGAAGGCGTTACTCGCCGTCCGCGCAGGACTACTTCTTCTTGCTAGCTGCGGCCTTCTTGCTGGCCTTCAGCGCGTCCTTGGTCTCCGCACCGGCAAACCCACGACGCTCGCGCGGCGGAGTCTTGGCCTTCGACACAAGCACATAACCTTCACGAGCTCCGGGGACCGCGCCCTCAACGAGCAGGAGGTTGTCCTCCAGGTCGATGCCGCGAATGCGGAGGTTGCGCACCGTCACCTGGTCCGTACCAAAGTGGCCGGGCATGCGCTGCCCAGGGAACACGCGCGACGGAAACGACGAAGCGCCGATCGAACCCTGGACCTGGAACATATGGCCGTGGGCCTTGGGGCCGCCGCCAAAACCATGCCGACGTACAACACCCGAAAAGCCGCGGCCCTTCGAGGTGCCGATGACGTCAACAAACTTCGTCTCACTGAAGATCTCGACCGTGATGCGGTCGCCGGCCTTCGCCGACTGGTCGCCATCTTCGCCGGAGACCGACTCGAGCTCCACTTCCTTGATCATCTTGACCGGCGGCGCGTCGGACTTCGCAAAGTGACCGGTCATCGCCTTGTTCACCTTGCTCGCCTTCACAAACTCAACCAGGCCGATCTGGGCGGCATCGTAGCCGTCCTTCGCAGCGGTCTTCAGCTGCGTGATCACACACGGGCCGACCTTCAGCACCGTGACCGGATGCACCGCACCCGCGTCATCGAATACCTGCGTCATGCCAATCTTCTTACCGAGAATCCCTGTAACGCTCATGCTTCCCTTTCCTCATCATGGCGCGTTGATCGCGTCACTGTAGGTACTGCTTTGTCTTGCTTTTGCTCTTCTGGTTTCTCATTCCCACTGGGGAATCTGCTTCACCAGATGCGCCACTAAACTTTTACTTCGTCACCGTCTTGATCTCGACGTCCACGCCCGCGGGCAGGTCGAGCTTCATCAGCGCGTCGACAGTCTGCTGCGTCGGCTCCAGGATGTCGATCAGACGCTTGTGCGTGCGGATCTCAAAAGCCTCGCGCGACTTCTTGTCGACGTGGGGCGAGCGCAGAACGCAATACTTGTTCTTGATCGTCGGCAGGGGAATCGGTCCCGCAACCTGTGCGCCCGTGCGCTTGGCGGTCTCTACGATCTCACCGGTGGAGGTATCGAGGACGCGATAGTCATACGCCTTCAGGCGGATACGAATGCGCTGCTGTGCCATTTCAAAACTCTTTCCTGCGTTCGTTTGCTTGCGTGAGCCAGAGGAACGCTTTGATCAAAGATCGGTTGAGAGTGGCTGCCGGTGATGAACATCTGCACCAACCGGCAGCCCTCGTTAGATTGTCGAACCATCAAACTTGCGTTTTGGCATTGACGCGCGAAGCGCGTCTCCCGCCACCACGCAGTGGTTACTTGATGATCTCGGTAATAGTCCCAGCGCCGACAGTGCGACCACCCTCACGGATAGCGAACCGCAGACCCTTCTCCATAGCGACCGGGGTATGCAGCGTGATCTCCAGAGCGATGTTGTCGCCCGGCATCACCATCTCCGTACCTTCCGGCAGCTTCGCCGACCCGGTCACGTCCGTCGTACGGAAGTAGAACTGCGGGCGATAGCCGTTGAAGAACGGTGTATGACGGCCGCCCTCCTCCTTCGACAGCACATAGATCTCGCCCTTGAACTGCGTGTGCGGCTTGATCGATCCCGGCTTCGCCAGCACCATGCCGCGCTCCACATCTTCCTTCGCGATACCGCGCAGCAACAGACCAGCGTTGTCGCCCGCCAGACCTTCGTCCAGCTGCTTCTTGAACATCTCCACGCCCGTCACAACCGTCTTCTGCGTGTCGCGGAAGCCGACGATCTCGGCATCCTCGCCGACCTTGATCTTGCCGCGCTCGATACGGCCCGTCACCACGGTGCCGCGGCCCGAGATCGAGAAGATGTCTTCGATCGGCATCAGGAACGGCAGGTCCACAAGACGGTCCGGCTGCGGCACGTTCTTGTCCACCGCCTCCATCAGCTCGTCGATCTTCTCTTCCCACTGCGCTTCGCCGTTCAGTGCACCCAGCGCCGAACCACGGATCACCGGAACGTCATCGCCCGGGAAGTCGTACTTCGACAGCAGCTCGCGCACTTCCATCTCGACCAGGTCGATCAGCTCGGTATCTTCCACCGCATCGCACTTGTTCAGGAACACCACGATGTACGGCACGCCAACCTGGCGGGCCAGAAGCACATGCTCCTTGGTCTGCGGCATCGGGCCGTCCGTGGCCGCGACGACGAGAATCGCCCCGTCCATCTGGGCCGCACCTGTGATCATGTTCTTGATGTAATCCGCGTGGCCCGGGCAATCGACGTGCGCATAGTGACGGTTCGCCGTCTCATACTCCACGTGCGAGGTCGAGATCGTGATACCGCGCTCGCGCTCCTCAGGAGCGTTGTCGATCGTATCGAACGAACGGAAGCTGTTCTTCGGGTTGTGCTTGGACAGCACCTTCGTGATCGCCGCCGTCAACGTCGTCTTCCCATGGTCAATATGACCAATCGTTCCCACGTTCACATGCGGCTTGCTGCGATCAAACTTTTCCTTCGCCATGACTCATATCTCCGTCGTTGGTGTACTGCATAACCTTTGTTCTGCGCGCGCCGGTTGCATTCAACCGGCTCCAGCACGCGGCTTACGTACCACTTACAAAACCCTTCGCGAAGCTACTTATCCTTCGCGCCGGCAACCTTCGCAATGATCTCGTCCGAGACCGAGCGGGGCGCCTCTTCATACTGTTTGAACTCCATCGAGAAGTTCGCACGGCCCTGCGTCGATCCACGCATCGCTGTCGCATAACCGAACATCGTCGACAGCGGCACAGTGGCCTTGATCGCCTGCACACCGCCGACCATCTCCATACCTTCAATGCGGCCGCGGCGCGAGTTCAGGTCGCCGATGATCGTGCCCATGTACTCTTCCGGCACGGTCACTTCAACCGCCATCACCGGCTCCAGCAACACCGGCTTGGCCTTGCGAGCGGCTTCCTTGAACGCCATCGAACCGGCGATCTTGAATGCCATTTCGTTCGAATCGACATCGTGGTAGCTGCCGTCGTACAGGCTCACCTTGATGTCGACCATCTCGTAGCCCGCAAGCACGCCGCCCAGCATCGCTTCCTGGATGCCTTGATCGATCGGCTTGATGTACTCCTTGGGAATCGTGCCGCCCTTGGTGTCGTTCGAGAACTCATAGCCCTTGCCCGGCTCGTTCGGCGAGATGCGGATCTTCGCATGCCCATAGTTACCCGAACCACCCGTCTGGCGGATGTACTTGCCCTCGGCCTCACCGTTGGAACGGATCGTCTCGCGGTAGTTCACCTGCGGCTTACCGACGTTCGCCTCGACCTTGTACTCGCGCATCATGCGGTCGACGATGATCTCCAGGTGAAGCTCACCCATACCGGCGATGATCGTCTGCCCATTGGTGATGTCGGTGCGGACCTTGAACGTCGGATCTTCCTGGGCGAGCTTGGCAAGCGCCATGCCCATCTTCTCCTGGTCGACCTTCGTCTTCGGCTCCACGGCCACTTCGATCACCGGCGCGGGGAAGTCGATCGACTCCAGCAGAATCGGCGCCTTCTCGCTGCAGATCGTGTCGCCCGTGTTCAGGTTCTTCAGGCCCACAGCCGCGCAGATATCGCCAGCCATGATCTCCGTGATCTCTTCGCGCTTGTTCGCATGCATCTTCAGCAGACGACCGATGCGCTCCGTCTTGCCCGTACGCGGATTCAGAACCGAATCGCCCGTCTTCAAAATGCCCGAGTAGATCCGGATAAAGATCAGCTGCCCGACAAACGGGTCGGTCATGATCTTGAAGCCCAGCGCAGCCAGCGGCTCGGTATCGTCCGCGTGACGCAGCAGCTTGGTCTCCGGCTCGCCCGGCTCCGTGCCCTCAATCGGCGGCACATCCAGCGGGCTCGGCAGGTACTCGACCACCGCATCCAGAAGCGTCTGCACACCCTTGTTCTTGAAGCTCGAACCACACAGCACCGGGAAGACATGCATAGCGATCGTCGCCTTGCGGATCGCCTTCTTCAGCTCGGGGATCGTGATCTCCTCGCCTTCGAGGTACTTGTGCATCACGTCCTCGTCGGAGTCGGCAACGGCCTCGATGAGCTCCGTGCGCATTTTCTCGGCCTTCTCCTTCAGGTTCGCCGGGACCTCTTCGACGTCATACTTCGCGCCCATGGTCTCGTCGTGCCAGAGGATCGCCTTCATCTCCACCAGGTCCACGACGCCGGCAAACTTCGCCTCTTCGCCAATCGGAATCTGGATCGGAATCGCCTTCGCGCCGAGACGCGCAACAAGGGTCGAGGTCGCGTACTCAAAGTTCGCGCCCGCCTTGTCCATCTTGTTGATGAAGCAGATGCGCGGCACCTTGTACTTGTTCGCTTGGCGCCACACCGTCTCACTCTGCGGCTGCACACCCTGCACCGAATCGAAGCACGCGCACGCGCCATCCAGCACGCGCAGCGAGCGCTCCACCTCGGCCGTGAAGTCCACGTGGCCGGGGGTGTCGATGATGTTGATGCGAATGCCGTTCCACGTGCAGGTGGTCGCAGCAGAGGTGATCGTGATGCCACGCTCCTGCTCCTGCTCCATCCAGTCCATGGTGGCGGTGCCCTCGTGCACCTCACCGATACGGTGGTTCACACCCGTATAGAAGAGGATGCGCTCGGTCGTCGTCGTCTTGCCGGCGTCGATATGAGCCATAATCCCGATGTTCCGGCATTTTGCGAGAGGTACTGTGCGTGCCACGGTATCTTCTTTTCTGCGGACACCAAGTCCGCGGTAAATCAAACTTCGTCTTGAGCAGGGAGCTTTCTAATCCCTATTCCCTGCTCCCTATTCCCTACTCTTCAACTACCAGCGGTAGTGAGCAAACGCCTTGTTCGCTTCCGCCATGCGATGCACATCTTCCTTCTTCTTCATCGCGGCGCCGCGGCCATTGGCAGCGTCGAGAAGCTCGGCGGTCAACTTCTCCACCATGCCCTTCTCGCCACGGCTGCGGCCATAGCTCACCAGCCACCGAATCGCCAGCGACGTGCGACGCTCCGGGTTCACCTCGATCGGCACCTGGTAGTTCGCACCACCGACGCGGCGGCTCTTCACTTCCAGCATGGGCTTCACATTCTCGACAGCCTTCTTGAACAGCTTCAGCGCCTCATCCCCACCCTTGGCTTCCAGGTTGGTCATCGCGGCATAGAAGATGCCCTGAGCAGTCGACTTCTTGCCGCCCCACATCATGCTGTTCACAAACTTGGTCACCAGCGTCGAACCGTAGATCGGATCGGCTGCAACCTCACGCTTTGCTACAAAACCTTTACGCGGCATACTCTCTCTTTTCTTCTTCCCCCAGCGCGGTCAACCTCTCACGAGCTGGGCCTGATTGAACTACTACAAAACCTTGTCATTCCGTAGCGAAGCGGAGGAATCTGCTTCTCCGCTTCGCCACAAATCTCTACTTGGCGGCAGCCTTCGGCCTCTTCGCGCCGTACTTCGAGCGGCTCTGCTTGCGGTTCGCAACGCCAACCGAATCCAGCGTGCCGCGAACAACGTGGTAACGAACACCCGGGAGATCCTTCACACGGCCGCCGCGGATCAGCACAATCGAGTGCTCCTGCAAGTTGTGGCCGATGCCCGGAATGTACGTCGTGACCTCGATGCCATTGGTCAGGCGAACACGCGCAACCTTACGCAGCGCCGAGTTCGGCTTCTTGGGGGTCTGCGTGTACACACGCGTGCAGACGCCGCGACGCTGGGGCGAACCCTGCAGCGCAGGCGAGGCGGTCTTATAACGGGTCGGCGTCCGGCCCTGCTTCACGAGCTGATGAAATGTAGGCACTTCTAAAACCTCTTCCTTATGCAACTCCGGTCTACCTTCGCAGCCGGGCTTCCGATTTCTCTCTCGGACACGGCGCAGGGCAGCTCCTCTCGCGCTACTTCCATGCAAACGCACAGAAGGCGGAGCCCGCATAGCTTTCGTTTCCAAAAGCCCGCAGCTCCGGCGAAGTTCTGAATCCTGCGCGCGGCCGTAAAACTCCACTGCGCATACAACCACGCGTTTTACCGCGTTACTGCCAAACAACACTCAAGGCGATGAACAGTCGACGGTGGCTGATGCCTGAACGATTTCGTCCGGATCAACTCCGTTTCGCGCTGTTTCGGCCCGCATAGCCCGTCCTCATGGGGTCCCGCTTTGAGTGCGGCAGGGAGAAGGGTGTCGCAGGCGCGATAGATAGGGCCGCATCGTAACCGCTCCCCGAAATCCAGCCTCAGGGAGACTTGCGGAACATCTCTTGTATCCAGTGTAGTGCGGGGCTGCGTCCATCTCTCCCCAGCAACTAAGCCTCATCCAGACGGCAGCGCCTCTTCAAGACAGCGCGTTCCGGATACTCGCGGAACCTTCTCACTGTATCAAGAGGTGCGGCTGGAGTCAACAAAAACGCACTTTGGGTGTGAATCAATTTGATTTTTGATTGGATCGCAGAAATGCTCCCGCAATGGCAGCGAATAGCGGGATTGAGGCTGTCAGGCCGACAAGCCAAATGATGGGATGCTGGGAGAACTTCAGCGCACACACTGCCGCGACGAGAATAAACACCCCGAACATCCCTATAAGCTTCATGCCAAATTATGCTTTCAGACTCTCAGCAATGGTGCAAGACAAAGGAGTGGACGCAGTTTATTTATTGATTTTAGGGAGGATGCGGGGTGCCCCACGTCTCGCTTCCGAGACGTGGGTTCACAGGATTCCCCACCCACCCATGAAGTGTCATCTCGACCGGAGCATCGCGATGCGCAGTGGAGAGACCTGCGTCTACCGCAGCAAGCGCCAAAGGCGCGAGCGTACCCTATCCTCATGCCCGAGACGCTCGACCCCTTCGCCGACGCCCCCCGCAGCGCCCTCTTGACCGAGCACCGCCACCTCTCCCAATCTCTCGGCCTGGCCTCCAAATACCCCGCCGACATCGCTCCCTTCGCCGCCGTCGCCACCAACACCCCCGAAGCCCTCGCCAACCTCCACGACCTCCTCGCCCCCGGCGAGCACACCTGGCTCTTCCACGACGCCCCACCCACCATCCCCGGCCTCACCCACGACAACACCATCACCTGCCTTCAGATGCTCTACCCCGGCGACCTCCCTTTACCCGAAGCCCCCAGCGACGCCACCATCCTCCCGCTCAACAGCTCCCACGCAGCCGAGATGGTCTCCCTCACCAACATCGCCTTCCCCGGCTTCTTCCGCCTCCGCACCCACGTCATGGGCCACTACTTCGGCATCCGCGACACCGCCGGCCAACTCATCGCCATGTGCGGCGAGCGCCTCATCTGCTCCACGCCCAACCCCGCCCCCAACGCGCCCAACCCTATCTGGCGCGAGATCAGCGGCCTCTGCACCCACCCAGCCCACCGAGGCCACGGCTACGCCGCCCAGCTCCTCCGCAAGCTCATCCACATACAGCGCACGCTCGACGCCACGAGCGTCCTCCACGTCGCCTCCAACAACGCCAACGCCATCGCCCTCTACCACCGCCTCGGCTTCATCGACCTCCGCGAGGTCATCCTCCATCGCGTCGTGCGCACAGACTAAGACTGTTTTCTTCGCTCCAACTGTTCTCTTCACTCCCTACAGACCCTACAGATGTGTCATCTCGACCGAAGCAGGACAGTTTTATCGTCCTGCGTAGCGGAGAGACCTGCGGTTGCTCTTGTTCTTGTCGTTGCCTGTTCTACGCCATCATCCTGAGCGCAGCCCAAAGGGCGTAGCCGAAGCCCCCGCCTTTGCCGCAGCAAGCGCCAAAGGCGCGAGCAGACCCGGAGGGAGCAGGGGCCTTCAGGCCCCTGAAACCAGCACCCCTCAACAAAGGGGCTTCAGCCCCGGGTCTCAACAGACCTTCCCCTCGCCCACACGTCCAACCCAGGAGTATCCTTCTCCTGTACGCCGCAAGTACCACCGACTCCCGGAGGTTCCCTCATGCGCCGCACCCTCACCCACACAGCAGCAATCGCTCTCGTCACCCTTCCCTTCACCGCAGCCGCGCAGACTGCTATGGTGCAGGCCGAAGTGACCAACCCATCCCAGCAGCAGTCCTCCTGCCCCGTCGGCTTCCGCGCCCAACTCACCACCACCCCCGGCACGGTTATCGTCGACTCCGGCACCCACGCCGCCATCTCCCAGCAGGTGCAGCTCACCATCAAGAACCCCGGCGGCCTCGGCATCACCTCCTTGCGAGTCATCGTCCACGGCCTCACGCCCCAGCCGCATACCACGCCCGTCGTCGCCACCGGCTCCGGCTCCTCAGGCATCATCGACACCCCCGCCACCCTTCGGCTTGGCGTCGCACCCGGTGCCGACGGCTACACCCAGCTCGGCATCAAGGGCATCACCTCCATCCGCAGCATCGACCTCACCCAGGTCACCTACGTCGGCGGCACCACTTGGGAGGCCACACCCGGCCACACCTGTCACATCGAACCCAACCGCGTCATGCTCGTCGCCACCCGCTGAACATAGGTACCCCGAGGCTTCAGCCTCGGGTCTCATAGGGCTCAATCGAATGAAGTGGGCTTTAGCCCCAAGGTCTGCTTTCCGGGTTCATGAGCACTCGGCCTCCCTTGACACGCGCGATACAATAACAGCGAAGACACAAAAGACCCGGCCCAGCGCTGGGTCTTTCCCATTAAACCCGTTCTTTGACAGCTCAAGCCAGCTCGGCGACCAAAGTCACCACAATGGCGGTTACGAGCCTAACCCCAATCCGCTGCGGATCTTGCAGCCAAAACCCGGGGGAGCCACCGCCAGGACACTCACCGCCTCAATCGCCCTCCGTACTTCTCCTTACGACACACCGCCACCCCACGGTGATAGCCTTTCCACCATGAACCTTTTCCACCGCGCCCACCTGCTGCCTATCGCAGCCGCCGCCTGCTCTCTATCGCTCCTCGCGCTCCCGGCATCGCTCTCTGCCCAGCGGGCCGAGCGCGCCGTCACGCCGTCCGGCGTCGCCATCTCCCCCGACGGCGCGTTCGTAACCTACATCGTCGGCCGCCGCGGTGGCGGCGCACTGCATCTGGTCTCCGTCATCGACCCTGCCCGCACTTCGGAGCAGGACAAGCTCCTCACACCCCCCGGCCCGGCCGGCTGCACCACCGAAGATCCCATCTGGTCGCCCGACAGCCAGACCCTCGCCATCCTCTCCACCTGTGCCACCGATGCCAAAAAGGGCCAGGAAGAAGTCCTCCTCTGGTCCCGCGCCACCGGCCAGTTCAAGCAGCTCACCCACCTCATCGGTGAGCTCCACGAGATGGCATACTCGCCCGACGGCAAATCCATCGCCTTCCTCTTCGTCGAGAACGCCACCCGCTCCGCTGGCGCCCTCGACGCCATGCCTCCCTGGGACGGCGTCATCGGCGAAGACCACGTCGAAATCCAGCGCATCTACAAGGTGGATGCCGCCACCGGCAACGGTGACTGGGTCACCCCGGAGAAACTCCACGTCTACGAATTTGGCTGGAGCCCCGACTCCGCGAAGATCGCCTACACCGCCGCCAACCCTCCCGGCGAAAACACCTGGTGGATCGCGAAGCTCTACAGTGAGCCGGTAGCCTCAGGCTCTGCGCCCACCGTCGTCTTCGACCCCAACACCACCACCACTGCGATGCACGGTCTGCAACTCGCCGTCCCGCGCTACTCCCCCGACGGCAGCAAGATCGCCTTCATCGGTGGCCTGATGTCCGACCAGGGTTCCACCGGCGGTGACGTCTGGGTCGTCGACAGCAAAGGCGGCGAGCCCACCGACGTCACCCCCAACATCGACGGCACCCCCTGCTTCGAAGCCTGGCTCAACAACGGCACCATCGGCATCGTCGAGGACCGCCGCGGCAGCACGCTCCTGCCCGATGTCAACATCGCAAAACGCGAGATCGTCCCGAACTCCACGCTCGATCTCGGCCAGACCACCATCTCCGGCGGGGCCATCAAGGACTCCGTCACGGTCTCCTTTACCGCCCGCCTCATCGCCTACGCCAAGTCGGGCATTAATGCCGCACCCGAGGTATGGGTGGGCCGCACTGGCTATGAGAAGCAGCTCACGCACCTTAACGTAGGCCTCAAACCCGCCGCCCGCACCGAGTCCGTTGAGTGGGAGAACGAAGGTTTCCACGTCCAGGGCTGGCTCACCTTCCCGGCCAACTACAACCCCGCGAAGAAGTATCCCCTCATCGTCACCGTCCACGGCGGCCCATCCTCCTCGGTCGGCTCACGCTTCGGTGGCGGCAACTGGGCCGAGCACGGCTACTTCGAGTTCCAGCCCAACCCCCGCGGCAGCTTCGGCCAGGGCGAAAAGTTCGTCCAGGCCAACCGCAAGGACTTCGGTTACGGCGACCTCCGCGACATCCTCAAGGGCCTCGACATGCTCGAAGCCAAGTACCCCATCGACAAGCACCGCGAAGGCCTCACCGGCTGGAGCTACGGTGGCTTCATGAGCATGTTCGCCGAGACCCAGACCGACCGCTTCGCCACCATCATCGCCGGCGCCGGCATCTCCAACTGGCAGAGCTACTACGGCGAGAACTCCATCGACCAGTGGATGGTCCCCTTCTTCGGCGCCAGCGTCTACGACGACCCGGCGGTCTACGCGAAGTCCTCGGCCATCACCTACATCCACAAGTCCAAAACCCCGATGCTCATCATCGTCGGCGACCGCGACGGCGAGTGCCCCGCCCCGCAGTCCTTCGAGATGTGGCACGCCCTCAAAGCGATGGGTGTCAAAACCCAGCTCGTCATCTACCCCGACGAAGGCCACGGCTTCCGCAACCCCGCCCACATCGCCGACCGCATGGCCCGCGAGGTCAAATGGTTCGCCGAGTACATGCCAGCGAAGTAGGGGATAAACGGTCACCAATCCGGGATGGAGACGGTTCGGTCTTTTCCCGGTTTAACGAAGCGGGCGGCGGGTTCATCCTGCCGCCTCTTCCTTTTCACTTACCGCTTGTCACTTATCACTCGCTTTCGGCCTCACCCTCCTTGCCCCATCCACGTCCAACCCCTAAACTGGTAACTCGGAGTGCGTAAGGTTGGCGGGAAAGACCGTTCAGCTTCAGTTCCGGTTGAGCGGGGAGGTTCTTAGTGCGGTTGTTTTCACGAAGTGCTGTGCGTTGGGTCAGAATAATTGGCTTGTGTCTTGCGTCGGTGAGTGCGCTCCCCGTCGGTCTTTCCGTCGTCGGCTGCGGTCATCACGCGGCTACCGTTGTCTATTGCAACGGCGGCGACTCCGGTCCGGCCACGGGTCAGATCGCCAGCATCTCTCTCTCTCCGACCCTCGCCACCACCGGCGAATCGCTCAACTACACCCAGATCGGCTCGGCCCTCTCTGCCACCGCCATCGACTGCAAAGGCGCCTCTGTCAGCGTCTCCAAGTGGATCTATGCCACCAGCAATATGGCCGTCGCGGACATCAACCCCTCCACCGGCCAGGTCTGCGCCGGCATCTGGAACCGCAACACCGGCGGCGGTATCCAGGACTACACGGTCTGCCAGCCCTACGCCACGCCGCCCACCCAGGCTCCCACGATCACGCTCTCGGTCCCTGCGGCCACAGGCAGCCCCGTCAACTATACCTATACCGCCGCCAACCCAGGCGCGCTCCAGTTCATAGGAGGCACGGTCACATCCATCACGCTGACCGACAGTGGCGTCACGACCACACAGACCATCACCTCCGGCATCCTCGCCGTGCAGAAGAACGACGTCGTCACCGTCACCTACACCGCGGCTCCGACGATCAACTTCATCCCCAACGGCTCCCTCGCCTACGTCACCGCCACGGCCGAAGGAGGAGGCGGTGCTACCTCCAACGGCATCGCTATCTACGTGCATCCGGTCGTCACGGGCATCGTTCTCGGCGGCGCCACGGCCTCCTGCACCACCGACCCCGGCACGGATTGCTGCCCGAATAACACCGTCGGCACCAGCCCCTCCGCCACCACCGGCGTCTATACCGCCGGCAAGTGCCTCTCGCAGGGCCAGACGGGGCAGCTGGTCGCTCGCATCTACGCCAACGGCGGCACCTCGCCAGCGGACAACGTCACCTGCTCGGTTGGCCACATCAGCTACTCGCCGCTCAGCTCCGGCATCGTCACCATCGACGAAAACGGCATCGCCACCGCCAACCTGCCCGGCAGCACGCTCATCACCGCCAACGTCTCGAACTCCTCCACCGCCACGCAGTCAGGCTTCTTCTCCACCTGCCCGCCAGCCAGCATCACCCTTCAAACCCCCACGGGTGCCACCAGCGCCACCGTTGGCCCCAACAACCTGCTGCCACTCACCACCGTCGTCAAGGACACCAACGGCGTTACGCTGAACGGCCTCAGCCTGGAGTTCCAGTCCACCACGCCGCAGACCATTCCCGCAGCCGTCGGCTCGGTCACTCCCACCTATCCGGGAACCGCGGTCCTCACCGCCGTCTGCCTGCCCGGCAGCTGCAACCCGGCGCCCTTCAGCCAGATCGGCCTCTTCGGCAACGGCCAGCCGATCACCTCCAACGGGGTCACCATCACCGCCCCCGGCACGGCCAGCGAAGTGATCTACATGGGCAGCACGCAGTCCCAGTACGTCACACCGCGCGACTTCACGCTCGGCCAGATCAGCTCGGCCATCAAGCTGCAGTACGTGCCCAACTCCATGGTCATCACGCAGGACGGGTCGACCATCTACCTCGGCAGCTCCCAGGGTCTTCAAACCATCAGCACGGCTACCAACACCATCGGAGCCGTAAATGAGAACGTCCCCGGCACCGTCCTGGCCGTCTCCCCGGACGGTTCCACCGTCGTCGTCACCGACCCCGTCCGTCAGACCGTCTCGCTCTACAGTGCCTCCAGCAGTGCTGTCATCAGCAGCTACGGCGGCGTCGCCAACAGCGCCAGGTGGTCGCCAGACTCGCAGACCGTCTACATCACCCTGCAAGGCAAGAATCAGATCCTCACCTATTCCGCCTTCACCAACTGGGAAGAGACCACTCTCGACGGCAAAGACCAGGCATACACCGATGCCGCTGTGATGGTTCCCAGCGTCGGGGCCTTCTTCGCCGGCCAGTACACCGAGGCCCGCAGCTACTGCCCCGTCGGCACACTCACTGGCACAGGCACGCCGCAAACTGTGGTCAACAACTTCGCTCCTCTGGCGAGTGAGTCGTCCGCGCCCACACCCACCGACAAGCTTGCCGCGACCAACGATGGCCTGCACATCATCGGTGCCACCGCCTCCGGCACACCCACCCTCACCGACGTCAATCTAAGCGGCACCGTAAATCCAACAGCCCCCAAAACTAACCCTGAGCAGGCTGCCTGCCCACCCGCAGGCACCGCGCTCCCCACCAACTACTTCCCCACCACCTTCACTACCACACCGCTTACCGGTATCACCGCCACGGCCATCACTAAGGTGATTCCGGAAGCCAACTCCTCTCTGGCCTTCGTCACCTACTCCGGCTCCAGCGGCATCCTGCCGGAGTACATCCCCTCGGCCTCCGGTGCTGGCACTCTCGTTCCCATCACCCTCGGCAACGGAGCCACAGCAGCCTCCGCGCCGATCTCCGGCGTCTTCTCCACCGACGGCACCACCTTCTACGCCGGCACCTCCGGAGACAACCAGGTCCATGTCTTCACCATCAGCGGCACCACCGCTACCGAGACCAGCGTGCTCACTCCAGCGCTGCCTCTCGCCACCGGCACCGGTACCGCTCCCATCGACCTGATCGCCCAGAAGCCAAAGAAGACCCTCAACTAAGAAGCTGTAGCAAGTAGACACAAAGAAGGCCGCCCAATCGGGCGGCCTTCGCATTTCTACTCCCTACTCCCTATTCCCGATTCCCTGTCTTTTCCAGCCTCTGCTGCAACAGATCATGCCCAATCGCATCCAGCACGCCATTCAGAAAGTTCATGCTCTCTGGAGCGGCATAGCGGCGCGCAATCTCCAGCGTCTCATTGATCACCACCGCCGCCGGCGTCTTCGGAAACCCCAGCATCTCCGCCGTCGCCGCGCGCAACAGGTTGCGATCGACCGTCGCCATGCGCTCCAGCCGCCAGTTCTGCGCATGCTTCTCGATCAGCTTGTCCACCTCATCCTCGCGCGTGGTCGCCAGCCGATGAATGTCCGTCGCGAACCCCCGCGTCTCATCGTCCACATCTTCACGCGACTCCCAGAACAGCTCCTCGACCTCCTCGGGCTTCTGCTTCCCGAGGTCCCCCTGAAACAGCATCTGCATCGCCAGTTCACGAGACTTACGCCGCGTCCCCATTACTTGCTCACCCCGGCAATCTTCTCCTGGATCGACGCCATCTCGATCGCCGCGATCCCAGCTTCAAAGCCCTTGTTCCCGGCCTTCAGCCCGGCACGGTCCAGCGCCTGCTCCAGCGTCTCGCACGTCAGCACGCCGAACGCATGAGGCACACCCGTCTCCTGCTGGCTCTGCCCAATCCCGCGCGACACCTCGTTGTAGATCGCCTCATAGTGCGCCGTCTCGCCGCGCAGCAGCACACCCAGCGTGATGATCCCCACAAACCGCTTCGTCTCCGCCAGCGTCCGCGCCGCAGAAGGAATCTCCCACGCCCCCGGCACGCGCACAATCTCAATATCTTCGCGCTTGCAGCCCGACCGCATCAGCGCATCCAGCGACCCCTGTAGCAGCCGATCAGTGATCACCGCATTCCACCGCGCCACCACAATCGCAAACTTCTTCCCCGCAGCCGAGAGGTCACCCTCAATCGCCACCGGCTTGCCATGCAGCGGATTCTCCGACTCCCAGAACCCCAGTTCAACATCCCCCGCAAGCTTCAGCACAAACAGCCGCGAGTTCCAGTGCGTCGCCGCGACCTCACCCACTTGGCTAGCCGGATACTTCGCCACCCACGCCTTCACCGCCGTATGCACAGCCTCTAGCTGTGTCACCTCAACCAGCAGCGTCGGCACTGCGGGCGCGCGCCCTGTAATGAGCTCCAGGTTCCCCAACGGCGCAAGATATGCCGCACCCTTGCCAGTACCATCGTCCCAGCCCTTGCCATTCTCAAACCCTAGCGCGCCGAACAACTCATTCAGCTGCGACCATGCCTCTTCCGTGGCGACCTGCGCCACTGCTGTCAGTCCCTTAATCATCTCTCCATTGTAGCGTCAGCCCACCGAACCTACACCGAGCGCCTATGTGCATCCACATACGCGCGCAGCACCGCATTCATTCGCGTCAAGTGCCCCTTGCCATGCTCCCGAAACCACTCCACCACATCGCTATCCAGCCGCAGATGCACCGACGTCTTCCCCGCTGGCACCACCACCTTCGCGTTCTTCCAGAATTCCGCTCCCAGCGACTCCGCCTCTGGTGCATTTGGGTCAATGGGGTCCTCCCCTCTACGGCGGATCTCATTGACCTCACTCAACGAACGTCGCACGATAGTAGAACTCTCGCTCATGTCTGTTAGCCCTCTGTACGCTAATGATTCGGAATTGCTTCGGCCCACGTATCGTGTAGACCACCTTCAACACCATCGTCTCGACTCGACCAAGCGCGACATATCGCACCTCACCATAATCTTCTCGATCATCCATCTGCTCCACGGTAGGAGAGTTGAAGATCGATGCGCCGGTATTGAACGAAAGCCCGTGCTTAATTCGGTTCGTCCGGTCCTTCTCATCGTCCCACTCAAACTGCAGATCATTCTCCGCCAACGAACACCTCTATTATGGCTACAAATGTGTACACAATCAATACGGCGTCCAAACGCCCTTCTACGCGTAGTCCTCCACCACCGTCGCATCGCTGCCCTCGCCGGCCTTCGCCGCGCGCAGCGCCAGCGTCAGCGCCCCGCTAACCGCAAGATTCAACAGCAGCGCGGGCACCGCTGCATACATGGCATACGTGCTGCCAAACAGGTGCAGCGGGTACACCGAGCTCTTCAGCCCCAGCGACCACGCCATCCACGTCCCGCAGTACATCCCCGCCACCCATCCGCACAGCAGCGCCCACGGATTCAGCCACCGCGTAAACGCGCCAATCACCACCGCCGGAAACAGCTGCGTCATCCACACCCCACCCAGCAGCTGCAGTTGGATCGCATACGTCACCGGCAGCGCCAGCACAAAGTACAGCGCACCGAACTTCACCGCCAGACTCACCAGCTTCGCCACCGTCGACTCCTGCTTATGCGTCAGCGGAGTCCGCACAAACCCACCCAGCACGTTCCGCGTAAACAGGTTCGCCGCCGCAATCGACATGATCGCCGCCGGCACCAGCGCGCCCACCGCAATCGCCGCCAGGCAGAACCCCGCAAAGCTCTCCGGAAACATCTTCAAAAACAGCAGCGGCACCGCAGCGCTCGTATCCTTCGTCTGCACGCCCGCCGCCAGCGCAATGTACCCCAGCAGCGCGATCATCCCCAGCAGCAGGCTATACGCCGGCAGCAGCGCCGCATTGCGCCGCACCACATTCGCATTCTTCGCACTCAGCACCGCTGTCGCCGTATGCGGATACAGCATCAGCGCAATCGCGCTCCCAATCGCCAAAGTCGAGTACCCCAGGTACTGCTGCGGCCGCAGCGCAATCGACCCCGCCGGTTTATGCGTCGCCAGCGCCGCGCTCGCCACCGCAAAGATGTGCGCATACCCGCCCAGCTTGATCGGCAGATAAATAATCGCGGCAAACACCATGATGTACAGCATCAAGTCCTTCACCACCGCGATCACCGCCGGCGCCCGCAGCCCGCTCGAATACGTGTACGTCGCCAAAATCACAAACGCGATGATCAGCGGCATCTCGCCATGCAGCCCCATCGCCTCAAACACCACCTTCATCCCCACCAACTGCAGCGCAATATACGGCATCAGCGCCAGGATGCCCGTCACCGCAATCGCCAGAGCCAGCCACCGGTTCCCATAGCGCCCGCGCACAAAGTCCGCCAGCGTCACATAGCCCTTGCGCTGGCACACCCGCCACAGCCGTGGCATCACCACCATCATGTACGGATACGCGATCACCGCATACGGCAGCGCAAACATCCCGAACGCACCCGACCCATACAGCAGCCCCGGCACCGCCACCACCGTGTACGCCGTATACAGGTCCCCGCCCATCAGGAACCACGTAATCCACGTCCCAAAGCTGCGCCCGCCCAGCCCCCACTCATCGAGCGAGTGCATCCCGTCCACCGGACGCCGCCACCGCGCCGCCCAGAACCCCGCAAAAGTCACTAAGAGAAAGAAGACGCCGAAGATGGCGAGAGCTGTCCAGTGCACTGTCATGATTACTTGCCAGTGTACAGATGCCGCACCCCCACAGAACGTTCCACAAACTCCAGCAACTGGACTTCACAAAAATCCTCGCCCATAAGGATTGGCATCTCGAGCCCATAAGGATTGTCATCTCGACCGGAGCGCAGCGGAGCGGAGAGATCCCCGCATTTTGCGGGACCCACCACAAACTCTGAGCAAACCGCACTCCCTCGCCCCCCCCAAAACCTTTTCTGAATCTCTAGACCAACCAGTCTACTCTAAGTCCATATGTGAGGCGCTCAACGCCTCCCAAAACATCTCAGGAGATCTCACCATGTCCCTCTCATCCAAAGGCACCGCACTCGTCACTGGAGCATCCACCGGCATCGGCGCCGTCTACGCCGACCGCCTTGCCAAACGCGGCTACGACCTCATCCTCGTCGCCCGCAACCAGTCCAAGCTCAACGAAGTCGCCACCCAGCTCGCCTCCACCGGCCGCCACATCGAAACCCTGCAAGCCGACCTCAACACCTCCGCAGGCGTAGAGACAGTAGCCGCCCGCCTGCGCACCGACACCTCCATCACCGCGCTCATCAACAACGCCGGCGTCGCTGCCACCAGCAAGCTGCTTGACTCGAACATCAACGACCTCGAGTCCATGATCTACCTCAACATCACCGCGCTCACGCGCCTCGCACTCGCGGCAGCACCCGCCTTCGTCGCTCGTGGCAACGGCCTCATCATCAACATCGCCTCCATCGTCGCCCTCGCGCCGGAGCTCCTCAATGGCACCTACAGCGGCACCAAGGCCTACGTCGTCAACTTCTCCCAGGCGCTTCGCAATGAGGTCGCGGACAAGGGTGTCACCGTCCAGGCTGTTCTCCCCGGTGCCACCGCCACACCGCTCTGGGCGAAAGCTGGCCTGCCCGTCCACAACCTTCCCGCGGAGATCGTGATGAGCGCGGAAGACATGGTCGACGCCTCCCTCGCCGGCCTCGATCAGGGCGAAGCCATCACCATCCCCTCGCTGCCCGAGATCGCCGACTGGGAGAAGTTTGAAGCCGCCCGCAAGGCGCTCGGCCCGAACCTCTCCCGCCGCGAGCCCGCCGCCCGCTACGGCATTACCGCATAAAAGCCGCTGACACTTGGCGCTTTGAAGGCGGCTGAAACGCCGCGCTTTGAAGGCGGCCGATGTCGGGCGCTTGATAGAGCGACTGAGGGGTCGCGCTTTGAAGGGTACGAGCTTTAGCTCGTACATCAAACCCGGCTATCGGAACCCGGCTTTAGCCGCGAAGGAAATGTCAAAAGTGCGCGGCCTTCGCAACTCGCTTGCGAAGGCCGCGCCTCATCCGTAGAACTGAAGGAGCAAAGGAGCCATCATGGCGACACAAACCACGCGCGACCACCTCATCGACGTCGGCGTCACGCTCATGCACCGGAATGGCTACCACGCCACCGGCCTCAACGAAATCCTCGCCTCCGCCCAGGTTCCCAAGGGCTCTTTCTATCACTACTTCGGCAGCAAGGAGGACTTCGCCGTCGCGGTCCTCGAGCGCTACGCCGCCCGCGTAGGCGAGCACTGCGAGACCGTGCTGAGCGATACCAACCTGCCGCCTCTCAAACGGCTAAGACGCTACTTCGCCGAGCTCATCAAGATCTACGGCCAGAAGGGCGATATCCCAGGCTGCATGGTTGGCAAGTTCAGCCTCGAAGCCGCCGATCACAGCACTATTCTCCGTAAGCACCTCAGCGGTTCCTTCAACCACTGGCAGCATGGCTTGTCCGCAGTGCTCCGTCAGGCGCGCGATCAGAAAGAGCTACCACCCGACGCCGACCCCGATTCGCTTGCAGGCTTCCTCATTAACAGTTGGCAAGGCGCTCTCCTGCGCTCACTGGCGGAAAAGAGCGACGACCCGCTGAAGACTTTCCTGCACTACACATTCGACAGCCTGCTCAGCCACAAATCAAACTGAAGCCGAATCTAAGAACCGGTCGAGCAGAACACCCTTCTTCGAGCATTCTCTACTCCCTATTCCCCACTCCCTATTCCCTGCCTTACCGCCTTACTCCAGCTTCCCCTCCGTAGGGTCATACACCTGCACGCCCAGGTCGTTCAGCAGCGCAATCGTCTTCTCCAGGTTGCGACGCACCATCGGCTCGGCGTTCGCGGGCGTATGGTGCGCCTCTTCCACCGCCACTACGCGGCCATACGGCCACGCATCCGCAGGGATCGCCGCGACCGCGTCGCCCAGCTGCCCGTCGGCGATGTTCAGCTCCACCCGCCGCGCCGCCTCCGGACGAAACATCCCGCCCACACCGATCGTGCTTGGGTTCGAGTCCGCCCGCGTCACATGCAGCTCCACCATGTTCGCCTGCACCGTCAGGTACGGGTTCTCCCAGCTCTCAAAGCTGTGGATCGCCATATAACGGTCCTTCGACGACACCGGGATCTGCTGCAACTGCTCACGCTGGTCTTCCAGCTCCGCCCGCTGATCGGCCTTCTGCTGCGGAGTCGCCGCCGACGCACTATGCGCATGGCAACCCATTAAAGACACACCCGCCACCGGCGCCACCGCCAGCAACACCGCCAAACTGATCCCACGAGCTCTCACCACCCCAGCATACCAAGCCTTCACCACCACACTCACCTCTCTTTTCTCGACCACCAGCAGCTCTTACTCTGGGCAAAACCCTGTCAACCCCCAAAATCGCCAGCCACCTCGCAACCCCAACAAACCAAGTCACTAACGCCACCAAACGATAAACATACTCATAGTTCCAGCCAGCTATACTGGAAGTAGGAAGAAATCTCACAGCTCAGGGCTGACAGCTCAGGGCTCAAATCTGGATGTTTTTATCTACGGCGAGCTAACCCTTTTGCCAGCAATATCATACCCATAACCATATAAAGAATGAGCCACTTACCCCCGGGATCACCCCGTAAGTCGCTGATTCTGCTGGATACCTCCGCTACATAGGGGAGGGGGGAGGGGGTATCCCTATCGCGGCACATGGAACGAGTGCCACTCGGCGCGCACATGGTTCATCGCGCCCGCCGCATCCTCGGCCTGCTCGGTAAAGTACACCAGCAGCGGCCGGCCGATCACCGCATCCTGCGGCACGAACCCCCAGTAGCGGCTGTCCTCGCTATCGTTCCGGTTGTCGCCCAGCACAAAGTACTCTCCCGGAGGCACCACCAGGTCCCCCCCGGGAGGGGTCTTCCGCAGTGCCAGCCACCAGTTCGTCTGCACGTTGTCGTCCGGAAACTCCCGCTGCGAAGGAAACTCATCGCGATAGTTGTTCGCCCGCGACTTCGTATAGATCGCATACGGCTCATACATCTGCACATCGTCGATGTACACCTTGCCGTGGTGCAGGTGTAGCCGGTCTCCCGGAACCCCGACCACGCGCTTCACCAGCGTCACATCCGGATCGACAGGATAGTGGAACACGATCATGTCGCCGCGACGGATCTTCCCCGGCGGCAGCATCAGCCGGTCCAGAAATCCCGACGGCGCAAACACCTGCTTGTCCACCAGCAGAAAGTCGCCTACCTTCAGCGTCGGCACCATGCTCTCGCTCGGTATCCGCGAAGGCTGCACCGCGAACGTCACGATAAAGATCGCCACCACCATCGTCTCCAGCAGGTTGCGGAAGACCGTAAACACCCCATCGTGCGAGTACACGCGGTCCACTTTCACCCGCCGCACCCTCGGCTGTGCTACCGCCGCGGACACCACCTCAGACTGCGGCAGCACCGCGGCCATCAGCTCGGTCTGCAGCGGCTCGCTCACATCCTCACCTCGCTGGCTGTCTCACTCTCCTGCACGGCCCATACGGCCAGGGCTAGCTCTGCCGCACGCTGCTGCGCCTCTTTCTTGCTGCCGCCCTCACCTTGTGCCAGCACGCGCGCCTCACCCTCATGCTCCAGCTGCGCCTCCACGGTAAACCGCTTCAAGTGCGGCGGACCGCTCTCGGCCACATCCACATACCGCAGACGCCCCGCATTGCTCGCCTGCACGCGCTCCTGCAGCAGCGTCTTGTGGTCACGCAGCGCCCGCCCCGCCTCGGCCTCCACCGCCGCGCGCATCGCCGGCAGCTCCGGCTGCACCAGGTACCGCTCCGCCAGCCGCTGGATCGCCGCCAGCCCATCGCGCCCGGCCGCACGCGCATCCAGATACACCGCCGCGAGCACAGCCTCTGCTGCATTGGCCACCAGAGCAGGCTTGCTGCGGCCACCGTTCTGCTCCGCGCTCTTGCCCAGCCGCAGGGTTACATCCAGCCCCAGTGCCTGCCCCATCTCCGCCATGCGCTTCCGGCTCACCAGATTGGACCGCAACCGCGTCAGGTCGCCCTCGCTGCACTGGGGAAACTCCCGGAACAGCGCATCCGTGATCACCAGCCCGATCACCGCATCGCCCAGGAACTCAAGCTGCTCGTTGTCCGTGCCCGGCGCGTTCCGCTGGTCGCGCTGCTCCGGGTGCGCAGGCAATATCACCGCCGGGACCCCATGCCGCGCCTCATACGTGTGCGACCGGTGCGTCACCGCCAGCTCCAGCAGCTCCGGCCGCACGAACTCATACTCCAGCCGGCCCTCCAGCTCCATCAGGTCCACAGCGGGCAGGCGTTCGCGGCTCTTCACCGCCACCTTGCTCTGCGTCGTACGCGTAGCATCGGGCTTCGCCGCCCGCTTCCGCGCGGCAGCCTTCGTCGTACGAACCGGTTTCGCTGGCCCAATATTCATGGCTCTACTGTACGAGAGTGCCCCGCTGCCTGTGCAGCCAACCTTGCCCAAACGGTTACTCGTTCGGTGCGTTCGGCTTATAGGCCTGCTTCTCGGCCTTGCCAGTCGGGTCGAAGTCCTTGTCGTCGTCCGGCACCGGCTTTGACCCTACCCGCTGCGGCAGAGCATACGGCTTCGCAACCCCGGCCTCCGCCGCCTGCCGCGTGTCCGGCCGTCCGTCCCTCACCTCCAGAGCTGCCTTGTACTCCGCGACCGCCTTGTCCCGCTCCGGCGCGGTCTCGATGTCGTACAACCGCCCGAGGTAAATGTGGCACCACGCCAGCGTCCTCGGGTCATGGCTCAGTGTCAGCGCCGTAGAGAACTCCTTCTGCGCCTTCTCCGGGTCGCCCTGCATCAGGTCCACCCGGGCCAGCACATAGGTCGCCCGACCGTGATCGCCCTTCGGGTCTTCCAGCGCCTTGTCTGCCAGGTCGGCGGCGTCATCGGGATTGCCCTTCAGCAAGTCCACCTCCGCCAGGTCCATACCCTCCAGCTTGCGGGGCGCCGCCACCGGGCGCAGGGGATCCGCAGGAGCATTCTTCACAAAAATGATGCTCTCCGCATGCTTGCGCTCGCGGTCAACGTCCATGCCGTAGATCATCGGAGCGATCTCATCGCGCAGGCCATCGCCGTTGTGCTCCATCACACCCAGCGTCTGGTAGAAGTAGCCTGTCATCGTCCAGCCCTGTTCCTCATCGCTGGTCACCAGCTTCTGGCGCGCCAAGGCCGTCTCTTTATCATAGATCGCCATCAACGCCTGATACTGGTCCAGCGTCTCGCGCGCCTTTGCGCCGGATGGCTTCTGCGGCTTTGGCTCGGCGATCACGTAGGTCCGCGCCTCAATCGCCTTGATCAGGCACTCCGTCAGCAGCGCTACCACGTCGCTCTTGTACGAGAACTCCAGCGGCGCATCCTGCACCCCGCTCAGTAGCGGCTGAATGCGCTCCATCGCCGACCCGCGGCTGTACACCATCGGCTCCACCACATAATGCAGATAGATATGCCGTATCTCATCCATCCGCACCGGGTCACCCGTCGCCCGGTTGTCCGGCGACGTCACAATAATGTAGTCGCTGCCGTAAACACGCGCATTGGTCAGGTTCGGCGAGAACATCGGCTCCAGCAGCACCAGAAATCGCCGTCCGTCGTAGCTCGACACCGGCTGATGCAGATAGATGTTCGTATTGAGAATCATCTGCGTCATCGGGTCATGCACCCGTGCTGTCAGCGCCTCGTATTCAGCGCGATGCTTCAGCCAGATGTAGTGCAGGTCGATCTGTTCGGCAAAATCCCGTAGCAGAGGCAGGATATTCACCACCGCGGCAGCCTGTGGCGGCAACTGCGTCTCATCCACGTTCGGCGTCAGCTCAGGTGGCGGCGAAAGATATAGCGCCAGCGAAACGTACTGCGCAATCTCCAGGCCGAGGTCATTCAGGTGGTGCTTATCAATATAGTCACAGAGCCTGTCGCGGCTCCCGCGTGCACTCTCAGAGCCCGCCAGCGCCGCATTCATATCCGCCCGAACCTCCGCCCGCACTGGCGGTGATTTGTCCAGGTCAGCGTCATAACCGCAGGTATTCAACGCCGCAGCCAGTTGGAACAGCGGCTCGCTCACCTCCAGCGTCACAGCGGAGCCACCCGGCTCAATCTGGGCCGCCCGCGGCCGCGCCACCACACCCGGCTGATCCTGCACCTGACTGCCTGGGCTCGAGGATGAGGACGACTGCGAGGAACTCGACATCGTCGACGAGGACGGGTTCTGGGCAAGCATGGCCGGCGCAACTGGAATCAGTAGCGCAAGCGGAAGGACGAGAGTGTTACGGAAAGTCACAATACGGTTTCGACGCACCGTTCTAGTCTAAAGGTAGCTGGGGATAAGGCGCTGCGGGGAGTTTTGGCGCCCTTATCCGTGCACCGAGACGCCGGCATAGGTCAGCACGACATGCCCCGGAACGGGCACGCCGAAGACCGTCGCTGGGCGGAACACGCTCGCCAGCAGGTTCTGCTCGAGTTGCAGCTTCACCCTCTGGTCATCGCCGGGGCCCGCAAGCACCGTGTAGTCATACACACGGCCTGCCGCATCTACCTTCGCCTCTACAACAAGAGGAACGTCATGGTCCGTCGCGATCGGCTGAGGAGGCACCTGCGAGTAGAGGTATCGCGGCGCGCGAAGGTCGGCCAGGCCATCATCATCGGCCTGCACTGCGATCGGCACCGCAAACATCCACCCCAGGCCGACAACCAGCAACATCGCCAGCGCCAGCCCACCGCTCACACGCACAGCCAGCGGCCCCAAGGTACGATCCCACGCCATCCGCAACCGCCCTGTCCAAGGTAGATGCGCGCCCCGCGCAAATTCTGCTGCAATCGCAGCACGCAACTGTGCCTGCAGGCGCATCGGCGCATGCGCCGAACCAACCTGCGCAAGTGCACTCTGCACATCACGCCAGGCAGCAAACTCCATCGCGCAATCTCCACACAGCTCCAGATGGTCCGAGAGCGCAGCCATATCCACACCGCTCATATCGCCATCCAGATAGGACGAAAACGACTCGCGCGCCCACGCGCACTCCTCATCGTGGATAAGGTGCGGCAACATCTCGAACTTCTCTTCGCAGCTCATGCTTTCACCACCTGCGCTTTCACCGCCGACGTCGGCTCGTTGGGTGCGGTCGTAGTCGCACCGGTCACCGTACTTTCGTTCCTCCCGTCCTGCACAAGGGCCTCCCGCAACGCAGCCCGCCCGCGGGTCAACCTGCTTTTCACCGTACCGAGGTTGACACCCAATATCTCGGCGATCTCCTCATAGCCAAACCCTTCCATCTCGCGAAGAACCACCACCTCACGGAAGGCTTCGGGCAGCACCTGCAGGGCCAAGGTGATCCGTTTCTCTAGCTCCATGTTCGCGGCACAATCGAACGGTGAAGCCTGGGTACTTGCAAGAGCGTCCGCCAGGCAGAAGGTCTCACCTTCTTCATTCTCCAACGGAGCATCGATGGTGAGCTCCTGCCTCTTATGCCGGCTCCACCAGCGCCGCTGATTGCTGGCCTCGTGCAGCGCAATGCGGTAGATCCACGTCCGCAGGCTAGAGTCGCCATGAAAGCCAGATATGTTCCGGAATACCTTGACGAACACCTCTTGCGTCACATCGGCAGCATCGACCGGGTCGCGCAGACTGCGCGCCATCAGCGAGTAGACCGGGTGGCTGTACTGAGCAATAAGCAGCGCAAAGGCAGCCTCAGAGCCGGCCTGCAGCTCCGCAACGAGGTCTTGTTCCCCCGCCCTGACTCCAATTGCACTTGCGAGATCGCTCATCGACAACCTCTCCGAATCTTTGGCCCCGAAACACCAGCAAAACGATATCTGGCGCCGGTATCGTTAAAGTAGGCTCTTGTGGCCTAGCCTGTCCAGACCTGCGCAATCCGTCAAGAGAGCTGGAACAGCGACCGCCGGCGGCCCGAGTGCTCGCTCACTCTGAATGTATAGACACCGCAAGGCATAGCTTTGTTCCTGCTCAGGTTTGACTTACCACTCATCATCCGCGAAAATAGAAAAGTTGTCCCCCACCGAATAAGTGGGCCTGTGGCGCAGCTGGGAGCGCGCTTCCATGGCATGGAAGAGGTCATCGGTTCGATCCCGATCAGGTCCACCAATTTCCTAACAGACGGTTGTCGGCAATACATGCCCTTTCCGCATCCCCTAAGCGGCTTACGTGGATATGGCAGCTGCCTGCGACGAACTTCAAGAACATATGAGCCTGACACTGCTTTTCGGCCGTCCGAAAGGTATGATTCTTTTCGCATGTCCGTCATCTGCATCCTATAACGCACAGAGACTACGTTCTGCCATCTAGCACCTGCCGGTAGAATAAAGAGTCGGAATGACATGGCGGCACTTGCGAAGCCTACACCGCAAGGTACGAACATTGTCCGAAAGAGGATTTCGTATGCAAAGGCCTTTTACTGCTGTTGTTTTGGCTGGGGGGAGTGGGACGCGGTTCTGGCCCAGGAGTCGGCGCAGCCGGGCCAAGCAGGTACTGCAGTTGGACGGCGAACGGACGATGATTCAGCAAACCGTAGCGCGCCTCGAAGACATGATGCCAGGCCACGATGTCTGGGTCATCACCAACGATTTCCTTTACAAGACCATTGAAGCCCAACTGCCCGATGTGGCAAAAGACCACATCCTGCGTGAGCCCGAGGCAAGAAACACAGCGCCGGCATGCGCATTGGCGGCATTTCTTCTCCTCAAGGAGAGCCCGGACTCGGTCATCGGAATCTTTCCGTCAGACCACACCATCGGCAACGTGGCACGCTTTCATATGATTCTACGGGCCGGCATCAAGCTGGCTGCGGCCGGCCCTCGCATGGTTGTGCTCGGTGTTCCCCCTTCGCGCCCCGAAACAGGTTACGGCTACATCGAGATGGGTGAAGCCGCGCCCCCAGTGACAATTGGCGGCGAGGCTATCCCCGTTCGTCGCGTAAAGCGATTTACCGAGAAACCTGACGAAGCTCGAGCCAAGAGCTTTGTCCGCTCAGGCCGTTATGCCTGGAACAGCGGGATGTTTCTCTGGAGCGCCAGGACCCTAGCGGACGCCATCTGCGAACACTCGCCAAAGATGGCTCCGCTGCTGCAGAGCATCGCTGCCGCCTGGGGCACTCCTCAATTTGAATCGGTCTTCGCAGAGCTTTATCCCCAATGCGAGTCCATCTCAATTGATTACGCGGTCTTGGAGCCACGCTCTGCCAAGGGCGAAGTCGAGAGTGAGTTGTACTGCCTGCCTGCGGACTTCGCATGGAACGATCTCGGCTCATGGGCAGCTTTGCATGAGTTTGTGTCGGAGTGCAAGGAAGTACAGAACGGAAACGTGGTCGAGGCGGAGCACCATGTGCAAATCAACTCCTCAGGCTGCTACGTCTACTCCCCGAATAAGACCGTCGCGCTGGTCGGCGTAAAGGATCTCGTTGTGGTTGAGACAGACGATGCCACTCTTATTACTACGCGCGATGGATCGCAGGATGTCGGCAAGGTCGTTGCAGAATTGAAGAGTGCAGGCAAGATGCACCTGATCTAAACCAGGAAAGTACGATCAATGAGTGAAGCAATTTCGATGGTCAAGTTTGGCACAGACGGTTGGCGTGGGATTATCGCTGACGACTTTACCTATGCCAATGTCCGCGTCGCCGCGCGAGCGATCGCTCATTACGTGCTTGAGCACGAGAACCCTAAAGCCGGCGTCTGCATCGGCTATGACACTCGTTTCGGCTCGCGGTCATTCGCAAAAATCGTTGCTGAGGTGATGGCATCAGCGGGCATCCCCGTCGCCCTCGCAAGCAAAGTAACGCCTACGCCGGAGTTGAGCTTCGCAGTTCGCGGGCGCAAGGCGGCCGGTGGCGTCATGATCACATCGAGCCACAACCCCGCTGAGTGGAACGGAGTAAAGTACAAGGCAAGCTACGGTGGCTCGGGTAAGCCTTCAATTATCGCGTCGATTGAAACATACCTCGGCAAGGAACTGCCTCAGGCTGCTCACCCGGCAGCGATCGAAGAAGTCGACTTCTCCCCCGAATACATCCACGCCCTCGAAGCGTTCGTTGACCTGAGGATCATCAAAGCCTCCGGATATCGCTTCCTTATCGATACGATGTATGGCGCGGGAAGTGGCTACATCGCAGGTATCTTTGAGCGTGCCGGAGTCCCTTACGCGACCATGCGGAGTGAATACAACCCGGCCTTCCCCGGCATCAACCCTGAGCCGATCATGCCTCACATTGCCGCCACACGCGAAGTAGTTGTAAAGGAAAAGTGTGCGGCAGGGCTGATCACAGACGGCGACGCAGACCGCATCGGCGCTGTCGATGAGCACGGAAACGTTGTAGATGCTCATAAGATTTTCGCGGTGATCCTGCAGTGGTTATTGACTCGCAAGGATTGGCCTGGCGACGTGACGCGCGCTTTCAATACCACTAAAATGCTTGACCGTATCGCTGCGAAGTACGGAAGAAAGCTGCATGAGCATGGCATCGGCTTCAAATATGTCTGTGATCTCATGCTGGAGCAGAACATTCTCATCGGCGGCGAAGAGTCAGGCGGAGTAGGTATCAGCAAGCATCTGCCTGAGCGTGATGGCCTGTTGAATAGTCTTCTGCTGGCAAACGTCATGGCCGATGAGCATAAGACCCTCGGTGAGCTTGTAGCGGCCCTTCAGGCAGAGTACGGCGAGCACCAATATGGCCGTATCGACATGCACATCAACGACGCGCTAAAGGAGTCCGCGATCCGGCGAGCAAAAGCGGGACTGAAGGACATCGCAGGATTGAAGGTGCTCAAGATCGAGACTTTGGATGGCATCAAGTTCTTCCTCGAAAATCCCACCTGCTCAGGAAAACCGAACGCAGCAGAGACATGGCTATTGCTCCGGGCTAGCGGCACAGAGCCTTTACTACGCGTCTACTGTGAGAGTTGCAGTCAGGAGAGCGTGCAGCAGGTACTGAGCGCAGCACAAGCATTCGTAATGGCTGGGGAAACAAGCTAAATCGCACTACGTGCGATAGTGCGTACCTTCCGACCTACTTGCGCGATGACCTCACTCGCGCGCTTGATTCACGGACGATAAGCTCAGGCTCAATCTTTGATAACTCAGGCACTCTGCCCCCCGACAGCTTCTTAAGAAGCAACGATGCGGCTACCATGCCCATCTCCTGTAACGGCTGCCTAATTGTTGTCAGACGCGGCGTATAAAACTCCGCTGACATGATGTCATCGAAGCCAACAACGGATACATCGATAGGGACACGGAGTCCTGCATCATGCAGCGCCCGGATCACGCCGATCGCAGCCACATCATTGAAGCAAAGCACCGCCGTAAAATCGCGTCTGCGCATGAGTAGCTGTTGTACGCTGCTGTATCCGAGCTCCGGCGAATGGCTGTGACGGTCAAGATGCATCGTGAGCTCCGGCGATACCTGCAGCCCCAGCGATCTGGCGACGCGAAGAGTTGAGCGCCAACGGCTGCGCGCATCGGAGCTGAAAAGCTGGCCGCGCATGAAGGCTATCTTCCGATGGCCCAATTGATAAAGATGACCTAATGCCAACTCCGCCGCCCGCTCATGGTCCAGCGCCACGTTCGCAACGCCAGGAACGACGGTGTGTGCAGCAATGGATACCGCAGAGCATGGGGGAGCTTTTTCGAAGTGAGTGTCGATGAACAAAATGCCTTCTACGCCGCGTGAGACGAGCAATCCTGGGTACTCTGAAACGAGGTCGGCCTTATGGCGATGATGCGCGGTAAGAAAAAAGTACCCATCCTTCATCAAGATATCCGCAGCACCGCTCAGGACCTGCGAGTGATAACCATCGCTAAGTTCTGGCAACAGAATCCCCATCGTGAGTGACCGTCGCCCTTGCAACGAGCGGGCAATATGGCTCGGCTGATATCCAAACCGCTTTGCCGCTTCGCGCACGCGCTGCCTGGTCGTCTCAGGTATCGAACGGTTCGGCGCGTCATTCAACACGAACGACACCGTAGCAGCGCTCAAGTCGAGATACTCAGCGAGCATCTTCAAGCTGACAGGCCGTATGGGCTTCTCTAATGAAGCTGAGCGTTTGGTTGCCATCGATATCTCTGCCAGTCTATTGCAAGGGATTCCGTCTAACAACGAAACAAAGTACGCCACTCGGTACAATCCGCCCTGTGGCCGGTTGAGATCTGCGGCAGGACATTCGAGGCCATGCGAGAATCTCGCAACCAGGTATCCGCTTTCGCGCTATAAAGCGACCGTGCGGACAGTGGAGATATTCACAGTCATCACTGCCCATTCCGGTTCGTCTTTCGTAGAGGCACTGCGAGTCCTCAGATGTTCACTCCGCCACGCGGCTTGCTATTACGGACAAAATCCGTATTCTGAGTTGGCTCGCCATCGCACTCCAATGCAATTGTTGTCACCGGCGTATCGGGCGCGTCTACAGGCAACCCAACCAGATGAACTCGGTATGGATCCTGCGTGAACTTCACCTCTTGATTGGTCTTCAATAGGCGGGCGGACTTTACCTTCACCATCAGGCCCGAGATCGCCACGTCCGAGCCCGGCCAGAAGTGCACATGCATATACAGCGTATTGCCCGTGCGGGTAAAGGACGCATAATTGGAACGCCGCGGTTGGCAAAGGTCGGCTTTATAGATCGCGTCCCCATTGGTGGCCATCCACTCGCCAACCTCTGAAAGCACACGAATCGACTCCTGAGGCACCGCCCCATCAGGCTGCGGACCAATATTCAGCAGGTAGTTTCCACCATCATGTGCACAGGTGATGAGATTACGAATGACCGTCTTCGAGCTCTTCCAATTGTCGTCAGCCCGCTGAAAACCCCAACTGTCATTGAGCGTCATGCAGCTTTCCCAAGCGCGCCCGTTGGTCTCCGCTACAATCTTTTGCTCTGGCGTAGAGAAATCACCGGTCAGATGGTTCCGATTGTTCACAATGATGTCCGGTTGAAGCTCAAAGACCATCTTGTTCATGCGCTCTGATTCCCAACCCTCTGCATCGAGTGGCCACGCCACGTCATACCAAAGCACATCTACTTTCCCATAGTTGCTCATCAACTCCCGAATCAAGCCATGCGTGTATTCCACGAACCGTTTCCGTGCATCTTCATCCGTTGCGCACTTGGCCCCATCCGGATGATGCCAATCCATCAAGGAGTAATAGAAGCCCACACGCAGTCCTTCTTCCCGCGCCGCGTCTACATATTCGCGTACGAGGTCTCGGCCTGGTCCCTGCTTGGTTGCGCAGTAGTTCGTAAGCTTCGTATCGAAGTTGCAAAAGCCCTCATGATGCTTCGTCGTCATCACCATGTACTTCATCCCCGCAGCCTTGGCCAGTTTGGCCCATGCTCTAGCCGAGTGCGGTGCCGGATCGAAGACTTTCGCTAGCGGTACATACTCTGCCGTAGGAATTGCTTCGTCCTCCATCGCCCATTCATGGCGTGCATGTTGGCTATAGAGTCCGAAATGGATGAACATTCCGAACTTCGCCTCATGCCACCATTTCATTCGGCGCACTTGATCCGGCGTAGGCGCAACCGGCCCGGAGTTCCGGTTCTCCGGAGCGGCCGAAGGAGCGGCCGTTTGCGCCCCGAAAGAGTGGCCTGATAATGTTGCCAGGGTAGATGACGCTCCCCCAAGGAGCATCTTGCGACGAGTCAGCTTCTGATTGCTTGCTGTCATTTTGGAATTCATCTCCATTATTGGGCCATTTCAAGCCAGATTCTCGCTGAGGCATAGTGCCCTTGGACAGCTACACATCAGCCTTTCACTGCAGAACGTCTCGAAAAGTGCCCCCATAAAACGCGTAAATGTCCTCTCGATAGTCCCGCAAATCGTATCGTCTGGACAAAATCGATGTCAATGTTATTTTCACTAATTGGATAATATTTTCGCCAAGAAAATACTTAAATGAAACATCCAGGAGGAGTGCTCAATCTCTCTGCTCTTTCCTGTCCGCTGACAATGCAGTAAAATAGTGCATGCAGGAGAGTTGGCAGAGCCCGGTTGAATGCACCTGACTCGAAATCAGACATAGTCGCAAGGCTATCGGGGGTTCGAATCCCTCACTCTCCGCCACTTCTGTTTAAAAGCCCTCAGCGATTGATAAGCACTCCGCCTAAACCGCCTTCGTGCAGGAGGCAGGATGTGCGGCCATGAACGGACAGGGATAGGCGGCACACTCTCAACCCGCTGTTTTCTCTCGCAACCAGTGGAAGCAGTGCGGACAAGTCCATCGGCGCCCCAAGCCCGGGCTCCAGTTCCGAGCCTGCCTCATCGAACGGCTAGCGACCAGATGCCATCGCCGTAGCAGCCTCCATGGCGCTTCTTCATCCTGCTATGCGAGATGCTCCCATGAGAGCGCAATATACCTTCCCCTGAGCTGCCTGAAACAACCTCGCCGCTCTAGCTGGCTTATAACTCGACTGGCTCGAAAGGGTGGCCAACTCCGGGAAATATCCGGTGGATAGGACCAGTGCACACATAAACTGCACGAGCGCCAACGTCACCAGCAACTCCCACTCTTTGAATCGAAAAGCCTTCCGATAGCGCATTCTTTCACCTCCGACGCCCAAACAGCAGCGTCCGGTACGGCAATACATCTCCAGCAGAACGCATCGGCCATGACCGTGCGGCCACATCGCGTAACGTTTTGTAATATTTTGTCACTGCCGCCGTGACCATTCTTTACAGCTAATTCCGCAGCTATTGCCGCCGCCGGAGTTACCCTGATTGAGGACGAACACGAACGATGGAAGACATTCTCCTGATCGACGACGATGTGGAACTGTGCGAGATGCTGACCGAGTATCTCGGGCGCTACGATCTGCGCGTTTACGCTGTCCACCGTGGAGACGCCGGGCTGCAGACCGCACGCAGCCGCAGTTGGCCCATGATTCTCCTGGACGTGATGCTGCCTGGAATGGACGGCTTCGAGGTCCTCAAGCAGATCCGCACTTTCTCTCGGGACAGTGTATTGTTGCTCACCGCCCGGGGAGAAGACGTTGACCGCATCGTTGGCCTGGAGATGGGAGCGGACGATTATCTCGCAAAGCCCTTCAACGCACGCGAACTGCTCGCGCGCATCCGTGCCGTCCGTCGGCGCAGCGAAACGGGAGTGGCAACAAACGAATCGGACACCCTTGTAGTCGAAGACCTGGTACTTGACCCTGCCTCACGAACCGTTAGGCGGGCTGGCAAGCAAGTCGAACTCACTGACGTCGAGTTTGCGCTGCTCAAAGTACTCATGCACTCTCCAGGCAGGGTGGTAGACCGCGAAAGCCTCGCGCAGGATGTGCTGGAGCGCAAATTCAATCCATTCGATAGAAGCCTCGACATGCACGTCAGCCGGCTCAGAAAGAAGTTGGCCAGCGACGGCGGCGGCGAAGAGCGTGTCAAAACGGTGCGCGGAACAGGCTATCAACTCGTCCTGCGTCGACCACTCCCAAGCGAACGAGGCTGATGCATGCGCGGATTGTTCTTCAAAATTTTTGCGATCTTCTGGCTGGCCCAAAGCCTCATCTTCGTGATCTCCACGACATTCATTGTGAGGCAACGCTTCCCAAGTCCCAACATCGTCTCGGACGCACTCGACAGCAACCTGCAGCACGACGGAAACGTGGGACTTCTCGCATATGAGCAAGGTGGCTGCGCCAGCTTTGCAGAGAACGGCAACCGACATGAACCCTCAGGAGCGATGCTCCTACAACCAACCGGAAACGTTGTCTGTCGCACGTCGAATGCCCTCTCACTGCCTGGCTTGCTTGCTCACTTTCCCAATCGCGTTGAGGGTAGGAGGGTCGGCGCCTCTTACGTCTGGCTGGTTCCTGTACTAGCCCGTAACGACAGCCACTACGAGTACGTTTGGTTTCAACCCCCTCCTTCTTCGAAACGACGGGAGCGACATTGGAGCCTCCTTCACTACGCATTCCCTCAGCTGCCGGTTGCTATCGCGATAGGCGGGTTGACGACGTTCGTGTTGGTGCTGCTCTTTAGCCGTCCACTCGTCCGTTTACGACGAGCCGCTCGCGAACTTGCACAGGGCAACCTTTCTGCACGTGTCGAGGAGCCACCGTCGAGTGCCCTGCGGTCTCACTCCGACGAGTTCCAGGGGCTTGTCCACGACTTCAACCACATGGCCGAACGGCTGGAATCGCTTGTTGGCGCGCAGAGGCTTCTGCTACGAGACGTGTCTCACGAGCTTCGTTCACCGCTTTCGCGACTGAGCGTTGCCCTGGAGTTGGCTCGTGAGGATGCGGGCCCGGAGTTGGGAGAGCATCTGACGCGCATTGAGCGCGAAGGAGAGAAGCTCAATCAACTCATCGGTCAGCTTCTCACGCTCTCGTCCATGGAAGCTCGTGATGGAGTCTCCGCCTTTAGATCCCTTTCACTCAACAACCTCTGCAAGCAACTACTTCCTGACGCAGAGTACGAGGCGCAGCGACGTCCTTGCCAGGTACGCCTCGTGCAGAATGCTGAATGCACCATCATGGGCGACTGGGATCTTCTTTATAGAGCGATTGAAAACGTTGTGAGAAATGCGATTCGATACACTGCACCGAATACCGAGGTTACGATTCAACTACGCGCAACGGCTGCAGAGGAGGGACACAGTGCCGTGATCGAAGTCACCGACTGCGGCCCCGGCATTCCGGATGCGGAACTGGAACACATCTTTCGACCTTTCTACCGTGTCGATGAGGCGCGAAGCTCCGCCACAGGCGGCTTTGGTGTCGGACTTGCCATCACCGAGCGTGCAGTGCGACTACATGGCGGTACGCTGCGTGCAGTCAACCGTACTGAAGGCGGGACTTCTATCGAGTTCCTCTTTCCCCTCAAAGTTGAAAACTGAAAACCTAGCAACAACAGAGGCCACTCTGTAAATTGCGGGACAATACTTTTGATATCCACAAACATCCTTGAGTCTGCCATGCATTGCCAGATTTACTTCTATAGTTCTGATCGAATCTACTTCAGTTGCCCCCTACAGCCTGGACTCCTCTCGGCTTTGTCACTCTTTACAGGGTGCATCAGGTATTTTACAAACCCACATGCGAACCCATTTTGTCAAGTATTCCATCCACCGCACCAAGCACACAATATCGTAACTTACGCCACCGCTCACCGCGGACAAGAGCTGTCTCAATCGGCCCCTTCAATGCGATCTGCACGATGTAACTATGTTTGATAATCGATAATACTTATACGGGACAGTCGAGTCAGACCGTAACCTCCGTGCCCTCTTTATTGAGTCAAGCTCTACCACCTGATTGTACGGCTAGAATTACCTTCCACACACGTAGCGCACTGTCTCGATTTTCATATCGCGTGGTAAACCTCTTGAAACGTATGGCGTTTCCTTCATCTTCACGAAGATGAATCGCATTTTGAACTTTTGCCACCATATCTTCTGTACTGTGAGGATCGCATTTCAGAGCAACTTCCCCGCAAACCTCTGGTAATGATGCACAATTAGAAATGACCGTAGGGCATCCCAAAGAAAGCGCTTCAAGCGGAGGCAAGCCAAAGCCTTCGTAAAACGAAGGAAATATGAAGGCCCCAGCGTTTTCATACAGCGAGCGCAGTTCCGCATCTGTCACAAATCCAATATCCTTCACGAGGGACATGTCCAGTTGCTTCATCTTTATCCCATGCTGCCCCACGCTGACGCCGGTCTTACCTACAAGCGCCACATCAATACCGGTAGACGCTAGTCGGTCCGCCGTCCGTAGAATGCCTGCAAAATTTTTATTAGGGGCTGATGAACCAACAGCCAGCACATAGCCATGCTTTCGGAGCGAGTATCTCGCCAGAATCGACTTATCGCCAGGTACAGAAGCGAGATATTGAACGCCCGGGTATGCAACCGTTATTTTATGAGGGTTGGATTTGCAGTAATGTGTAATTTCTCGTTTTGAGAATTCAGAAACAGTCATAACATGCGCCGCAGTTCGGGATAGCACGATCGACAAAAAGCAATACCAAAGCCGATAAGCGATAGGACAACCATCGGGATAAGCGAAGACGATAGCATCATGAATGGTCAGAACATTGCGAGGGTGCAGAAGCGGTGCGCTCCCGCTGGGGCTATATAATACACCTCCCCAGCTATAAAAGGGCAACTCTAACTGCTCCCATGCGTGGCCAGTAAGCCACCCAACTTGGCGGACGGTCATCTTTCTATAGGCAACATCGACCTGAACTGATCGCGGAACCAGGATCTCGATTTGGCCAGAGTATTCAGATTCAGCTAAAAACTCATCCAATGCAGACAATATTTCTCTGCCGTATCGTGGCACCCCAGAAATGGCCGCGCCGAGAAAACGTCCATTGATATATACCGGTTGCATTTTTCCTCGAAACATTCAAGCCATCGCCTTCGTTTTACTAAAGCAAAAGGGGATTAATCCAGTACTTCAGCCATATTCAGTCATCGTTTTGCGTGTTATCACTTGCCTTTTTCACGATGAACTAAAAGGCACAATACTTCTCGATAGTGCTGCGCAGGACGCATAGGTCCCTTGGACTTTCTACTTAGAGCTATCTCTTTTCCGATTGTGCCGCGTGGAACATCCGCATACCTTCAATTACCGCGGTTTGCTTCTTGGAATACACCGACCGTCGCATTTTCCCCCTCACCAACGCCAAAAGATAATGGGCCTGATAAGCAAACAAATATGGCGAAGAGCGTACCCAACCGAGATGCTTCAGGAGAAAGTAGACACGGTTGCGTGTACAAAAACGAATCATCGTTGTTGACTCTTCCTGTCCAGTCAACGAAGACACCTTATGCAAAAGTACGGTCTTCGACAAATAGAAGAGTTTGACTCCGGCCATCAACGCCCTGTACATGAAGTCCACATCATCAACATAGACGAAATATCGCGCGTCCATAATGCCAATCTTATCGAACACTGAACGTGCAATTAGCACGCAGCAAGTCGGCACATATGTAACGATCCGTTCTTCATCATACCGCCCACGGTCTATCTCGCCTTCGCCGTAGTGAACGCCTCGATAGCCATACAAGGGTTGGAACGTCCCACCTGCCGCCCAAATGCGGTGAGGCTCATCAAAGTACATCATCTTCGGACACGTCATCTCCACGTGATGATCTTCCAGCCCGTGGGCCAATTCTTTCAGCATTGTTGGACCGAACTCCGTATCGTTATTGAGCAATAAGACGGAGTCACATCCCGCTTCAAGTGCGGCGCGAATTCCCAGGTTGTTCCCTTCCGCCACACCAACATTCTGGGCACTTGGTATCGGTATAAAACGGGGATCTGCAAAGTCTGCGACCATCTGCAGCGTCGCATCCTTCGAGGCATTGTCTACTATGTAGAGCAGGAAGTCCACATGAGTTTGTTTCGCAACGCACTCCATAAACGGCTGCAGCACCGAAGCACTGTTATAGGTGACCGTTACTACCCCAATGCGACCGTGACCTTTAAGCCGGGCCTGCGTATCACGGTTCAGATCATTATCCATGCATCAACCCCTTCGATCTCAATTCGTCCAGTGATCGTTCATAGTTGCTCGCTTCCAGTGCCTGGCTCTCCGCCCACCCGAGGAACTCGCGCATGCCGGCTTCGAAAGTCCATGTGGGTTTGTAATGGAGGACGCGTTCAAGCTGTGTTGTGTCCGCGCAGCTGTGGCGAATATCTCCCTCACGAAAAGCACCGGTCACCGTGACCTCCGACTTGCTTGAGAAAAATGCTATGACCTGCTCGACAAGTTCACTTACTGTCGTTGCCACGCCGGTTCCCACATTGAGCGCCGCGGGCTTTTGCGGAGGCGCCTCCACAGCGCGAAAAGTCGCTTCGACTACGTCGTCGACGTACACAAAATCGCGACTCTCCAGTCCATCTTCAAATACATAGATCGGCTTGTCGGCGCGCGCCTGGTTGGAAAAAATTGCCAGGATGCCCGTGTAGGGGTTCTTCAACGACTGCCCAGGACCAAAGACATTCTGATACCGCAGGCCGAACCCGTTGATACCCAAAGTTGTGGCATACATCAGCACCATCTGCTCTTGAACCTGCTTCGTCAACCCGTACAGTGAAGACGGGTGAAAGGGCGCATTCTCAGGCGTCGATACCATCGAAGTAGCGGCGCCGCAGATCGGGCATTTCGGTTCGAAGTCGCCCTTCTGCATCGCTGCGCTCGATCGCATCTCCGGATATACGGTGCCATGCTCTGAACACTTTGCTGCACCCTCACCATAGATGGAACGCGACGACGCAACCACAACGCTGCGCACTCTAGTATTCCCCGCGAGCATTATCTCCATCAGGCTTGCCGTCGCTCCGATATTCACATCGGTGTAGTGGCGCACCTGATACATCGATTGACCCGTGCCCGTCTCGGCTGCGAGATGCACAAGCACTTGGCTACCTTTCAGGGCGCGCTCGCAAAGACTCACATCACGCACATCACCGCGGAATAGCTCAGCATGGCCACGAAGATCCTCGGGCAGATCCCTATTTCCGCCATGAATCTGAGGGCTGAAGTTATCGAGGATCGATACACCGTAGCCCGCACCTAGCAGCTTACGAGCAAGGCGCGAGCCGATGAAACCTGCACCGCCTGTAATCAGAATCTTATCTTTCACTATCCCTCCAGCGGCCGCCAGTATCTTGCAAGCCTGTTTCTTCTGTCCATCAACCCATCAATTTCAACAATCACTCGGCATCTGCGCTCACTTACGCTGTAGGACCTTTCTCATGCCGTAATAAAAGAAGCCGGCCCGGCGTCCAAGGGTGTAATTCAAAGCATAGAGGAAGCGCGGCAGCGGGTGGTCAAAGAGGCCCAAAGCCGCCAGTTCATCACGCATCTCCTTAAGGATTGCGCGGTCCGAACCCACATACATCTCGAAGATGTGGAATGACTGTTTGACCTCCAGGTCATGTTTGATGTCTGTTTCGAGATCCACATGGAACTGCGCGCCAACATCTCTGGCAATGCGCAGAACTGACGCCCACATCTTTGCCCGGCCCTTTGGGCTGTACGATCCCGGAATATGCACTTCACCTTCAGATGCCGATGCGCCAAACAACGGTGCATTCCCGCTGCGTCCCGCAACAATCGGCTCCGCGATATATCCAATCCCCTGCTCGCAGAAGGCCTCTGCGGCCAGGTAAATCTGGTAGTAGAGCGTGCCATCATAGCGTTCGGTGGCCAACCTCTCGGCCCAGTGCCGATCGATAATAAGGCCCGCAATGAATCCTGTGGTCCTGAAGATCATCCGCGGCTGGCTATCGCCTACCCTATAGACCTGGTTCTGATTGGACAAGCGGCTCACACCCAGAAACTTGTCAGCACTCTCATCGAACCGGACAAACGAGCGCGAGACCATCGCCATCGAGGAGTTTTCGCTCAAATACTTTGCCGACGTTTCAATGCAGTGCGGCAGCATCGCGTCGTCGTTGCCCATCAGCATCACCCACCTGCAGTGAGAGTCGCCGATCACCCTTCGAAGGTTGCCATCGAACCCGAGGTTCTTCTCGTTTTCGATGTAATTGATCACGCAGCCGTCTGCCGTAAAGCGCTTGCGCCAGCGTTCCACCACCGCACGAATCTGTTCACGCTCCGGCGACTTGTCTTCGCAGATTGTGATCTCTCCGGGCAACACAGTCTGTGCATAGATAGACCGCAGCAACTCTTCCAACTCTCCAGGGCGCGAGTAGGCCGGAACGCCCACAGAGATATCAGCGGTCTTGCGATGAATCTCTGTTGAGGATTGCGTCACGCTATTCATTTCCATCCAGATATCGAATTACTTTTGCAGGCGCTCCACCGATGAGTGCTGGGCGCGATTCGCGGAGACGAACAACACTGTTCGCCGCAATAATGGACGACTTCGCAATCTCGGTACCTGCTAGGATCACAACACCGTCACAAATCCACGTCATAGCGCCAACAGATATCTGTCCAACATCGCCAAGCGGTCGGCGCGCAGGCGGCACTGTAAGAATCTCTTCAATATCCCTCACTGATCCATGACTGTGATCGCCGATGTACACCTTGCTCCCGATAAGACAGTCATCACCTAAGATGATCTTATTCACGCAGGAGATGTGCGTGAGATCGCTAATGGCCACACGGTTGCCAATAGTGAGGTTCGGTGTGAAAGAGACTCCGGCATACTGTGTCACAGCCTCAATCCAGCAGAAGTCTCCCACGGTCACACCTGTCCCTACTGTCACCGTGTCGCTACCGAAGAGTTTTGAATGTTTGCCGAACTTCCTGAATCGGACACCGAAAAAAAGATAAACCAACCACGCGCGAATACGAGGAGGTATTCTCCTGGCCTTGTCGACGTTCCTCCTTAAATGGTTCACGAGATTCTTCTCTTCCAATTTGCTCACTTACTGTAAATGTAGACCATGGACACGAAGAAGCCTGAGCTGTCAGATAGGTTAGCCAAGGCCCCAAATATGGCACATACAGGGCCGGGAAAGAAAATCAAGACTGGCTAGCATTCTCCCAGGAACGTCGTTCAACGGAGTATCGCTTGATGAGCCGTGCCGGCGATCCGGCGATCATCGAATACGGGGGGAAAGATTTGGTGACCACTGAGTTTGCCCCCACAACACACCAGTCTCCAAGCGTAACGTTCGGCATAACAGCTACGCGGTAGCCCAAAAAACAATTCTTCCCGATTTTCACTGGCCCCTTACTGACCAGATCCTGCTCCATGATGAAGCCCTTGTCCGGCTCGAAGCCATGAAAAAAATCCGTGATATAGACATGTTCGCTCAAGGCACTGCCATCACCGATGACAATAGAATCAAGCGCCGCGATGAAGGCATAATGTCCAATGTAAACGCTATTACCGATGGACAATGACGGGTCATAACTCTTGCCCGCGTACTGATCGACGGCACAGATATTGCACCCAGGCATGATCGCCGAACCCGATCCGATTTCGACATGAGATCTGCCTTGAAAACGCCAAGGTCGCACCACTAGGGCATCTTTACCCAGCTTCTTTAATCCATGAGGACGGTTAAGCAGAAACCTCTTGACCTTAACTAAATACGGTCGCATCTTATTCCAAATCATGCCGTATTTCCCTTTCTACTTATTATCGATCGATCACGGAGGATCTCTGGCCTCAATCTCGCATTTAGTCAGCAACGCACTCTTGCCTAGACTCCCTCGTTACGATGCCGCCAACTTTGGGTCAGGAGTGTCAGGCATAGTGCAACGAAGATGCAGCAAGCAACAGCAAGGAATCTTTGTCTCTGCGGCGATGGACTACAGATGGACGCGGTGACGAGGGGCAGCGCAAAGACCACGGGCCATCCAAGGCTCTCTTTCAAGAGACGACTTGAAGGAACGTCCATGAAAGAACGTGTTCGAGGGATATTGTACAAACAAGTGACAGCTAAACCCGCTATGGCACCGACCAGGGTACCCAACGCAACGCCAATCGCCCCGAACTTCCAGCCAAGCAGAATGCTGGCGATGAGATTAGTAAATCCCTCCGCCAGCGGCCCAAAGATAACAAGTCGCTGCTGTCCCGTACCCACCAGTATGGAAGCATAAGGAACACCGACAAGCCGAAGCATGTTGCCGATGACAAGCACAATCAAAATATTCGTGCCATTGACCGCATACTGGGCGCCAAGCCAGACCCGGATGATCGGCCCAGCAAAAACTACAAGCGGCAAACCTGTAATCAGCAAAAACATGACTGCAAGTTTGGTGGACTTCAATAGCAACTCACCGAGGCCCCTGGAATCGCCGCTTGCCTGCAAGGTCGCGGAGTGGGGCATAATGACCCCGAACAATGCGGTCTGCAGACCGCCAAGAAATGTGATCAGGACGGCGGAAGCCGAATAGACGGGTACTGCGCTAAAGTCGAACCGTCCTACCAAAATGAGGTCGAAACCAGTTACCAGCAAAGTGCTAAAGGACCAAACAGACAGACTGAGGCAATAGCTGGAAAGCTCACGCACCAACCGTTGCGTTATCACTCCAAGCCGGTAGTGAATGCCGGGTGCAAGCCACCGAAAAGCTACATACTGGGCTGTATACGTCAGCAAATTCACTGAAGCCAGCACGCATGCCATAAAAACAAGCGAGTGGCCCGTCATCGCTGCTGCGATCAGGCCGATTGAGCTGAGGAGCTTGCCGGAAGCCACCGTAATGGCTGGAACCTCGAAGCGCTGCCGCCCGACAAACACACCGTTCCACGCTGAGGCAGGCAAACCTATCGCGGTCGATGCACCTGCGATGAGAATCGCGACGCGCATCGGCTGCAACAGAGCGGCCGGCACGCTTGGAAAGATATGGCCAGCAAACAAAGCAACGATGATCACAGCCAGCATTCCTACCGTGGCAGCCAGACATAATCCTGCCATCGCTGTGGAGAAAATGCCATCTCTCCAGTCATAATCCTGTTTCTCTTCGGCAAACGCGATGTACCGGCCCACCGCGGTCTGCAACCCAAAGTCGAGAAACCCCATATACGCACTGACCTGCAGGATCAGCACCCATACGGCATAGTTGGTACTGTGCATGTAACGGATAAGAACCGGAGGAAGAACGAGCGCGATGATGGCAGCAGCGCCGCCGCGGCCAACATTTGAAATCGCGTTCTTAATGAGACGACGTCGCAAGCGGTATCCTTTGGCTGCAGACTATCCTGCAGCGGTGAGCTAGTGATCGGCCGACTGAACGATCTGCCGCTGAACACTCGGGAGGGTCCCATAGGGTCGTTTCGGAAGCACATAACCGGCAAGCATCCGACCAGGCAGCGAAACATGAACCACGAGGGCGGTGAGAGCCCATAGAAATGGCTCGGTGATATCGGGGATGGCGATCGCCATATCAAGAAGCGCAGCAATCATCGCCCATCGTAGCCATGCCTTATTTCTCGGAACCCCACGGATAATTCCAAGGAATGTCATGCCGAAGAGGATGGTACCCAATACCCCTACATTGCCAAGCAGACTGGCCAGCAAGCTCGACGGCCGATAGCTGCCGGTTCCAACACCGATGCCATAGGTATTTCCAACCAACTGCAGCGAATACTTGTCCATCGTCGTTCGGTGCTCGTATGACCCCGATCCCGGCTTGTCGATTATCCATCGCTGCACAAGGTCTCTGCCACTTGACGACAGGAGCGCAATCCCTATCACTGCAGCAATACCTACTAATCGCACCAACTGTCGCATACGAATGGAAGACGATGCAGTAGCAGAGGCGACGCGAACAGGCAGATTGAACGCGACAACCAAACCTATCACCGCGGCCAGCGCAACCATAGCGCTGCTGGAGCGAACGAGAAACAGTCCTACCGCACAGAGGATCGCCTTCCAACCCTCTTCACTGAGCACATAGGATCGATAGAAATAGATAGAAAAAAGGACCACGAGAACGAGCCCAGCATAGGAGGGTTCCCCGCATGTGGCGTGAAGACGAGTCGTCGGATCCAGCGCTATCAACTGCATGGACGCGGTCTCTGGACTGTTTTCGAAGAGAGAATATGGAAATGGAACACCCAGGAGGAGGGCTACAAGCTCACCAGCGATAGTCCCAATCATGCAATAAAAGGCCGCGTTGATTCCTATCCACACTTTGTCTGATTTGAAGGCAGAAGCAGCTGCAAACACCACCAGAACATTCATCAGCAAATACCCTGCTTGTGCAGCATTGGCTACACTAAACACCAGCGGGAATGTCTGAAAGACGAGATCACTTGTCCCGAGGTGTTCAGAATAGACCTGAACTCCCGCAAAAAACAGCGGGCACAAGATGGCCGAAAGCACACCGAGAACCGCGAAAGCTACAAGGAATACGTCCCCTTGAAATCGCTTTTTTATGCCACCCTGGAATATCTGCGCGATTACAAACATCGGAGCCAAAACGTAGTAGGGCATGATCCCCAAATTGCCAAAGCTGATCGCGCTGGTAGCGGGGAAAATTGTGGAAAACAGCAGTAGCGGGAAGAGATAGTCCCGTTTTCGAAAGAAACAATAGAGTCCCACGAAGATGAAGACCAGCCCGATTCCAGTTGGCATTAATACTCCTGGCAGCGATTTATCCGGCACAGTGTCTGCCAGCGCTCAGCTGCACATTGAAGTCTCCACACAACGCCTGCCAGAGAAGGCTCTGGGAAGCGCTCAAGTCCTTCCGCTACAGGATCGGAACAGCCCTGTAGCCGTTCCACGACCTGAGTGCGCCGGATTCGATCCGATCCGACCGGGAAAGCACCAGGTGTCTCATAAAACTCCACACAGGATACCAGAACAGCATTCAATAAACTGGCTACCGAAAGCCTTGGCAGCAGACATCGAAGTGTAGCGGGCATATCAGAAACCAGTGCTGCTTTAGTAGATATAACGTGACCATGCCAAGCCTGCAGGCTCTCGAGACCATGACGCCCAGACGCTACTGGGGTTCCCGTGCCGTTTCGACTTCGAATCTTGTATATCACGCTGGACTATGGATGGGCATAAATGTATGTGCTGGCAAGAGAAACAATTAGACCGCTTGCGCCGCCCTTTATAGCGGCCTTCGTCTTGGACGTCGGTACAAACACAATATCGTCGTTCATCAATGCGACATCCGGCGCCTTGCCTGCGAGTATCTTGGCTGCCGGTACGGTCAACAAAACTCGATGGTTTCCCTCTGTCCGGGCAATGGTTGTTGAGTTGAGAATCGCTTCGAACCCATAGCCCCCGGCAGCCGCCAGGGCTTCGCCCACAGTGGTAGGCGTTGTGCCTTTGAGGGGATACGCTCCTTGATTTTTTACGGCTCCAACCACATAGTAGTTGCCCACGCGCAATATCTGCAGCTTGTCACCGTTAAGCATTTGCATGTCCCCATAACGGGAGTGAGCAGCATCGGAACCCAGTGGAATCATGATTGGCTCATCCAAGCCCTTACGGGTTAAAACTACGTAGGGAGACGCTCCTGAAAGTAGACCTCCACTCGCAGCAATCGCGCGGTCTAGAGTAAGCCCTCCGAGCGTCGGATAAGCGCCTGGATGAAGCACTTCACCATTTACCACCACAACAGATGATGGCTGCTTTGCAAGAACGACCTTGACCGCTGGATTCAGAACCAGATTGTTGCGGACCAAAGCTCCATTGATAGCTCGCTCCGCCTCTTCGACGGTCAAGCCCGTGACCCTTAACGGAGTCAGATAAGACAACTGAATTGTCCCATCACGCTCTACGCGAACGTCCGTGGTGTATGTCGATGCACCATCCAAAGAAATATGGAGAGTGTCATCTGGAGCAATCACAATAGGGCCTGGAACTACAGACATCAATGATGCAAGAAGCGGTTCATCCACTGCGAGTTTAGGCTGGAAATAGGTGGGGTTCGCAGGCCCAATTTGCACCGATCCCCCAACAACCTGCGACCGTGCCTGCGATGCTCCCAGGGCCGTCATGAAAACAGCTGCAGCCAATGGTGGCGACAACTTCCCAAATAGCTTCATCACTCGCCTCCCCGCGACTGAGTTTCACCGTATGCCCCGTAAGTGTAGTTGCCATAATAGGACGTATAGCGATTCCAACGGAGGTCAACAGCGTTCAACACAACGCCGGCAACGTGTGCGCCCGCTCGGTTTAGTTGAGTCAGTGCTTGGCGAATCGACCGCTGGTCCACGGTTTGGTGGCGAATCACAAGAACAACGGAGTCTGCTAGAGTGGCTGCAACCACCGAGTCGGCCACGGCCAACACTGGGGCCGAGTCAAGGATCACATAGTCAAACTGACTCCGGCAATAATCCAGCACCTCCTTCATCTTCTCTGATCCCCACACCACAGCGGCATTTGGAGGCGCCGCCCCGGCGGTCAATACCCATAGATTGTCGGCCCCTGCTGGTCGCTGGACCGCCTTCTCAAAGGTAGTCGCGCCGCTGACCACAGAGGTAAGACCTGGCTCCCGCCGCAGCCCCATACGAATGTGCTGCGATGGCTTACGAAGATCGCCATCGATTAACAAAACCTTCGAACCGTGCTCGGCAAACGTTGCCGCCGTCTCACGTGCAATCGTCGATTTTCCTTCCGCAGGCACAGTGCTCACAACCATGAATAGATTGTTTCGCTCATCAGGTTTGGCCATCAACAAAGCATTCCTCACCATCTGTATACCTTCCGCATAATGCGTGGTTGGTTTGGTGATGGACACGAATGGGAGGTGTTGGTCCTCGTCTGTCTCCAGCGGCAATAAACATAAGCCGGGTAGATGCAGCCCCTGCTCTATCTCTTCGAGCGTCTCGAAGGTCGCCTTCAGAAGATCGATCGTAACGGCTGCAATGGCTCCCAGCAGCAACAGCACAAACACCGCCCCAACAAACAACATCCACGGAGAAGGCAGCCGGGCGCGCGATGGCGGCACTCCAAGGTCGACCACATCTATTTGCGCCGACTGGAGCCCCGAGTCAACACTCGCCTCTTCTAGTCGCTGGACCAACCCCTCATAGAGCGTGCGATGCGACTCGTACTCACGCTGCAGAATGGCATACCGGACCATCTCGTCTCGCGACTGGAAGGCATCTTTCTGCTGTTCCGCAAGCGCAGTCTTCGTCATCGCTTCGTTAGCGGTAGCTGCGGAATATGCAAGCTTCGATTGGCTCAGAATACGATCTTCCTCAGTCTTGATCTGTTGCGACAGAGTGTCAACCTTTGCCTTCGCTTCCTTGACCGCTGGATAGTTCTTCCCAAATTGTGCCGTTAGACTCGCATAGTTCGCCAGCGCATCCGCTTGTGATGCGCGCAAATTCTTCAGCAGCGAGTTCTGCGACTGTTCGCCGCCCAATACGGCCTGCTCGCTCTCGATCAGGTTGGGATCCGACTCATTCAGATATCGATACCGCGCCTCGGCAACAATACGCTGAAGCGTTGCATCGCTCGAGGCTCGGCTCAATGTTGCAAGCGCCCCCGCATTCAGATAGGCAGGATTCCTGGGATCAAGCGCAAGCAAACCTAGCTTGCTTTCGAGATCCACCAACTTTTCCTGGTCTGATTGGACCTGCCCCTTCAGTTCATTCAACTGCCCAATCAACCACTGCGAAACACGGCGTGTGGAGCCAAACCGCACTTCGAGCGAGTTCGAAATGTAGTCATTGATGAGAGTATTTACCAGGTTTGCTGACAGCGATCCCGAATGAGTCGTCGCCGATATGCTAATGATCTCCGACTTCGGAACATGTGCGATGTCCAGCGATTTCTTCATTTGAGCAATGATTGCATCGCGTGTCTCAGGGGCATCAAGTACCTGGTGGCGAGTGCGGGCGGGCTCGAAAAACTCCGGCTTGTTCGCGAGGTCGAGGTCCTTGGCGACATGAAGCAGCAATGAATCGCTGGTCAAGACCAGCACCTCGGTATTGAGCTTGTCATCTAGGGATGATGAGCCTTGCAAGGCCGAGGATGCCGATAGCTGAAACATGCTGCTTCGGCTAGGCTCAATTCGCAATAACCCCACTGAGAGGTAGTTCCTGGGCTTGAACAAGAGAGCAGTACCTATCAGCAGACCCACTAGAAAAGCGGCTAGGACGATGCGGCGGCGGCGAAGTAGACCGACCCATATTCGCGCGAGGGATGGCAAGTCCGCCGCCTGGTCCGTCTGAACATCAAATGCTTCTTGCAACCCCTGCGGGGATGTGTTGTTGGTAGCAGATTGTGGCAAAGTCGGAGCGTTCCTCGGCGCGGTTTATATCGATCTCATCGTACCAGAATGCGCCAACTCCTTGTATGCCCGCAATGACCCCGCAAAGGCAGGACTTTAAGTGTAAAGGCCCACAGCTCGAGCTGGCTATCGCATTAATTTGGAATCACCCGGTTTGCCAATAACTTCCTCGAGATATCGGCGTTTCATGCAGAATGCCGAGGTGCAGCTCGCGTACAACAAGCAAGAGAACATGATTGTCGACGGACAATTCTTTCTTCTGGCTACAGGAGGAGCGCCTGCACATCTTCGAGTCGCGACCGCTACGTAACGTACAAAATTTGGTTTATTCTTAGAGTGAGTCGATTTATCCCATAGACATGACATCACAGCCTTCAGGAGGCATGTTCGCCACCAAGCCCAGGATCGCCCTCGTTCATGATTGGCTCACAGGCATGCGAGGCGGTGAAAAGGTCCTCGCCGCACTTTGCCAGCTCTACCCTGACGCTCCCATCTGGACTCTGGTCTACGTCAGAGGTTCTGCCTCTCCGACCATCGCCCGTCATCTTATCCACACGAGCCTGTTACAAACCATGCCCCGCTCCGGCACCCTGTATCGACAGTATCTGCCGCTCTTCCCGCTCTTCGCCGAGTTGCACAAAGCCGACGCCTCTCAACTCATCGTCTCTACTTCGCACGCTGTGGCCAAGTCCATGGTCAAGCGCCACTCCGGCGCTCGGCACATCTGCTACATTCACACCCCCATGCGCTACGCCTGGGACCTCTTTGAAGAGTACTTTGGTGTCGAGCGTCATGGTTGGTTTCTCTCCCGCTGCGTCTACCGCCCGATACTGTCGCTCATCCAGCGCTACGACCGCGCCACTATTGGCCGTGTCGATTTGTTCGTCGCCAACTCTTCCTTCATTGCCGAGCGCGTCAAGCGCATCTACCATCGCGACGCCGTCGTACTTCCACCGCCTGTCGCGATTGACCGATTCATCGCCCTCGAACGTGCCCCAGAAGACTGGTACCTCGTCGTCAGTGCGCTCGTCCCCTATAAGCGCGTGGCTGACGCCATCCATGCCTGCCACCATCTCGGCCGCCGCCTCAAAGTCATCGGCAAGGGGCCAGAGTTTGACTCTCTATCTCAACTCGCGAACTCTCTCGGTGCTCCCATCGAGATGCTCGGCGCCCTCGACGATGAGGCGCTTGCCGATCACTACCGCCGGGCCAAGGCGTTGCTCTTTCCTGGCATTGAGGACTTCGGCATTGTCCCCCTCGAGGCCATCGCCGCAGGTTGCCCCGTCATCGCCTACGCGCACGGTGGCATCCTCGACTCCATGACCTCAGACACCGCCGTCTTCTACCACCAGCAAACAACCGAGGGCCTTGTCGACGGTATCACTCGCTTTGAACAGAAACCCGAGGCCTTCCAAACCGATGTCATGCGCGCTCACGCCAGCAAATTCACAGAGCAGGCCTTCATTATCGCTTTTGCAAAGATTGCCAATGACCTCCTGTCCCAGCCGGCAACGGGTGCCTTGACCTGAATATAGCGATCCCACCTTTCGGAACTTCCAATTCGCGTGTGACGATCCCGTCATGTCCTGCGCGGCATCCGAAATCGCACTAACATTTCTAACAGTTGCATTCATCGGCCTACTGCTTTCTGGCATCGTACAAATATCTTGATGCGTTGTGTCGGCAACGCATCCTTCAGCTCTCGCAAGGCCAAAGAGCAGTTCCCCTGACCGTTCTCCCCAATACGATTTAAGCTTTGTCAAGAGGTCTTGTTTGCGCCATCTAACATCATCTATGCGTTGTGTAAAACCGAAACTCGGGTACAACGTCACGTCTCTTCAGAACTTCTCGCGGGTGCTGGTATTTGCTGGCCCTCTAGTGCTTTTCGGCTCATTTGTGATGCCATCCCGGGCCCTGGCTCAGGACTCTTCCACCCAGCAAGCCAAGCCCATACCCGATGGCCCTCCACCCAAAGCGACCCCGATCCCTGACGGTAGCCAGCCGCGACAAAAGTCAGTTCCGGCTAACCCGCAGCCGAAGGCATATCCCATCCCTATCGTCGAGAAGCCATCTTTCTTCGCCTATGAGAGGCCCAGTGAAGATCCCGTCGGCGCATCCGACTCCCTCGGCTCCACCTACATTCCCGTAGACAGCTTTGTCTACCCGCTGGTCCTGCGCCTCTACTCCATGGGGTACCTCGACACGGCATTCATCAACATGCGTCCCTACACACGGCGCAGCCTTCTGCACATGTTGAATGCCACCCGGGACAAGGTTGTCGCGGACCGCAATGAGGAAGCTGAAGGAATCTTGGTCAGCCTGCAGGACTACGTCTCGGCTGAGATGCCTGCCACCGGCAGGGCCCGCGGCACCGTATACGGCGTCGATACCGTATACACGCGCTTCATAGGCATCGACGGCCAGACTCTCCGCGACAGCTATCACCTTGGCCAGACGATCGCCAATGACTACGGACGCCCTTACCAGTCAGGTTTCAATAATTTCACTGGCTTCTCGACGGTCAATGAGATGGGCATCTTCTCGCTCTACGTCCGTGGCGAGTATCAACATGCTCCCTCCGGCGCTGGCTACTCTCAGGCACTCTCGGCACAGCTTTCCGCCATCGACACCATCCCCTACTCTGGATACAACCTTCACCAAGCCACCATCCCCACAGGCCCCATACCAAGTACCAACACCTTCGCGCTTCAAGAGGCTGCGCTCTCAGTACATCTCTTCGGACACGAAATCTCGGGAGGCAAGTCCGACGCCTGGCTCGGGCCCGCGGCCGGCGGTGCCCTGGCCTGGAGCAATAACGCACAGGATATCTACTCCTTCCGCATCAACCGTGTCGATCCCCTGCACATTCCCCTTCTCTCCGATTTGACCGGTCCCTTCCGTTACGACTTCTTCGTCGGCTCTCTCAAGGGCCACACCGATCCAAACTCTCCCTGGGTCCACTCGGAAGAGTTCAGCTTCGCTCCTACCCCCAACGTCCGCATCGGCTTCCAGCGTACTGTCATCTGGGGTGGCGAAGGTCACGAGCCCATCACCCTTCATACCTTTTTACGTAGCGTCTTCAACCTCAATGACACCGCCGACAATCCCTCCGTCAAATTCTCCGCGCAGGACCCCGGCGCACGCTACAGCGACTTCAACTTCAGCTGGCGTCTGCCCTTCCTGAGCCATTACGTCACTCTCTATACAGACGCCATTTCACACGACGACGTCACACCTCCCAGCGCCCCACGACGTGCCGCCTATCGTCCCGGCGTCTATATATCTCAATTCCCCGGACTGCATAAACTCGACTTCCGCATCGAAGGCGTCAGCACGGACACCTCCACCCTGCGCAGCCTCAACGGAAGGTTCAACTACTTTGAGACGATCCAGGTCCAGGGCTACACCAATAAGGGCTTTATCATGGGTGACTGGATCGGCCGCGAGGCTAAGGGTGGTCAGGCATGGCTCACCTATCACCTCTCGCCCAACGAGTGGATTCAAGTCGAGTACCTGAACAAAAAAACTCCCAAGGACTTCATCCCCGGCGGCACTACTCAGAACCAGTTCACCGTCAACGTCGTTAAACGCCTGCGCAAAGACATCGAGATGAATGCCTGGCTGCAGTACGAAGGCTGGAAAGCTCCCATCTACGTCCCCGGCAACGGCCTCAACAAAGACACCACCGTCTCGTTCCAGTTCACCTGGTTCCCGGAGTTGCACAGCGGTGCAGCGTTTCCCCACTGACCTGCGCTACACTCAGCCCCGAACCGGTGCCCTCGCATAAGGCGCCGGTTCTTCTTCGCAAAGAGCGGCGACATCTCCTGCCCACCGCAGCTGGGATTAGCACACCAACCAGTGGCGCCATACTAAGCTAGCATGCAGACTGCCATGCAGGAAGTGCCCACCGTGCGTTCATCATGAAGAAGGCCCTCATCACCGGAGTCATCGGGCAGGACGGCGCATACCTAGCCGAGCTCCTGCTCGCGAAGGGTTACGTGGTACACGGCATCAAGCGCCGCGCTTCTCAACACCGCGCATCGACTACATCTACGAAGACCCATCCCACCCAACGCGCCCTTCATGACCGCCAGCGACAGCATCTACATCGCGGTCTCGTCTGCTCTGCGATCCATCGCGCGCTCCTCGCCGCTGGTTATACCAACATCATCACCCGCAGCCGCGCCGACGCAAAACAACTCATCGTATGGGGAACCAGTACACCCCGACGCGAGTTCCTCCATGCCGACGACCTCGCCAGCGCCGCTCTCTTCCCTATGAACCTATGAACCTCGACGACCCAACCTACCGCTCACTACTGCGCGACGACGCTCCCACCCTCATCAACATGGGCACGGGCGAGGACATCTCCATCGCCGACCTCGCCCGCCTCATCCTGCAGGCCATCGGCTTCTCCGGCGAACTCGTCTTCGACATCACCCAACCCGACGGCACGCCCCGCAAGCTGCTCGACGTCACCCGCATCCACGCCCTCGGCTGGCGCCACAAGATCACTCTGCAGGAATGGCTCCGCTGTACCTGCGACACATGGCTCAACCGCGCTCAGCTCTGATTTACCTCAGCATCTGGGCTCTCGTCCCGTGATGCCGGCCTATACGACCACCGGCTTGTGCGGGATGATCCTGTGCTGGAAGCGAGCCACAGGCTTCTCGATAAAGCGATGAACGAGATCGGACACAAGCAGCCCGGCACTCAATACAATCAAAAGGCGAAGCGGCCAACCCGATGGGAATATCTTATTTAGGATGACGAGGGTCACGCCGTGAAACAGATACAGCGGATAGCTGATCTGCCCGATCCAGATGAGGATGCGGGGCATCTTTCTGGCTCGCAACGCGAACACCAGCATGAAGAGGGCATAGGCTATCACCCAGCTCACAATGGCATTGGAAGTGTCCACCGAATTATTCGGTGATGCATAGACCTTATATCTCAGCCAAAAGCCTACCGAAAAGACAACAAAGAGAACCGGCAGAACAGCATAAACACGCTTCGCAGGAAACCCCTCCGACAGCAACCGGTACAGCAGTGTTCCAAAAAATGCAGTCACAATCAGACCCAGTCGGCCTGACGGCAACGTCCTGTGAATCGCAAGGCCGAGCCCTATTTGGCTAAAGAGCAGCAATAGTGCGGAAACCCAAAGCCAAAGCTCGGTCTTCTTCAGAAATCCAAAGAAGAAGAGAACCGAGCAGACCAGGTAGAACGCAAGTTCAAGCGAGAGGGTCCAGTAAGTCCCAAGCGCGAAAGGTATTCCCAGGTACTCCCCAATCATGCTGATGTTGCCGACAATAAACCCCAATGGATGTTGCTCGTAATAAGGCGGCAACATTGGCAGGAACCGGTTTAGCAACAGCATCACAATCAAACTGACTGTATATGTTGGCCACAGACGAAGCACTCTACCCACCCAGAACTTAGGGAGCGAGTTGTACTTCTCCAGGCTGACCGGGATGATGAATCCGCTGACGATGAAGAAAATAACAACGCCAATCTCACCTAAGTTGAAGTTGTGGTTCGTAAAATGAGCGAACGACGGCGAGGTGGATTCAACGCTATGCTGTATCAGAACGAGTAATGCAGCCAACCCGCGAAGAACATCAAGAAACTCGATGCGCCGCGACGGAGTCTTCGTAACCATTACCGAACGTTCTGAAATCGACGCAGCGGACCCCATTGTTTTACCACCTTTCCCCAGGCGGCTATGCCGCGTTTACGCTCAGGGCCGCCAGAGACTTCAACGGCCAACCTCCTGCCAGTGTAGCTCAGGGCCTGTAAAAGAGGCCTGCTCTTGCATGGAGACGACAACGACGATAGACCCATTGCTTCACACGTATTGGGGCGGAATCCCCACTCGTGAAGTGCATCAGACCGGTCCTTTACCCCTGATACTCCGGCGGCAACTCCGCCTCTGCCAGTAGGCTCCCTACCGCATCCTTCGCCGAAACCGCAGGTGTCCCAATTCCCTCCAGCGGCCATGCGATCTTCAGCGTCGGATCATCCCACCGCACGCACCGCTCGCCCTGCGGATAGTAGAACCCGGTCGCCTTATACAGCACATTCGCCGTCTCGGACACCACCACAAACCCGTGCCCAAACCCCTCGGGAATCCACAAAAACTCGATATCCTCACCATACAGGTCAAACCCTGCCCACTTACCGAAGTCCGGCGATCCCGGTCGCAAGTCCACAGCGACATCCCAGATGTGCCCGCTCAGCACGCGCACCAGCTTCCCCTGCTGTTCGCCAAGCTGATAATGAAGTCCGCGCATCACGCCGCGCCGCGAAAATGACTGGTTGTCCTGCACGAACCGTTCCGGCAGACCGGCCGCCGCAAAACTCTTTGCGTTGAAAACCTCAGCAAACCAGCCGCGGTCATCTCCATGCTTGGTGGGGCGCACAAGCTTCACATCACGAAGGGGCGTATCGACAATCTGCATTCTTCTAGTAAATCAAATCCAGTCGTCTTCTGCACTCTGCCATTTCCATAGCGTCTCTGTTCACTTATGCCTACTATAGAGATACAACCGTCGAGGCCAAGGCGCATCCAAGCTCGTAGACGGACTTAAAAACCTGTGCTGTAGTCTTTCACCGGATTTTCTATACTAGTTGGAGTCGCATAATGAACGGCATTGTAGTAACCGGAGGTGCAGGCTTTATTGGCGGCAACTTCGTCCTTCACTGGCTTGGTCAGGGTCTAGGCCCACTGGTCAACCTCGACAAGCTAACCTATGCGGGCAATCTCCAAACCCTCGCCTCCGTGCAGGACAACCCTGGCTACACCTTCGTACACGGCGACATCTGCGACGCCGAGCTCGTCGCCAAAGTCTTCGCCGAGCACAAGCCCCGCGCTATCGTCCACTTCGCTGCCGAAAGCCACGTCGACCGCTCCATTCTCGGCCCCGAGGCCTTCCTCAAGACCAACATCGACGGCACCTTCACCCTCCTCCAGGCCGCCCGCAACTACATGGCGACTCTCAGCGAAGAGGATCAGAAGAACTTCCGCTTCCTGGCCGTCTCCACGGACGAGGTCTACGGCACCCTCGAACCCAACGACCCCGCGTTCTCCGAGACCACACCCTACGCGCCCAACAGCCCCTACGCTGCCTCCAAGGCCGCGTCGGACATGCTGGTTCGCGCCTGGTTTCACACCTACAAACTGCCGGTCCTCACCACCAACTGCTCCAACAACTACGGCCCTTACCACTTTCCTGAGAAGCTGATCCCGCTCATGATCACCCACGCCCTCGCCGGCAAGCCGCTGCCCATCTACGGCGACGGCCTCCAGGTCCGCGACTGGCTCTACGTCATCGACCACTGCAAGGCGATCGCCGCCGTCCTCGAAAAAGGCACCCCCGGCGAAACCTACAACGTCGGCGGCAACAACCAGCGCACCAACAAGGAAGTCGTCCACACTCTCTGCGCTCTGCTCGACGAGCTCGTCCCCGACTCGCCCTACAAGCCGCACGCGCAGCTCATCACCTCCGTCAAGGACCGCCCCGGCCACGACCGCCGCTACGCCATCGACGCCACCAAAATCGAGCGCGAGATCGGCTGGAAGCCCGAAGAGACCTTTGAAACCGGCCTTCGCAAGACAGTCGAGTGGTACCTCGCCAATAAAGAATGGGTAGAAGGCGTCACCAGCGGCAGCTACCAGCAGTGGATGTCCGCCAACTACAGCCATCGCACAGGCGCAGCCGCTGAAAAAGCAGGAGCAGTCAAATGAAGGGCATCATTCTCGCCGGCGGCTCTGGCACGCGACTCCATCCGGTCACGCAATCCATCAGCAAACAGCTGCTGCCCATCTACGACAAACCGATGATCTACTACCCGCTCTCAGCTCTGCTGCTGGCGGGCATCCGCGACATCCTCATCATCTCCACACCCCGCGACACGCCGCGCTTCGAAGAGCTCCTCGGCGACGGCTCACGGTGGGGCATCCATCTCAACTACGTTGTCCAGCCCTCGCCCGATGGCCTAGCCCAGGCCTTCCTCATCGGCGAAGGCTTCCTCGCCGGCGAAGGCTGCTGCCTCGTCCTCGGCGACAACATCTTCTACGGCCACGACTTCGCCAAGGCCGTCGCTGCGGCTGCCAAACTAACCTCCGGTGCCACCGTCTTCGCCTATCCTGTCTCCGACCCCGAACGGTACGGCGTCGTCGAGTTCGACTCCACCGGCAAGGCCATCTCTCTCGAAGAAAAACCCACGAACCCGAAGTCGCGCTACGCCGTCACCGGAATCTACTTCTACGACAACCAGATCGTCGACGTCGCGAAGCACATCAAGCCCTCCCCACGCGGCGAGCTCGAGATCACCGACGTCAACCGCTGGTATCTCGACCGCGGCCAGCTCCGCACCCAGCTCCTCGGCCGCGGCCTCGCCTGGCTCGACACCGGCACCCACGATTCCCTGCTCGAAGCCAGCAACTTCATCCAGACCATCGAGCACCGCCAGGGCCTCAAGGTCGCCTGCCCTGAAGAGATCTGCTACCGCCAGGGCTTCATCACCCGCGACCAGCTCGAAGTTCTCGCCGCCAACATGGGAAAGAGCACCTATGCCAACTATCTCCGGCAGATGCTTCAAGAGACTGTCTACTAGGCGCGCCTCACACTGATCCTGCACCGGCCCTGGTTGCGCTCTCCGGAATCCCGGCTATCTTCGTCACTAAGCCCCGCAAGGGTTATACGATAGCGGTAGCGATCGCAAACAGCACCGCGACGATCGCAACTCTTCAATTTGTCTCCGAAATGGGGCTGGCGAACGATGAAGGCGATCATACTGGCGGGAGGTTTGGGAAGTCGTCTCAGCGAAGAGACCACCCAGCGGCCTAAGCCCATGGTGGAAATCGGCGGTTATCCCATCCTGTGGCACATCATGAAAATCTACTCCACCCACAACGTGAACGACTTCATCGTCTGCCTGGGATACAAGGGCTACTCCATCAAGGAGTACTTCGCCAATTATTTTCTCCACTCTTCCGACGTCACCTTTGACATCGCCGGAAACAGCATGGAGGTCCACAGCCGCCGCGCCGAACCCTGGCGTGTCACCCTCGTCGACACGGGCAATGACTCTCAAACCGGCGGCCGCATCAAGCGCGTGCTTCCCTACGTTCAGGACGATCCCGCCTTCTGCCTTACCTACGGCGACGGCGTCGGGGACATCGACATCTCCGCCAGCATCAGGTTCCATCAGCAGCACGGCAAGCTCGCCACCATGACCACCGCGCAGCCATCCGGCCGCTTCGGTTCTGTCGTCCTTCAAGGCGACTCCGTGCTCGACTTCTACGAAAAGCCAATCGGCGACGGCCAATGGGTGAACGCGGGTTTCTTCGTACTCTCGCCAAAAATCGGCGACTACATTGCTGGCGATTCCACGGCATGGGAGCAGCAATCCCTACCCACCATTGCCCGGGAAGGCCAGCTCCAGGCCTTCCGCCACCGCGGCTTCTGGCAACCGATGGACACTCTCCGGGACAAGAACCACCTCGAAGATCTATGGTCTCGGGGCAAAGCGAGCTGGAAGATATGGCCCTGAACTTCTGGAAATCCCGCAGGGTCTTTCTCACCGGGCACACTGGCTTCAAGGGAAGCTGGCTTTCACTATGGCTCCTCTCGATGGGCGCCGAAGTCAGCGGATACTCCCTCGAGCCTTCCACCTCCCCGAATCTCTATTCGGCGTTGGGCCTCGCGAAGGACATGGCCTCCACCATCGCCGACGTGCGCGACGCCGACACCCTCGAACGGACCATACGCTCCTTCCGCCCGGAGATCGTCATTCACATGGCAGCCCAGCCTCTCGTCCGCTACTCCTACGAGAACCCCGTCGAGACCTACGCTACCAACGTCATGGGTACGGTCCATCTGCTGAATGCGGTCAGGCACACGCCGGAGGTGCGCTCCGTCGTCATCGTAACCAGCGACAAATGCTACGAAAATCGCGAGTGGGTGTGGCCCTATCGCGAGGACGAGGCCATGGGTGGTTACGACCCCTACAGCAGCAGCAAAGGCTGCGCGGAGCTTGTCACCGCTGCCTTCCGGCGGTCGTACTTCCCGCCTGACAAGCACTCCGAACACAAGGTCGCGATTACGTCTGGACGCGCCGGCAACGTCATCGGCGGCGGGGACTGGGCGCCGGATCGCCTCGTGCCCGATATCATCCGCTCCTTCACAGCAAACCAGCCGGCCATCATCCGCAACCCTCGCGCCGTCCGCCCCTGGCAGCACGTTCTCGAACCCCTCTCCGGCTATCTCACCCTCGCCGAGCGGCCGTTCACCGACGGCCAATCCGTGACCGGTGCCTGGAACTTCGGCCCATCCGAGGCCGGCGCGCAGCCCGTCCGGTATCTGGCGGACTCGATGGTCAAAGCCTGGGGCGATGGCGCGGCGTGGGTACCCGCCGAAGACGAACAGGCCGTCCACGAGGCGCACCTGCTCAATCTGGATTCCTCCAAGGCACGCACGCTGCTCGGCTGGCGGCCTCGATGGCGGCTCGACGAAGCCCTTGCCCACACCGTCGATTGGTATCGTGAGTTCTACCACGGAGGCGACATCCGGTCGTTCTCTCTCAGGCAGATCGAACACTACGCGTCAAACCCGACCGCGTAATCGGGAAAACCTTGCGGCATAAAGATGCGGGGACAGATCATGGACTTGACGAACATACATACAGCAGAGGGCAACGCCAGCTCCGCCGAAAAGCCCCGGAAAGACCTGCTCCGCGAGCAGATCCGCGAGCTCGTAACCCAGTACCACGCCGAGGCATTCCCTCCGCGTTCGTTCACCCCCGGCCAGTCCGACATCCCCGTCTCCGGCAAGGTCTTCGACGCCGAAGACATCCAGTACACCGTCGACGCCTCGCTCGACTTCTGGCTGACCACCGGCCGTTTTGCCGCGGAGTTCGAGCGCCTCTTCGCGCGCGTCATGGGCGTGCGCGACGCCCGCCTCGTCAACTCCGGCTCCTCCGCGAACCTCATCGCTCTCTCAGCTCTCACTTCAAACTCGCTCGGCGACCGCGCTCTGCGCCCCGGCGACGAAGTCATCACCGTGGCCGCCGGCTTTCCTACCACCATCAATCCCGCGATTCAAAACAACCTCGTGCCTGTCTTCGTCGACGTCCAGCTCGACACCTATGACATCGACGTCACCCAGCTCGAGGCCGCCGTCTCAGACCGCTCCGGCGCCGTCATGATCGCCCACACCCTCGGCAACCCGTTCGACCTCGACGCCGTCACGGCCTTCTGCAAAAAGCATGATCTATGGCTCATCGAAGACTGCTGCGACGCCGTCGGCGCCACCTACAAGGGCCAGGGTGTCGGCACCTTCGGAGACGTCTCCACCGCCAGCTTCTACCCTGCCCACCACATCACCATGGGCGAAGGCGGCGCCGTCATGACCCAGAAACCCGAGCTCACCAAGCTCGTCGAGTCCTTCCGGGACTGGGGCCGCGACTGTTGGTGCGCGCCTGGTCAGGACAACACCTGCGGCAAGCGCTTTGAGTGGCAGCTCGGCGAGCTCCCCTGCGGCTACGACCACAAGTACATCTACTCGCACATCGGCTACAACCTCAAGCTCTCGGACATGCAGGCAGCGGTCGGTGTCTCACAGCTCAAGAAGCTGCCCGGCTTCATCGCTGCGCGCCGCGCCAACTTCAAGACACTCTACGATGGCCTCAGCGACCTGCAGGATGTCCTCTCGCTCCCTCAATCCACTCCTGGCTCCGACCCCAGCTGGTTCGGCTTCCCCATCGCGGTCAAGCCTGAGTCAGGCCTCAAGCGCGACGACATCATCAAAGAGCTCACGCAGCGCAAAATTCATACGCGCCTTCTCTTCGGAGGAAATCTCCTCCGCCAGCCCGCATATCTCGACATCGAATATCGCAAAATCGGCGATCTGCCCAACACCGACTACATCATGCACAACGTCTTCTGGATCGGCGTCTACCCCGGTCTCACCGACGCCATGCTGAACTACATCATCGAGAGCTTCCACGACATCGCGCGACGCTAACAGCGCAATCCATACGCCATCAGCCAAGCCGCTCGATCACCTGCGCCACGGACTCTCTCCACTCTGGCATGGTGAATCCAAGCTCCTTCTTAAGCTTCTCGCAGTTCATTCGAGAATTCAGCGGCCGCTTCGCCGGCGTCGGATACTCGCTCGAAGGAATCGGCAGCAGCCTTGCAAACCGCTGTTCCGGCTCCTTCAACTGCGCCAGCCGCACAAACTCGCTTGCAAACCCGAACCACGTCGTCTCACCCGCGTCACAAGCGTGATACACACCACCCGCCTCGCGGACAGTATCGGCCAGCGACCGCCCCTCGGCGGCATCCTCCATCCGCTTCATCACATGGACTGTCAGCCGGGCCAGGTCCTCACTCCATGTCGGCGCGCCGTGCTGGTCCGCGACAATCTTCATCTCTTCCTTCTCGCGTGCAAACCGCAGGATCGTCTTCAGAAAGTTATTGCCCGTAGCTCCATAGACCCAGCTCGTTCGGAACACCATGTAGGCCGCGCCACTCGCCGCGAGTGCCTGCTCTCCCGCCAGCTTTGACGCTCCATACACTCCCAGCGGCCCCGTCCCATCCGTCTCCAGCCACGGCTTTGTGCCATCACCCGGAAACACATAATCCGTCGAGAACGAAATCACAGCTGCCCCAATCGACGCAGCTTCTTCACCCAGCACGCGCACGGCGTCGCGGTTCACCGCATATGCCAGCTCCGGCTCCTTCTCTGCCTTGTCCACCGCGGTATAAGCCCCCGGATTCACGATCCACCGCGGCCTCACCTCACGCACCACGCGCCTCACGCCTTCGGCATCGCTCAGGTCCAGCTCGGCACGTAGCGGGGCCACCACCTCACCCATCGGCTGCAACAACGGCAGCAGCGCTGCACCCACCTGACCGCTCACACCTGTCAGCAAAATCCGTCCCGCCATTGACTATGAATCTCCTGTTATTTGCTTTCTAGGCACAGCATTTATTTATTCTAGGCGCGAACGCGCCTCCTGCAATCCGGATGGTCGGCCCCTCTCCGCCTTCTTCCTCGCATACCTCTTCAGCCAGCGTCCGTCTTTCAGTTGGATGTGCGACGGAATAAGCCGCGCGTTAGCCGAGGCCGAAGGGGTAACGCCATCGGCTCGCCGGTGCAACGCTATTGAGGTCCTGCGGCTTTGCCCACTACCAGCTTGCTCGCCGAACTGATAGTGGGCCAGCAGTCTCATGCATGACATGCTAGATACACGACAATGACAATCGTTATCGGTGACTGGCTGCATAATGCAGAAAGTGAAATCAGGGCTCCGTCACCATGGGAGTTGTTACGCAGGAGTGTTCATGACAGGAACGGATCGGAAACTGGTTGTTTGTGGAGCGGGTGGATTCATCGGTGGGCACCTGGTGAAGTATCTGAAAGACAGGGGATTCGCAGCGATTCGGGCTGTCGATATCAAGCCGGTTCAGGATTGGTATCAAACCACTCCCGGAGTCGAAAACCTGGTTCTCGATCTCAGCGAAAAAGAAGCCTGCTATCAGGCGCTTGATGGGATGGACGTGGTGTATCAGCTCGCCGCCGATATGGGCGGCATGGGCTTCATCGAAAACAATAAGGCTCTCTGCATGCTCAGTGTCCTGGTGAACACGCATCTACTCGTGGCAGCTCGCGATAAGGGAGTGAAGCGGTTCTTCTATGCTTCCTCGGCCTGTGTTTACAACGGAGAAAAGCAGAAAGACCCCAATGTCACTGCGCTCAAAGAAGAAGACGCTTATCCTGCGCTGCCCGAGGATGGCTACGGCTGGGAAAAGCTCTTCAGCGAACGCATGTGTCGTCACTTCGAGGAGGACTTCGGAATCACAACGCGCGTGGCCCGTTTCCACAACGTCTATGGGCCGCTGGGCACATTTGATGGAGGGCGCGAAAAGGCACCCGCAGCAATCTGCCGAAAAGTCATCGAGGCCAAGCTCTCCGGCAAACATGAGATTGAGATCTGGGGAACCGGCAACCAGACCCGCAGCTTCATGTACATCGACGATTGCACCGTAGGCATCCAGTCGATTCTTGACAGCGACATTCAGGAGCCGATCAATCTCGGCAGCAGTGAGCTGGTCACGATCAACCAGCTCGTCGATATTGCAGAAGAAATTGCCGGTATCAAGCTCCAGCGCCGCTACAACCTCAATGCACCCAAAGGCGTGAACGGGCGCAATAGCGACAACACAAAAATCAGGCAGTACCTGGATTGGGAGCCCTCGATCCGCCTGAAGGATGGCTTGCGGCGCACATATGAGTGGATCGAAAGCCAGATGCTCCTTCGCTAGGCTTCATCGCCATCGACGCCACCAGGATCGAGCGTGCCGCTCCAGCTTCGTTCTCGTCGCAGCTTCCAGGTAGTACCCTTGGAGTCGCATGAGCAACGAAGCCGTCACATCGAACAATCCAGGCACCCCACTCCGCCAGGCCGTTACTCTCATCCTGCTCTTCACCGCCGGCGTCATCAACTTCTTCGATCGCGCCTCGCTCTCGGTCGCCAATAACTCCGTCCGCGCCGAGATGCACCTCTCCGCCACGCAGATGGGCTGGCTTCTCTCCGCCTTCTCGCTCGCCTACGGCATCTCGCAGCTCCCACTCATCACGCTGCTGCCGCGCTTCGGGGCCCGCAAGACCCTCGGCTTCGGCCTCACGCTCTGGTCCGTCGCACAGGTCCTCACAGGTTACGTCCGCGGCTTCTCTGCCTTCATCGTCCTGCGCATTCTTCTCGGCACCGGCGAGGGCCCCTTCTACCCCGCCGGCGTTCAAGCCACTCGCGAGTGGTTCTCCCCACGCTCGCGTGGCCGCGCCACCGCCGTCATGAGCATGTCGCAGACCATCGGCCTCGCCATCGCACCGGCCATCCTCGCTCTGCTTATCCTGCACACCGGCTGGCGCGCCATGTTCATCCTCCTCGGCCTCGCCGGACTCGGCATCGCCATCGCCTGGTACGTCTTCTACCGCTCGCCAGCCAGTGCCACCACCAACATCCCCTCCCACACCACCGACACCCTCGGTTTCCTCCTCCGCCACCGCGTCGTCTGGGGCATGATGCTCGGCTGGGGAGGCATCAACTACACCAACTGGCTCTACATCTCCTGGGTCCCCGGCTACCTCCAGACCGCCCGCCATCTCTCGCTCGCCAACACCGGCTTCCTCGCAGGCATCCCTTTTCTCTTCGGGGCCCTCGGCATGTTTTCGAGCGGGGCCCTTGCCGACTGGCGCACCCGCCACGGCGCCTCCCTCGCCCGCGTCCACTACTCGCAGATCCTCACCGGCATGGTGCTCTCCGCCGCCAGCACCTGGTTCGTCGCCCACGCTACCTCTACCACTGCCGCCATCGCCGGCATCAGCGGTGCGCTCTTCATGATCCACTTCGCCGGCACCTCCGGCTGGGGATACGTCCAGGTTATCGGTGGCCAGCGCTACGTCGGCTCGCTCGGCCCGCTCCAGAACTTCGCCAGCTTCCTCATCGCCTCCGCCGCCCCCGTCATCACCGGCTTCCTCCTCGACACCACGCACTCCTTTACACTCGCCTTGATCATCTGCAGCGTCGTCACGCTCCTCGGCGCGCTCAGTTACGCAACGTTCGGCTCCCCCACCCTGCTCGCACAGGCCGCCGAGGGCTGACAACCCTTTCGGCGCTGTGCTAGCGTTACAGACGAAAAAACACCAGATGTTATCGTCACCAACATCACGCATCGGCTCCCCCAAAAGAGGCTAGGCCCTATGAAATCCGGCAGTGTGATCTTCAACGGCGTCCCCACAGCACTCACTCTCGCCGCGGCCCTCTTCTGCCTCCCTGCCATCCACGCGCAGCGACGTCGCTCCCATCCCCTCATCCCCGCAACACCCAACCTCGGCATCTTCACCCAACAGGCCGACATCGGCACCGTCCTCCACCCCGGCTCCGCCCGCTTCGACCCCGCAAAGAACACCTACACCATCACCGGCTCCGGCGAAAACATGTGGTTCGGCTCCGACGCCTTCCACTTCCTCTTCACCAAAGTCTCCGGCGACGTCTCACTCTCCGCCGACATCGCCTTCGTCGGCGCCACCGGCAACGACCACCGCAAGGCCGTCCTCGTGCTCCGGCAAACCCTCGGCCCCGGCTCCGTCTACATCGACGCCGCCCGCCACGGCAACGGCCTCACCTCCCTCCAGTTCCGCGACGCCCCCAACGCCGACACCCACGAGGTCGAGTCCGCCGTCTCCGCTCCGCAGCGCATCCGCATCCTCAAGCGCGGCAACTACGCCTACCTCTTCGTCTCCGACAACACCGGCAAACTCGCCCCTTCCGGCGCCGCCATGCGCATCCCGCTCACCGGAGACTTCTACATCGGCCTCGGCGTCTGCTCCCACGACAAAGACGTCTCCGAAACCGCCCTCTTCTCCAACGTCGAGCTCCAGCAGCTCCCACCCGCCACCGGCAGCCCCACCCTCTACAGCACGCTCGAAACCGTCCTCGTCGCCTCCACCGACCGTCGCGTCGCCTACGTCTCCCCCACACTCCTCGAAGCCCCCAACTGGACCCGCGACGGCAAGGCCCTCATCTTCAACCAGAGTGGTCTCCTCTACCGTTTCGATCTAGCTACAGCCACCCCCACACAGATCCCCACCGGCCCGCAGTCGCACATCAACAACGACCACGGCCTCTCACCCGACGGCTCCCAGCTCGCCATCAGCGACCAATCCTCACCCGACGCCGCCTCGCGCATCTACCTCCTGCCCACCGCTGGCGGCACACCGCGCCCCATCACCCCCACCGGCCCGTCCTACTGGCACGGCTGGTCACCCGACGGCAGCAGCCTCGCCTTCACCGCTCAACGAAACGGCGACTTCGACATCTACACCGTCCCCGTCGCCGGAGGCGCTGAAACCCGCCTCACCACCGCCAAAGGCCTCGACGACGGCCCCGACTACGCCCCCGACGGCTCCTGGATATACTTCAACTCCGAGCGCTCCGGCCACATGCAGCTCTGGCGCATGAAGCCCGACGGCAGCGTCCAGCAACAAATCCTCACCGAGCCCACCAACGACTGGTTCCCGCACCCCTCGCCCGACGGCAAATGGCTCGTCTACCTCGCCTATGACCCCTCCGTCACCGGCCACCCCGCCGCCAAAGACGTCGAACTCCGCCTCATGTCTCTCGCCGACGGCAAAACCAAACTCCTCGCCAAACTCTTCGGCGGCCAGGGCACCATCAACGTCCCCTCCTGGTCGCCAGACAGCTCCAAACTCGCCTTCGTCAGCTACGAACTCCTCCCGCAGAACTAGTACGCTTATTTTTTGCTTTTGCCGTTGCTTTTGCCGTTGCCGTTGCTTTTCTTTCTTCCATTCCGAGCGCAGCGAGGAACCTGCTTCTCGCTCGTAGAGCCACAACCGCACCCGCTGCCTCACCTGTAACCTCCGGAGCCCGCATGTCCTCATCCCGTCGCGACTTCCTCAAGACCACCGCCATCGCCGGCACCGGCCTCGCCCTCTCACGCAACGCCCTCGCCGCCTCACTTCATCCTGACCCGCTGCACCCCGCCGCAACTGCAGCCCTCGAAGCCCCAACCCACGCCGCCGCTACTCACACCACCGAAGCCTTCACCAAGGGCATCGGCCTCTACCCCGGCGCGCCCTCCCAAAACTTCGCGCCCACCCTCATCCCCGACACCTCCGGCGCCTACCGCAACCTCGCGCTCCTCCGTCCCGCCTTCCACTCCTCCGCCTACGACTACAACCTCACCGCGCAGCTCGTCACCGACGGCATCGTCTCCACCGATCTCCCCACCTGGCTCACCACCCTCGTCAACGGCTCCATCGTCTCCAAGGAGTACCGCGAAGGCCTCGTCAACCACTTCGCCGCCAGTGCCATCGACGTCCCCGGCCCGCAGCCCTCCATCGAGCTCCACCTCGGCGGCGACACTGTCCCCGAGATCGACCGCATCACCCTCTTCGCCGCCGTCCCCAACACCGTCTCCCCCGCCGACCTCATCTTCACCCTCTACACCTCCGCCGACGGCCACACCTGGAGCAAGTCCGCCACCGCCCGCGGCTCCGCTCCCCTGCCTCCCGAAAACTTCCCACCCGACCTTGCCGCCGGCTCGCATCTCCTCCGCATCGCCCTGCCGCTCGCCCAGCCCGGCCGCATCCACTTCTACCGCGTCGACTTCACCCACGCCCACGACGCCACACAAAAAGGCCTCCTCTGGCGCATCGGCGACGTCTCCTTCTACAACGGCGCCCAACGCATCGAAATCGGCGGCCCCTACCACTTCACCAGTGCCTGGAAGTCCGCCGGCCTCGACCAGGAATGGGTCTACGTCGACCTCGGAGCCCACGCCACCTTCGACAAGGTCACCCTCCACTGGATCGCCCGCGCCGCCGAAGGCAAGCTCCAAATCTCCGACGACGCCGCCACCTGGCACGACCTCCACCCGCTCCCCACCACCGACGCTCTTCTCGACGAAATCAAGCTCGCGGCCCCCACGCACGCCCGCTACCTCCGCGTCCTCATGACGCGCCCCGCCACCCCCAACGGCTACATCCTCTCCGAGCTCGAAGTCTTCGGCCGCGGCGGCTACACCATAAAGCCCCATTCCGCTCCACTCCCGTCCACCATCGGCCAGTCGCTCGCCGGAGGCCGCTGGCGCATCCAGCGCGCCGCCAGCGCCCCCGATCTCACCGGCGAATCCCTCTCCACCGTCGGCTTCAAAGACGCCGACTGGCTCCCCGCCACCGTCCCCGGCACCGCGCTCACCTCCTACGTCAACGCTGGCGCCATCCCCGACCCCAACTACGGCCAGAACCAGCTCCACATCTCCGACAGCTTCTTCTACTCCGACTTCTGGTACCGCACCGAATTCCCCTCACCCGCCACCCCCGAAGGCGAGATCGCCTGGCTCAACTTCGACGGCATCAACTGGAAGGCCGAGGTCTACCTCAACGGCGACCGCCTCGGCGACATCGCAGGCGGCTTCACCCGCGGCAACTTCAACATCACCTCCAAACTCAGCACCTCCAAGCCCAACGCCCTCGCCGTCCGCATCCTCAAAAACGCCACCCCCGGCAGCTGCAAGCAAAAGACCTGGCAGACCACCGGCAAAAACGGCGGCGCCCTCGGCGCGGACAACCCCACCTACCACGCCTCCATCGGCTGGGACTGGATACCCACCATCCGCGGCCGCAACACCGGCATCTGGGCCGACGTCTCGCTCACCCACACCGGAGCCGTCACCCTCGAAGACCCGCTCGTCACCAGCAAACTCCCTCTGCCCGACATCACCAGCGCCGAAGTCTCCCTGGAACTCTTCGCCGTCAACCACACCGCCACCTCCGTCACCGGCACCCTCCACGGCACCTTCGGCGAACTAACATTCGAGCACCCCGTCACCCTCGCCCCCAACGAGCGCCGCGCCATCCAGCTCAAACCGCTGCACATCGCCGCCCCCAAACTCTGGTGGCCCACCGGCTACGGCAACCCGCACCTCTACGACGTCGCCCTCCGCTTCGAAGCCGAAGGCCGCACCCACCACACCGCCGCCTTCAAAGCCGGCATCCGTCAGATGACCGCCGACGAGAACGGCGGCAACCTGCACCTCTACATCAACGGACGCCGTTTCATCGCCCGTGGCGGCAACTGGGGCTTCGGCGAAAACAATCTCCTCTACCGCGCCCGCGAGTACGACATCGCCGTCCGCTACCACCGCGAGATGAACTTCACCATGATCCGCAACTGGGTCGGCCAGATCGGCGACGACGCCTTCTTCGAGGCCTGCGACCGCCACGGCATCGTCGTCTGGCAGGACTTCTGGCTCGCCAACCCCTGGGACGGCCCCATCCCCGACGACAACACCCTCTTCCTCAACAACGCCCGCGACTTCATCAGCCGCATCCGCCGCCACGCCAGCATCGGCCTCTACTGCGGCCGCAACGAGTGGTTCCCACCCGCCCCGCTCGACAAAGGCATCCCCGCGCTCCTCTCCGAGCTCCACCCCGGCATCCACTACATCGGTAGCTCCGCCGACGGCCCCGTCAGCGGCCACGGCCCTTACCGCGCCCTCCTGCCGCCCTTCTACTTCGAGCACGCCGACCCCAAGCTCCACTCCGAGCTCGGCGCCCCCAACATCCCACCCTACGACAGCCTCGACCTCATGATGCCGAAGTCCGCCCAATGGCCGCAGGCCCTCGACTGGGGCCTCCACGACTTCACCCTCGAAGGCGCGCAGGGCGGCACCACCTTCCTCAGCATGATCGCCGACAACTACGGCGGTGCCACCAACGCCCGCGACTGGACCACCCTAGCTCAGTTCGTCAACTACGACACCTACCGCGCCATGTTCGAAGCGCAATCCAAGTACCGCATGGGCCTGCTCCTCTGGATGAGCCATCCCTGCTGGCCCTCCTTCGTCTGGCAGACCTACGACTACTTCTTCGAGCCCACCGCCGCCTACTTTGCCTGCAAAAAGGCCTCCGAGCCCGTCCATATCCAGTGGAACGCCTTCGCCGACACCCTCGAAGTCGTCAACTACAACGCCGGCGACCTCACCGCCCTCACCGCCACCCTCGAAATCTTCAACCTCGACGGCTCCAGCCAGCTCAAAAAATCCGCCGCCCTCTCCAGCCGCGAAGACTCCACCGTCACCGTCATGCCCATCGAGTACCCCGCGACCCTCAGCGCCGTCCACTTCCTGCGCCTCACCCTTACCCAGCATGGCAAGGTCCTCTCCCAGAACCTCTACCACCGAGGCACCGTCAAGGACGACTACCACGCCCTCCGCGCCCTCGCCAAAGCCCACGTCACCGCGCAAACCACCACCGCCCGCCAGCAGGACCGCTGGCTCCTCACCGCCACCCTCACCAACACCTCACCAACACCCGCCGTCTTCGTCCGCCTCAAGGCCATCCGCCAGACGACCAAGGACCGCATCCTCCCCGCCATCTACTCCGACAACTACATCACCCTCATGCCCAACGAAACCCGCACCCTCACCATCGACCTCGCCCACGCCGACACCCGCAACGAACAGCCCGCCCTAACCCTCGAAGGCTTCAACCTCTAATCCATCCGCTATACATCTGGGTGCCCTACTCATGACAGTTCCCTCGTCATGAGTAGGGCGACACTGCCTACCCCACCACAGCCACCGTGGCGAAACTCCGCGTTAAACTTCGCGCACTTTGCGGGAGCCCTTCGCCCGCGCCACCACCATCACAGCCCCTGACGCTCCTACTTCGTATCCAGATTCACCGTCACCCTATGCTCGGACGTCCGCAGCTCCGGCATCGCCCCATCGTTCACCAGCACCTCCGTCGGCTTCGCCTCGATGACCACCCGCTCCGTCGCACTCGACAGCCCCGCCACATGGATCGACTTCGTCACACTCAGCTCGCCCGCATGGAGCACCAGCGGCACCTCCGCCGCAGCAGCACCCTCATTCCTCACCGTCACGCTCACCAGCCATCCGTTCTGATGCCCCTGCCCCGCCGGCAGTGGCCGCGGCGTCACCTCACTGATCGTCAGGTCCGGCAGCCCGCGATCATGCAGCACCCAGTCGTCAAAGAACCACGCCAGGTCCTTCTTGCTCGTCTTCTCCAGAATCCCCTCCAGCGCCAGCGCCTTCTCGCTCGCCGTCTGCTGCGAAGGCGGCTGCGCCAGCCACGTCGTCAACCCGATCTGCAGGTCCTGGTCGCCCACCACCGACCGTAGCGCCCACCACGTCGCCGCTGCCTTCCGCCGGTAGTAGATCTCATCATGCGCCGCAATCAGCGGCTGCCCAATGTCCTCACTATGCAACGTCTGCGCATCCGGCTCCGCAATCGCCACCGGCCGCAGCAGCTCATGCAGAGCATCCGCAGCCGCCCCACGTCCCTGCCGCTGCTCCGTGTACATCAGCGCCATAAACTCTGCGAGCCCGTCATCCACCCACGGCTCGCCCGTCTGCACCCACGCATGCGTCAGGCTGTGCAGCAGCGCCATCTCGCCCGTCGACGCCCCCACCGCGCTCACCGGAGCCACCAGCAACGGCCCATCCTCAAACGGCTGCCCGTCATGGTCGATCACCGTCAGCGCCGACACCGGATGCACTCCAAACCACTGCTGTAGCTGCGGCGCCAGCGTCAACGCGCTCTCACTCAACCGCGGCACCGCCGCCTCATCGTTCGTCACCACCGCCAGTAAATCCTCGGAGTCCTTCCCACCCGCACGGCTCAACGGGGCCGTCAGCGTCTCCGCATGGTCCACCGTAAATAGACTCATCGGCCGAAATCCCAGCCGCTCCTCCACAAACTCCGCCGTCGCAATCCCGCTGCCCGACGCCACCGGCGCATCGCTGTTGTCCGACACCGCCACCAGCTTCGCCCGCCGTCCGCAGAAGTACACCGCCTCCGGCGCATCGCCCTCGTACGCCACCGACACCCGCAGCCGCACCCGCGCATCCTCCTCGCGCAGCCGCGACGCGCCCACCGCCTCAAACAGCTTGTTCCCGTCCCCCAAGAACAACTGCGGCTCGGCCACCGGATACCACAGCACATTCCCGAACCCGCGCAGCATCACGCCCGCCGGCGCAATCGTATCCCAGTCCGACGCCAGCGCCTGCCCTTCATCCGCGCCAATCCGCTCCAGCCGCGCCCCGCTCGGCTCAATCTTCCCGCCATACAGTGTGTCCAGCACCGCCGACTCGCCCACCGCCAGCGCCCGCGGCAGCTCCACCACCATCTCGTCGCACTTGCCCGTGTGGTCGGCGTCCGTCTCGATCACATGCTGCACCACCGCCAGCTTCACCCGCGCCGCATCCGAGCCCTCACTCAGCAGCACCGCGCTCTCCCACTGCAGCGTCGACGACACCTGCAGCGCCACCCGCGTCAGCGGTGCGTTGCCATCGTTCCGCACCGTCACCCGCGCATGCATCTCCAGTCCTGCGCTCACCGGAGTCACCCGGGCATCCAGGTCCCACGCCGTGATCGTCAGCGCCCCGCGCTCCGCATCGCTCAACGCGCTGCCCTTCAGCGCCTCATCACCCTCTTTGGCCTCGCTGGCCGCCTTCGCCGTAGCCGCCTCACCCGGCGCAGCTTCACTCGGAGCTGCGGCATCCCCCGCATGGCGCTCAAACAGCACCGTCCCCTTCGGCGGCGGCAAAGCATCCGCCGGAGCCTCAGCAGGCGCTGTCGTCTGCGCCGCCGGTGCCTGTTGTGGAGCCTGCGCCCCAGCCACGGAGCCAAGGCTCCCTGCGAACCATCCCAGAACCACAACTGCGAGCGTACTTTTCAAAAACGTCAAGATCCCAAACCTTTGCGCGGCTTCTCCGGTTTAGACGCAACCGCCGTCACTTGAGGGCCGCGCCGCTGCCGCATCGCCTCATACATCACCACCGCCCCCGCAACCGACACATTCAGCGAGTTCACGCTCCCCGCCATCGGTATCCGCAGCAGATGGTCACAGTTCCGTTTGATCAGCTCATGCAGCCCCGACCCCTCGCTGCCCAACACCAGGCACGTGTCCTGCCTGAAGTCGAAGTCCGTATAGTCCGGCGTCCCTCGCTCATCCAGCCCGACGATCCACACATGCCGCTGCTTCATCGTCTCCAGCGCCCGCGCCAGGTTCACCACCTTCGCAATCCGCACATGCTCGCTCGCACCAGCCGAGCTCTTCGCCACCGTCCCCGTCAGCGGAGCCGACCGCCGCTCCGGCAGCACCACCCCATCAATCCCCGCCCCGTCCGCAGACCGCAACAGCGCCCCCAGGTTATGCGGGTCTTCCACCCCATCCAGCGCCAGCAGAAACCGGTGCCCCGAAGCCCCCACCGGCGCCTCCAGCAGGTCCTCCAGCGCCAGGAACTTCCGCTCCTTCAAAAACGCCACCACACCCTGGTGCATGTCCGTCTTCGCATGCTTGTCCAGCTGCACGCGCGGCTCCATCGTCACACGGACCTTCGCCACGCGCGCCGTCTCCACCAGCCGCTCCACCTTCGGGTCGCGCCGCTCCCGCGCCACGCTGATGTGATCTATCTGTCGCGCACCCGACTTAAGCGCCTCTTCCACCGGGTGCAGCCCATACAAAACATCCATCCATCCAGTGTATAAGCCCATACTTATCTCGCCAGACCGCCGTTGCCGTTGCTTGTTTTCCTCTGCGACCTCTGCGGGCTTTTACATTGCGCCCTCTGCGTTCCCGCTTTTACCGCAGCAAGCGCCGCAGGCGCGAGCATACCCGCCTTACCACTTACTACTCCTCACCACCCGCAAAACGACCGAAACCACCCCGAAATCTCCCTCCATACAAGAAAAACCTCAAACATCGCGACTTTTTCCGATACTCTGGCGTCTGAACTGTTGTACAGACCTCCAGAGGGCCACTCCCTTGCGATCCGCCACGATCCTGACTGCCGAAGCCGTCGCCGCCATCGAGCGTGAAAACGCCGAGATCGCCCGTGGCCTCAAGCGTCAGGACCCGGAGCTCCTCGACCGCCTCATCGAAACCTATCAGCACCGCCTCATGCGCTACCTCGTCTTCCTGACGAACAAGCGCGAGGTCGCCGAAGACCTCTTCCAGGAGGTCTGGATTCGCGTCCTCCGCCGCGGCTCGCAGTACAACGGCAAGGCCCGCTTCGACACCTGGATCTTCACCATCGCCCGCAACCTCGTCATCGACCTCTCCCGCAAGCGCACCATGGCTTCGCTCGACGAGATGCGCGAGGGCGGCGACGACGAGCGCCCCTTCGAGATCGCCGAGGACTCACCCTCCCCCCTCGAGCAGTTTGAGGTCCGCGAGAACGCCAGCGAGATCGCCGCCGTCCTCCTCACCCTCGAACCCAGCTACCGCGAGGTCCTCACCCTTCGCTTCCACGAGGAGATGTCCCTCGAAGAGATCGCCGGCGTCACCCGCGCCCCGCTCTCCACCGTCAAGTCCCGTCTCTATCGCGGCCTCGCCGCCCTCAAGCCGGAGCTCCTCAAGCTCCGCGCTCAAAAATCTGCAGGAGTGCGCTCATGAGCACTCCGCAAGTCGATCCCCGTTTCTCTAACGCCCGGGCCTCCGTCGTCAACCGGACCCACCGCATCATCCGCGCCGAAGCCATTACCCTGCAGGAGCAGAAGCAGAAGAAGCGCAGCCTCTGGGCCCCCATCGCCATCGTCTCGGGCCTACTGCTGGTCTGCTGCTACGCCATGTGGTCCATCCTCGGCAACTATGACATCACGCCTAACGGCGTGCCGGACGCCAGCGATCAGCTCCTGATTTTGTTACTGTGGTCGCTGCCCGTTACCCTGCTTGTCCTCGGTGCCGTCTGGTTCAAGCGGGGGCGGGGGCGTTCCAATAATGGTGAGGTGCCGCGATGACCAACTGGATGAACCCACGGCAGCGTGAAACAGGAACGGCAGGCGACGACGAACTGCGCATGATCCCGCGCTGGTCGCAGGCTCTCGCGATCGTCCTCTTCGCCGCCATGCAGTACGTCTTCCACGTCGTCATGCCGCACCATAAGCATGAGATGTTGCCCATGCGCCTGATGATGGGCTACGCGTGGGGCACCATGGTCGCCAGCTACGCCCTGCTGCTCGGCTACGTCAGCCAGGACGTCAAGCGCCGCGGCATGTCCGCCGGTCTCTGGATGCTCGTCTGCGTTGTCCTCCCGGGCGGCATCGGCGCCGTCGTCTACTTCATCCTGCGCCAGCCTGTCCTGTCGCGCTGCCCAAATTGTTCCACGCAGATCGACGCCACCGATCACTTCTGCTCGCAGTGCCAGTTCCAGATGTCCCCCGTCTGCGGCCTCTGCCATCGCGGCGTCAAGATCACCGACGTCTTCTGCACCCAGTGCGGCCACGATCTCGCCGAGGACGGCGCACCAGCCCGCCTCCGCGTCTACAGCGACCAGTAGCCCTCTCGCCTACTTCGACAGCCGTCCCGTCAGCATCAGGTCAATCGCGACGTCGTTGTCAGCTTTCCAGATCAAAAAGCTCGGGTTCTTCAGGCCCCACTGGACATACGGCACGACAAAATCGGCTTTGGCCGTTGCACTGGAGCCATCCAGATGCACCACCATCGGAATCGTCATCTCATGAGGCGTGCCCAGCAACGTAAATATCCCCATCACCCGGATCGTCGAGTCCCCTGATGCAGCAATAGCGCCCGTGTAGGACTTCGGCTCAAACATGACCGTCGCATACTGCTCGACGTGCAGGATGTCATTCTTCATCTTCTTGTCGCGACTGTCATTGCCGGTCTTCCCGCTGGCAGCGAGCACGACCACCGAACCCGACATCCGGGGATTACCGTGATCGAATTCAATCGAGCCGGATTGGACATGAAAGGTCCCGTTCACAATCTCGTGGGTAGTCTTGAGCGTCATCCTGACCTCGCTCGCATCGGGATTGACCGCAAAGGTCTGACGCTGCCCCAAAGCGGCTGGAGCGAGCATGACAGCGAGAGCGAAGAGGGCGAAGGATTTCATTGCATTCTCTCCTGGAAGCTTTGGCTGGCTTCCGGCAGCTACTTCAGTTGACGACCATCTGTGGTGCGGCAGCGGAGGGCTGGGTAACGCGTGTGAGCTTAGCCGTCACGCGCATCACGCCGGGCCAGACCCTCAGGCAAAACGGCAGGATGGCGCGCGCAAACGCATTGTTCAAACCATCGGCTGCAACTTCGGCAAGCCGCATCTGGGCCACCAGTGCCGACCGCAACCGCGGCTGGAACGCCGTTGCTGGCTCCCCAGCGACATAGGCCGCAACCGCGCACCGCGCAGTATGCAGCGCGATCGAGATGCCATCCCCGGTGAACGACGGGATAACCGCCGCCTGGTCGCCGATGCAATACAGACCCTCGTCCGTCGAGCGCCGGATATACCCATACGGGATATGGGTGATCGCAATTGGCTTCGCAATCAATGACTCCGCACCCTCAAGCCTCATCGCGAGGTGCGGACAGTCCCGCTTCATCTTCTCTAGTAGGTTCTCCCACCGATGCCCCACCCGCGCCAGATGCCGTCCCTGTATCACCCAGCAGAGGTTTGCGATGCCGCCCTCCACCGGCTGGATGCCACCATAACCTCCGGGAAACAGCATCAGCTCGGAGGCGTCCCCCAGGTCAGCGTACTGCGCCGCCGACAGTCGAAAATACAGCTTGAACGCAACCCACTGCTCCGGATCTTTAGGGCGCGTGTGGCCGCGCAGATCATGTTTGCCCGTGGCCAGAAACGCCGTGGGAGCCTCGCGGCTCGTCCCGTCGTCAAGCGTCGCCCACCACGCGCCCTCTGTCGTACGGCTCAAAGACTGCACGCTCCGGCCGCGCTCTACGCGGACTCCAGCCGCGACAGCCTCCGCAGTCATCGCGGTATCGAGCGCCTTGCGCGTCAGCGACGCCGCGGCAAAGGGCAGGGGTGCCTCCGCCGCCCGTCGCGCTGCGGCAAGCCGCACGTTGTGGATGGGCACCGCGCCCAAGGCCGCCACATCGATGCCCAGCGCATGCAGGTCTTCAAGCGCTTCCCCGCTCAGGAACTCTCCGCATACCTTGTGGCGTGGCGTGGGCTCGCGTTCGATCAACGTTACGCTGCGGCCCTTGCGAGCGAGCGCAATCGCGGCAGCACAACCTGCCACTCCACCACCGAGTATCAACACCTCATCTTGCAAAATATTCCCTTTCTAATGTGCCGATGTTCCATCTGCAGCGGACTTCCTCCCCCGTAGACGGTTAGATGTCACCTCGGCACTTCATTCTGTACGAATCTTCATCTCGCAACGCAACACTGGTTCACCGAATCCTGGCCCGCCATCAAAAACTCACTCACGACGCGTAGTCAGCTCGCGCCAGTTGAGGCCGATCTCCACGATCAGCAGCGACGCAAGCGTAAAAGCAATCACCCCAACGGCCGACAGCGTGTCTCCCAAATGGCTCCAGTAGCGCGGCCACAGGTTCAGCACGCGACTGGAGATAAACGTAAACGTCACAGCATACGAGCGCGCCATCCATTGCCGGTGCTGCACGATGTAGCGGTTGCGCGCCGTGATGAACGCGGCGGTGGTACATACCATCCACGCGGCAGCCTGCATGGAGGTCCCCGGTAGCCCCGGCCGCCCCGCAGCAAGAGCAATACCCGTGAACGAACCAACAAACACCGACACTACATAGATGCGACCCAGGACACGATGCAGCTGAAGATAGCGCTGCCGAATCCTCGAGGAAAAGTTGATGGGACCGATCAACAGCGCGAACGTCCCGGCGATCGTATGCGGAATCAGCAGATGCCGGTCCGCGATCACCTGCAGACGGTACGCGTGATACATCGGATAGTCGGTGATCAGCAGCACCTCTGAGGTGATGAAGACAAACAGCACCGTCAATCCAAGCCCAGCCCACAGCACCATCTTGAATCTCGAAGCAGCAGCCGTAGTGGGCTTTACCAGCGTGGTCGTTTGCATCACTCGCCTCCCAGTGTCGCCGTCTTCACTTCCATCGCCCCACGCACAACCGTCCGGGTCGCCAGGGTTCCACGGTCACTGGCTCGCGCGGAACATCAGCCGCCGCCAGCAACCGTTCCCAATCCTCTTTGCGAAACGCTCGCTGAAACGACACCGGTCCATCATGCCGTACAAAACGGTGCCATCCGATCTTGCCCGCCATCCACTCAAACGCCCGGCACGCCCACTCCGACCGCTCCAGATCGTTGATGAACCAACCCACCTGCGCCGTCGCTTCCATCCACTGCAGCAGGTCGATGATCTCTCCGTCTTCCAGGTGGTGCGCCATCAGTGAGCTCACCACGATATCGACCGGCTTCTCTGTCCTGTACGTCAGCGCATTGCCGGCGACCCACTCGATCCCGAACTCCTTCGGCGTGGACTCCGCCGCCACACGCACTGCATAAGGGTTCAAATCAATCCCCGTCAGCTGCACAGGAATCTCCCGTCTGCGCGCCCATCCTGCAATCTGCCGCAACAGATCGCCGCCACCGCACCCTACATCGACGATGTGTATCGGCTCACGCAGCGTACACGGAAGCCGCTCAAGCCACGCCAGCGTCGGACGATACCCCAGCAGCCACCGGTTCACATTTTCCAGGCTGCGCAGGCAGGCTCGGAAGTCCTCATAACTACAGTCGCCATCCATCAACTCCGGCAACTCACGCGGTGAAACTCGTTCGCTAAAATCTATCTGTGCCCTGGACCACATGAAAACGCATCGTCTCCTGATTGAGCGGAAGCTGATTGAGCGAAGGTTAGTTGAGCGGAAGTTTGCCTACGACCTTCCTCTTCAGCCATTGAGGCCGATGCTCATGCAGCCCATGCGCCATTCGATGAGGGAAAGTTAACAACTACTCGTTGAGACGAGTGCTCTGTCCTCTTGATAGCACCTTGCGGAAGGCAAATGGCGTGACGATTTGTTCATGGGTACTTTATGACAATGCACAGACAAATCCGTGAAGATCGTGCGGGTGCTCATCGATGACGGCCGTGTCATAGGCTGGATCAACGTACCCCGTGACGCCCTCACCCTGCCCGGCGTAGCATCACATCATGGCTGTACCCCTCACCGCCCTCATCATCGACGACGAACCCCTCGCCCGGCAGGAGCTCCAGTACCTCCTCGACGCCGCCGGCGATGTCCAGGTCGTCGCCCAGGGCGATAACGGCATCGACGCCGTCGACCTCATCCGCACCCACAAACCCGACGTCATCTTCCTCGACGTCCGCATGCCCGGCCTCGACGGCTTCGCCGTCCTCAAAAAAGTCCTCCAGCTCGACCGCAAAGCGCGCCTCCCGCAAGTCGTCTTCGCCACCGCCTTCGACCAGTACGCCGTCAAGGCCTTCGAAGTAAACGCAGTCGACTACCTCCTCAAACCCTTCGACTCCAGGCGCGTCGTCAAGACCCTTGAAAAGGTCCGCCACCAGATCGTCCAGAACCAGATCGCCGACGACAAGCGCGCCCGCCAGCAAACCGCAGCCCCCCCGGCAGCCGAGTCCAAGCCTCTCCCCGAACCTAAGACCAAAACCCCCGAGCGCGACGACAAGCGTCCCACCGGCTTCGCCGGCCTCGTCGCCGGAGCTGAAGCCAAGCTCGACGCCCTCCTCCGCATGGTCGAGGAGCAGGCCGCGCAGGTCCCCGCTCTCCTCGCCGGCTCCTCCAATTCAAGCCCGGCCACGCCTCTCGGCCGCACCGGCAAGATCGTCGTCCGCGCCCAGAACCGCCTTCTCCTCGTCGACCAGCGCGAGCTCTGCTTCGCCTCCATCGAGGAGGGCCGCATCTCCGTCGTCACCCGCACCCTCGAAGGCGAGTCCAACTGCCGCACCCTCGAAGAGCTCATGGAGCAGCTCGACCCCGAGCACTTCTGGCGCGCCCACCGCTCCTACGTCGTCAACCTCCAGCACATCCGCGAGGTCGTCCCCTGGTTCAAATCCAGCTACCAGCTCCGCATGGACGACCGCAAACAAACCGAGATCCCCGTCAGCCGCGCCCAGACCCGCCGCCTCCGCGAACTCTTCAACCTATAGGGCGCTCTGTCAACCCCCATGCGCACCACAAACACCCCAACCCCAACAAACCAAACCACTAAGCCCTCAAAACCAAAAACACTTTCCCTGCCTCCGCCTCGTATACTGGAGATAGGGCACAGAAAACCCGAAACCCGGAACCCAAGACCCCAAACCCATAGCCAAAAATGGGGTTGGCACTGCGATCAGCCCTAACCCCAATCGTTCCCATATCATACCCGTAACCATATACGGAATCAGCCACATACCCCCGGGATCACCCCGTAAGTTGATGATTCCACTGGATACCTCCGCTACATAGGGAGGGGGGAGGGGTATCTCCTATCGTAGCCGCTTGCGCTTCTTCGCAGGCGTCGGAGCCTCGCCCACAGCCGCACAACTCTGCACTCCGCCCCACACCCGCGAGCAGGTAACATCCACCTTCAGCGGCCTGTCGCCAGCGGTCTTCAGCCCCGGCAGCGCAGCCTCCAGCCCATCGGCCAGCGGCGGCAGCGTCCCCCGCATCGACTGCAACTCCTGCACCGTCGCGCTCCCCGCCAACCGCAGCGTATACCCTCGCAGAGTCGCATGCCCGGCCAGCTCCAGCGGCGCCGCCTTCACCGTCGGCGCCAGACTCAGCGGTGCCAGCGTCAGCATCCTCTGGTTCGCACTTACCGAGATCGTCATCGGCTCCGTCGCTCCTGCCGGCACCGGCTTCGCCGCCCAGGGCAACGGCCCCGCCACCCGCGCATGGAACTCCCCCAGCCACCCCTCGGTCGCATCGGGCGAGTACGTCACACTCCCCGCCACCACCCCACGCGGCTCATCCTGCACCGGAATCCGCTGCGAAAACAGCCGTGCCCAGTCCAGCACATAACTGTCCGCAACATTGGTCATCCCCAGCCGCAGCCCGCCCAGACCGCGGTCGGCCGCATGCAGGCCGCTCAGCTCAAGCTGGTCCGCAATCGCCACCACCTGCCCCGGGTTCTTGCCCCCCTCCGGCACCGGAGTAGCCAGCGCGCACGACGGGTCATGCACCACCGCCTCCGGAGCATCCAGTTGCCCACCGCACTCCACGCTCACATCCAGCAAACGCACCGGAACAAAATCGGATCGCCGCAGATCGTTCAAATGCACCTTCGCCACGAACTTCGCATCGCTCATCGGACCACTCAATGTCGCGTCCATGTTCAGGGTCCCGCGCCAGCCTGCGTCAACGCCCGTCAGCAGCTTGCTGGCCTCGCCCAGGGGAGCATCATGCCAGCTCGCCACCAGGTCCACCGGCACCGCGCCCACCGTCGTCGCGCGCTCCAGGCTGCCCTCCAGCCGCATCGTCCCTGCATCGGACACATTCATGTCCGTCCGCGCCGGCTGCCCCTCCAGCCGCACCCGCCACTGCTCCTCACTCGGCAGCCACAGCGCAAAGTCGGCATCGGTTAGCGAGAACGGCTGCTTTTCCTCGGCCAGCTTCACATTCACGCGCCCGTTCGTCGCCTCGATATACGGAAACCGCGGCGCCGGTCCAGCCTTGCTCTGCCCCGTCGGAGCCGTATTCACCTGCGCCGCATGCTTCAGCAGCCCCTGCAGGTTCCACTGCCCGTCCGCGTTGCGCACCAGGTTCAGGCTCGGCTCCACAAACCGTATGCTCGAAAGCTCCACCTGCCGCCGCCACAGCGAGCTCGGCCGCAGCGTAATCTCCACCGTGTTCGCGCGGATCACCGGCTCGTTGCCGAACGCCGGATCCTCGCTCACCACCAGGTTCTGCAGCGTAAACCCTGGGATCGGCAGTAGCTGCAGCGTCACGCCATCCAGGTGCACCGGCCGGCCCAGGCTCTCGCTCAGGCTCGTCGCAATGCGCTTGCGTAACCGGCTCACATTGATCAGCGGCGGCGTCAGCAGCAGCAGCAGCACCAGCCCAACGATCCCCGCCGACCACAGCAGCCGCGCACGCACACGCGAAGGTGGCGTGTCCGCGGTTGTCTCACTCCTGTGTTCGTGGATCTCCATCATGCGGGCAGTCGTATCGTGCTTGTCAGCCTACTACCGGATCACGTGGAACGTCCGGCTCCACCGCGTTCCGCCAAACAGGTGCGTGAGCACGTGGAAGAAGAAGCTGACACGGTCGCCAACGCTCGTCTTATTTTCCTGGTCATCCGGTGTCCTGAACGACCAGTACACGAACATCGGCCTTCCCATGATGTTCTTCATGGGCACAAAGCCCCAGAACCGGCTGTCCAGGCTCTCCGTCCGGTTGTCGCCCATCGCAAACACGCTGTTCGGCGGCACCACGATATCATCACCCTGAATATGGCTCGATATCTCCTCCGCCCACAGCGATGCGTTGTTCTCGATCGAAGCCTCCTGAATGCCAGCAACATCCGACGGGAAATCGTCGCGATAGGGGACATACATACGGTCTCCCGTACCCGGCTGCAACGCATACGGCTCATTCTGCGCCACGCCGTTGATGTACACGATCCCGCCGCGCAGGTGAATGTGATCGCCCGGCAACCCGATCGCCCGCTTCACCAGGATCAGGTCCGGCGTCTCCGGGTTCGGCTTCAGGAACACAATAATGTCGCCATGATGCACCGGCCGATAGTGCACAAACGGTGCCCAGCTCGTCGGCGGCGCCAGCGTTACCCGATCCACCACCACATGGTCGCCTACCAGCAGCGTGTTCTCCATCGAACCCGACGGGATCTCGAAGTTCTGGAATATGAACCCCGTCACGAACAGCCAGATCACCAGCACCGTGCAGATCGAGGCCAGCGCCTCCAGCGGTGTCTCTACCGGTTCCACTGCCGCCTCTGAGACCTGGGCCTGTGCTTCTGGTTGTGTACTCAAAACGCGGTTCGCTCCTCGGAATCGAAGTGGCTCTGCCCAAACGGCATTGGCAGGATGGCGGCTCTGTCAGTGTACCCTGCCCAGGGTGATGCCTGAGCTTCGGTGTCCCTCGTCACGCCAACTGATTCCACCGCATCGTAGCCTGATAGACGTTGAACCCGAGGTACCAGCCATGCGAGCCGCCATCTTCGCCGGAACCAGCCGCCAGCCCGGGGCTCCCTTCCTCGACCTCGTCGATGTCCCCAAACCCGCGCTCCTGCCCAGCCACGTTCTCCTCCGCGTCCTTGCCTGTGGAGTCTGCCGCACCGACCTCCACATCGTCGAAGGCGATCTCCCCGTCGTCCACCCACGCCTCATCCCCGGTCACCAGATCGTCGGCGAGATCGTCGACGGAGCCACCGCCGATCTCCCTCTCGGCACCCGCGTCGGCGTCTCCTGGATGGGCGGCACCGACGGCACCTGCTGGTTCTGCCAGCACGCCATGGAAAACCTCTGCGACAATCCTGCCTTCACGGGATACACCGTCGACGGTGGCTACGCTGAGTTCGCCCTCGCACGCACCGCCTTCGTACACAAACTTCCCGTCGGCCTCGACGACGCCCACGCCGCGCCTCTGCTCTGCGCCGGCATCATCGGCTTCCGCAGCCTCCGCGTCGCCGGCGTGCAACCCGGTGAACGCGTCGGCCTCTTCGGCTATGGCAGCTCCGCCTCGCTCGCCATCCAGGTCCTCCGCCACTGGCACTGCGAGGTCTACGTCGTCACCCGCGGCGAAGACCATCGCAACGACGCCACAGCCTCCGGCGCCACCTGGGTCGGCAACGAAGACGACCGCCCTCCCGTTTCCCTCGACCGCGCCATCACCTTCGCTCCCGCTGGCAAGGTCGTCCTCGACGCCCTCAGCTCTCTCCGCAAAGGCGGCACCGTCGCCATCAACGCTATCCACCTTGACCAGATGCCCGCCTTCGACTACGACAAGCTCCTCTGGGGTGAGCGCCAGATCCGCAGCGTCGCCAACATGACCCGCGCCGACGCCCGCGACTTCCTCGCCATCGCCGCCGAGCTCAACATCCGCCCAAAGATGACTACTTTCCCCCTAGAACAAGCCAACGAAGCTCTCTTGGCCGTAAAACACGAAACCTCACAAGGCTCCGCCGTCATTGTCCCCTGATCATCACCCATCCGAGGCCACACAAGGCATCGGCATCGAAGTCCGCAAGATGCTCTCAGAGCTCCTCCCAGCCCAGCCCCTTTGATATCCTTGAGCCTGATCGATCAAGGAGAAACCGTGGCGACAGCTACCCTGCCCGAAACATCTACCCTCCCCTACAAAGTCGCAGACATCACCCTCGCCGACTGGGGCCGCAAAGAGATCACCATCGCCGAGCACGAGATGCCCGGCCTCATGGCCATCCGCCGCAAGTACGCTGCAGCCAAGCCTCTCAAGGGTGTGCGCGTTACCGGCTCGCTGCACATGACCATCCAGACCGCCGTGCTCATCGAGACCCTCGTCGAGCTCGGCGCGACCGTCCGCTGGGCCTCCTGCAACATCTTCTCCACGCAGGACCACGCCGCCGCCGCCATAGCTGCCTCCGGCGTCCCCGTCTTCGCCTGGAAGGGCGAGACCCTCGAAGAGTACTGGTGGTGCACCGATCAGGCCCTCAACCACGGCGACGGCCTCGGCCCACAACTTGTCGTCGATGATGGCGGCGACGTCACCCTGCTCATCCACAAAGGCTACGAGCTCGAGAACGGCGACCGCAGCTTCGTAGATGGCAACGCCGGCTCGGTCGAAGAGGGCGTCATCCAGAACCTCCTCAAGGCCACTCTCGCCGCTGACTCCCAGCGCTGGCACCGCGTCGTCAAGGACTGGCGCGGCGTCTCCGAGGAGACCACCACCGGCGTCCACCGCCTCTACAAGATGCTCGAGCAGGGCACGCTTCTCGTCCCCGCCATCAACGTCAACGACTCCGTCACCAAGTCCAAGTTCGACAACCTCTACGGCTGCCGCGAATCCCTCGTCGACGGCATCAAGCGCGCCACCGACGTCATGGTCGCCGGTAAGGTCGCCGTCGTCTGCGGCTACGGCGATGTAGGCAAGGGTTCGTCGGCTAGCCTCCGCGGCCTCGGCGCACGCGTCATTGTCACCGAGATCGACCCCATCAACGCCCTGCAGGCTGCGATGGAAGGCTACGAAGTCACCACCGTCGAAGACACGCTCGGCCGCGCCGACATCTACGTCACCACCACCGGCAACGTCGACATCATCACCCTCGACCACATGAAGAAGATGAAGGACCAGGCCATTGTCTGCAACATCGGCCACTTCGACAATGAGATCCAGATGGCCGAGCTCGACGCCTCCGGCGCCACCAAGCTCAACATCAAGCCGCAGGTCGATCAGTACACCTTCCCCGACGGCCACTCTATCTTCATCCTCGCTGAAGGCCGTCTCGTCAACCTCGGTTGCGCCACCGGCCACCCCAGCTTCGTCATGTCCAACAGCTTCGCCAACCAAACCCTCGCGCAGCTCGACCTCTGGTCCAACAAGGACATCTACAAGATCGGTGTCTATGTCCTGCCCAAGAAGCTCGACGAAGAAGTCGCTCGCCTCCACCTCGAGAAGATCGGCGTCAAACTCACCGTCCTATCGAAGAAGCAGGCCGACTACCTCAGCGTCCCCGTCGAAGGCCCCTACAAGAGCGACCACTACCGTTACTAAGGCAGTGAGTAGCAAAAGAGGGGCCGTCGATTTTATCGGCGGCCCCTCGTCTTTCACTTCCATTTACTCACCACCCTCAATGCATCATTGGCTCTTTCACTCCGGTCTTCACCAGCAGGTAGTTCATCGGATATGCCGTCGCAAATCCCCCGATCATCGCGACCTGCATCATCAACCAGTAGCCCGCCTGGTTGGGCTCCAGGGGATGTTTCGAAAACAGCACGAAGTGGCTCAGCGCCATCCATCCATACATCCCAATCTGCCATGCCGTAATGGAAAGCGTATCGGCCTTGATCGCAGCCCAGACGCCGGCGCCAAACGACAATCCCCGCATCGGCGCCAGCGTGAAGTACTGAAACACGATACCCAGCGCCCACGCCAGAACAAAGTCAGCCACAAAGCTTGCCCACAGTGGCGAGCCCCAAAGACTCCAACCCAGTCCGAACACCGCAAACTCCGCCACGATGTCACCCAGCGTGCAACCCGCTCCGCAGTGGCTTGACGCAAGCGCAATCTGCACTGCCCCAGGAGACCTCTTCATCGCCTCCATCATCCGGTCATGCTCCGGTCCCGACATACGCGGCTTCTCGCCGCCAGCCTTCGCGCGTCCAAAACGAAAGTAAAACAACAGCGCAAAGACGCTGCTATACAGCGCCGTAATCGGCCACACAACATTCATGATCCCCATCGCCTGCGGCCTGCGCAGCAAATCCACCACCATCACCACCGCACAAACAAACGCAACACCCAGCGAACCCCATGCAACCGTCTCAAGCATGCGATACCTCAACACGTGTCGCCAACACCGGCCAACACTCATGGTGAGATAGATGCCTCTCGCGAACCACCCGCAACTATTTCCTAAATTGCATCCGCATCCACCGCAATGATCGCCTGCACCGCCGGCGTCAACACACTCGCCTGCGGCTCAGGACGTACTCCTGCAAACGGCCGCATCGTCAGCGGAGAATCGATCAGCACCACCGTCCGCACCGCACCCGACGCATAGCTCACCTGTGCTCCACTCAGTAGCATCTCCGCCGTCGAGCTCGGCACCGTCCCCGCCGGCACCACCACCAGCGCATACATCCCTGCAGGCACATTCACGTACCCGCTGTTCCCGCCCAGGTTCAGGTTCGTCGCAAGCGGCGCCGTAAACGCCAGTTTGCCGGTCGAAGGCACCAGGTATACATCCACCGCTCCGCCGCGCGTCACCTCGTCGATGATCCGCACCGCGATCTGCCCTGCCGGTGCCGGCTGCATCTGGTCCACATACAGCGTCTGCTGCATCTCCGCCGCAGTATTGCCCACAATCGCCGTGTACTGCCGCCCTGCCGCCAGGGTCACATTGTTCGTCGCCAGAGTCTGCCGGCTTCCGGCCCGTGTCGCCGCCAGCGTCACCCCACCCGGCTGCATCGGCACATACGTCGTCACCATCCCGAACCCCAGGTTGTACGCCAGCCCGGCATTGTTCTCGTAGCTATCCACGCTCCCCGCATCCGGTGAGGCGTCGACCACTCGCAGTTGCGCCGAGTTGCTCGGCATCAGCCCAATGCCTTGGCAACCCGTCAGCAACATCGTCGCGGACGCCGCCATCAGCAGCCGCAAGCCACTCCGCCGGATTGGGCCTGCCTCGATCATCATCATCGCGTGGTACTACGTCCTCTAGGGTATCGGAGTTCACTTAAACCAGCGCCCCACTCCGCCCTGACGAACAAAAATAGCCACGGCGAACACCCAGGGTTGCCCCGAACGCCCGCCGTGCCCCCATTTATCGAGATCGCTACCGGCCCGCGAACCACCCTACTTCTGCTTCGCGATCACCATGCCCTGGATCTTGTTGTACGTCGCCTGCGGGATGATCCCCCTGGTCACAAGCTGGTTCTTGGCCGTATACGGCCGCCCGGCAATGATCTTCGCCGAATACACCTTACCAACGCCCGGCAGAGCGGCAAGCTGGTCCGCTGTTGCCGTGTTTAGGTCCAGCAGCGCGGGCGCGGCCTTCGAGTTCGCAGCAGGCTTGGCCTGCGCAACAGCAAGCGGCTGCGCCACGGCAAACAGAGCGGCAGCCAGGGTGGTCAAAGCAAGGACTCGACGGAAGGTCTTCATAGGAACAACGTTCTCCTTATGCAGAATTGGCATTGCTGGTTGCCAAGCATACTTCGTATCGTCTCCGCTTGCATCTGAATTTTCGCTCGGCTAGACCGACACAACCCGCCCGCGCCCAACTTCAATCCGCGTCATCTGCCCATCGCGCATATGCAGAATCCGATCCGCAATCTGCGCGGCCTCAGGATTGTGCGTAATCATCAGCACCGTCTGGTTCAGCTCGCGACTGCTCGTCTGCAGCATCTCCAGCACCGCATCCGAATTCTGCGTGTCCAGGTTCCCCGTCGGCTCATCGGCCAGCAGGATCGCCGGTCGCGTAATCAGAGCCCGCGCAATAGCCACACGCTGCTGCTCGCCGCCGGAAAGCTCATTCGGCCGATGATCCAGCCGTCCTTCAATCTTCAGCAACGAAGCCAGATGCTTCAGCAGCTCCTCATCGAACGGCTTGCCCGTCTTCGCAATGTCATGCGCCAGCTCAATGTTCGCCCGTGCCGAGATCGTCGGCAGCAGGTTGAACCGCTGAAACACAAACCCGATCTGCGACCGCCGCAGGCTCGTTCGCTGACCATCGTTCAGCCGCGAAAAATCCTTGCCCTGAATATGCAGTGACCCATGCGTCGCCGAAGTCAGCCCACCCAGCACATAAAATAGCGTCGACTTTCCCGACCCCGAAGGCCCCACAATCGCCACAAACTCACCCGCGGCCACCGTGAACGTAACGTCCCGCAGCGCCGGAACCTCCAGCTTGCCACTGCGATAAGTCTTACCGAGATGTTCCGCTACGATGATGGGCTGCGTTGCCAGAGTCGATTGCATAGACCCCCTCAGTCTATCGCACCAGCCATCACACAACGATTACGCCAGCCCCTGCGCCACGAACCCCGCCTCCATCTCGGTCTGCTCCAGAAAACTCATCTCCAGCCGCACCCCAACCGTCGCAAACGGGCTCGCGCCCTCCGGCTGGTGCCGCCGCCGTGTGCACAGCCACGTCATCGCCAAATGGCTGTCCCGGCTCATCTCCACGCCTGCGCCAATCAGCCCACTGTACAGCTCATCCACACCCGACAGCCGCGCCGTAAACAGCATCTCCACCTGCGTCGCCGACACCGCCTCCCGCGACTCCACCCAGCACCCACACTGGTCCAGCGCCTCCAGCATCGCCCCCATCACCCCAAACCGCTCCTCGTAGCTGAAGCACCGCAGCTCCACCTCGCGCTGCGCCGTCTCCGCTGCGGGCACAGGCACTGCCGCCACCGTCGAACTCGCCGATATCGACATCATGCAACCTCCTTCTCACCAGCCACATCCTCCAGGCTGTTCTATCCCTTATCGGGGATTGCCCCTCACCGCACGACCTCTGTTCCACACTGCTACGCCGCCTCTTCGCCTCGGCAAAATTCATCAGCCCTTCAACCGCCAACGTACCCCCGCCGAGACATGAGCCCCGCATGAGTACACTGTTCAGCAGGCCTGCCCTTAGAGGTCTCTAAGCCACCGCCCGCACACAAGGAGCTCTCCCCTGATCCTCGGCCTCGGCACCGACCTCATCGAAATCGAGCGCATCGAGCGCAGCTACCGGCGCTTCGGCCACTCCTTCCTCAACCGCGTCTACACCCCCGGCGAGATCGCCTACTGCATGGCGAAAAAAAACTACGCCGAAAGCCTCGCCGCCCGCTTCGCCGCCAAGGAGGCTGGAGCCAAGGCCCTCGGCACCGGCATCAGCCGCGGGGTCAACTGGCGCGAATTCGAAGTCCGCCGCGCTCCCGGCCAACGTCCCGAGCTCCATCTCCACGGCCGCGCCGCCCAGATCGCCGCCCGCCTCGGCATCCGCCGCCTCTCACTCTCGCTCTCCCACTCCCGCACAACCTCCATCGCCGTCGTCGTGGCGGAAGACTGACCACAATTCCGCACCCCCGCCCGCCGCTCCCGCATCCTAATTTCTGCAACAACGCATCGTTCCATCGCCTTCGTCCGGCTGTTACGATGGAGCCACGCCAGCCACATCCGGTCGCCACGCACGCCAGCCACACGAGGGAGTTCTATGCCGAGTCAACAGGAAGTCAAGTGGTCGCAGCTCAAGGTCGGAGTGATCGTCCTCATCTCCGTCACCCTGCTCTGTGTCCTGCTCTTCCTTATGACCAGCGCCTCCGGCATGAGCGTCTTCAGCCACAAGATCATCATCCACACCTACTTTGACAACTCCGGCGGCCTCAAGGTCGGCGCTCCCATCGAGCTCGAAGGCGTCACTGTCGGCGAGGTCACCCATGTCACCGTCACCACGGACCCGGCGCGCAAGCTCACCCCTGTGCTGATCAAGATGAAGATCGACCCCAAGTATCTGCCCAGCCTGCACAAGGACACCACCGCCGCCCTCGCCACCGTCGGGGTCCTCGGCGACACCGTCGTCGACCTCAACAGCAAGCTCGCCACCGGCCCCGAGCTCCAAAGCGGCGACGAGCTCCGCACCACCGCCTCGCCCAGCCTCAACGACGTCATCAAGACCAGCCAGGGCACCGTCGCCGACGTCGATGTCGTCCTCAAAAAACTCGACCTCATCGAGAGCACCATCATCTCGGGCAAAGGTACCGCGGGCAAGCTCATCACCGACCCCAGCCTATACAACAAGGCCAACGACACCATCACCCAGCTCCACGAGCTTCTTGCCAGTCTCAACAGCGGCAAGGGCTCCCTCGGCAAACTCGTGCATGACGATGAGCTCTACAACAAGCTCAACGACACCTCCACCAAGCTTGACGCTATCGTCACCTCACTCAACGAGGGCAAGGGCACCGCCGGCAAGCTCCTCAAGGACGACGCGCTCTACAACGACCTCGACTCCACCCTCAAGCACGCCAACTCCCTGCTCGCCGAAGCCGACCGGGGCCAGGGGACCCTCGGCCTCTTCACCAAGGACCCCGCCTTCGCCCACAAGCTTGACGCCACCGTCACCCATCTCAACACCTTGCTTGGCAACGTCAACAGCGGCAAGGGCACCCTCGGCAAGCTCGCTACGGACGACGCGGCCTACAGCAACCTCAACCGCCTGCTCACCTCCTCCAACGATCTCGTCACCGCCGTCCGCCAGGACCCCAAGAAGTACCTCGTGATCCACCTCCGCGTCTTCTAGCGGACATCGCTGCTGATACTTCTGTTCGTCATTGGTCCGCCAGGGAATTTTGTTTGTCATTCCCGCAGGGAATCTGCGTCTTTCGCGCCACAGATCTGTCCTCTCTTTTCTCGTCCCCTCGTCTCTCTTATCTGAACAGGAACCCGCGCCATATTTACCCGGCAGGCATCTCCGTAGTTCCACCAACTTCTGCGTCCTTTCACATTGGCGTATCGTCTCCTCATAGCTCATTCTTTGCACTGCTCCAGGAGACCTATGCGCCCCTACGTCATTGCCGCCATCCTCGCGGCGGCCACGCCTCTCTGTTTCGCGCCAGCTTCCCACGCCCAGTCGGTCATCGCTCCCGACCAGACCATCACCCTGCCGACCGGCACCTGGGACGCGCCCACCTCGGCACCCGTCAAGCCCACCATCTTCGACCTCTCTGCCATCGACAAGACCGTCGATCCTTGCGTCGACTTCTACCAGTACGCCTGCGGTAACTGGCGAAAGAGCCACCCCATCCCCGCCGACCAGGTTCGCTGGGGCCGCTTCAACGAGCTCGCCGACTACAACAACTACTCCCTCTATCAGGAGCTCCTCGCCGCCGCCGAGCACCCCAAATCCCCGCTCCAGAAGCAGTACGGCGACTACTTCGCCGCCTGCATGGACACCGACGCCATCGACAAGTTAGGCGACAAACCGCTCCAGCCTCAACTCGAAGCCATCGCCGCTCTTAAGAGCATCAAGGACCTTCCCGCCTACAACGCGAAGCAGGACCGCCGCGGCGGCGGAGCCTTCTTCTACGTCGGCGTCCAGCAGGACCAGAAAGACAGCTCACAGCAAATCGCCGGCACCGGCCAGGGCGGCCTCACCCTGCCCGACCGCGATTACTACCTCAACCAGACCCCGCGCTACAAAAAGATCCGTGAGCAGTACATGGACCACATGCAGAAGATGTTCGTCCTGCTCGGCGACACCCCAGAGCAGGCGCTGCTTGAGTCCTCCAACGTCATGTGGATCGAGACCGAGCTCGCCCGCGGCTCCATGGACCGCGTCGAGATGCGCGACCCCGCCAAGCGCTACCACATCATGACCATCGCCGAGGTCGAAAAACTCAGCCCCGACTACAACTGGTCGATCTACCTCAAGGACATCGGCCTCCCCGCAAAGACCCTCAACGTCAGCTCCCCGCAGTACGTCACCACCGTCCAGTACGAGCTCTCCCACGGCACCCTCTCGGCCATCAAGAGCTATCTCCGCTGGCACGTCGTCCACACCGCCGCGCCGCTGCTCTCCAAGCCCTTCGAGACCGAGAACTTCGACTTCTTCAACAAGACCCTCAACGGCCAGAAGGAAGAGCAGCCCCGCTGGAAGCTTTGCACCCGCATGACCGACCGGGCTCTCGGCGAGGCCGTCGGCCAGGACTGGGTCAAGCAGAACTTCCCGCCCTCCGCCAAGGACAACACGGAGAAGATGGTCCACGCCCTCGAGGCCGCCATGGCCGACGATCTCAAGTCTCTCCCCTGGATGTCCGACGAAACCAAGGTCCAGGCGAAGCAAAAGCTCGACGCCATCGCCGACAAGATCGGCTACCCCGACCACTGGAAGGACTACTCCTCCATCGAGGTCAAGCGTGGCGATCTCCTCGGCGACGTCCAGCGCGCCGGCGCCTACGAGCGTAAACGCAACCTCGACAAGTTCGGCAAGCCCGTCGACACCTCCGAGTGGGGCATGACTCCGCCCACCGTCAACGCCTACTACATGCCCTCGCAGAACAACATCAACTTCCCCGCCGGCATCCTCCAGCCGCCCTTCTACGACAACAGCATGGATGCGGCCGTCAACTTCGGCGGCATCGGCGTCGTCATCGGCCACGAGATGACCCACGGCTTCGACGATCAGGGCTCCAAGTACGACCTCCACGGCAACGTTCGCCAGTGGTGGACCGACGAGGACAAGGCGAAGTTCCACGTCCGCACCGAGTGCATCGCCAACGAGTACGACGGCTTTGAGGTCGCGCCTGGCCAGAACCTCAACGGCCATCTCACCCTCGGCGAAAACACCGCCGACAACGGAGGCATCCGCATCGCCTACCAGGCACTCATGCAGACCCTTAGCCAGCCGTCATCCACCAGCGAGCGCACCGAGCCCCTCACCGCCAGCGGCACGCGCGACGGCTACACCCCGGCCCAGCGCTTCTTCATCACTTTCGGCCAGATCTGGTGCCAGAACGCCACCGAGCAGTCCGCCCGCGTCCTGGCCAAGACCGATCCGCACGCCTCCGGCGAGTGGCGCGTCAAAGGCACCGTCCAGAACTTCGACGAGTTCGGCAAGGCCTTCGGCTGCAAGGTGGGTCAGCCCATGATGCCCGCCTCCGGCGGCTGTCGCGTCTGGTAGCCCCTCGATCCTCCCAACCCAGGTCCCCGGAAGCGTCACTTCCGGGGACTTTCTCTTGCAAATCGCCCCTGTATCCGAAAACTTTTCTGTCCCGCCCGCTAACCCCTGCCATCGCAGCACCGTCGAAGCGGTAACTTTCCGTAACGGCCAGCAGTTCGTCCGCTGTCCGGATTCATAGGATCGGAGGTGTAAACCTCGCTATCGGTTGGCGGAAAACCCCGCTAGCTTCTACAATCATGCAAGGTTTGTACTTCTCTCCGCGCTCCGGCGCTGAATACAAAAGACAGGGTTCCCCGCACTTCGCCCGGACGGTCACACAGGTCCGGCGATCTCGGGTTGATAAAGGAAGCGCATGAAGTTGAGTTTGTTTGGCCGTTTGGCGATGGCCTTGTTCGCATCGTTGGCACTTGGGTTGGGTATGACGGCCTGTGAGGGCGGCACCATTGGTTACATGTGGGTGCTAGGGCAGCAGTACAACCAGATCGCCGGTTTCAAGATCGACGATTACTCCGGCAACCTCACCAACGTGCAGGGTTCCCCGTTCTCCTCGAATGGTGCCATGCCCGTGTCCCTCGTCATCAAGCCCGGTGGACGTTTCGTCTACGTCATCAACCAGGGTACCGGCGGCAGCGCTAACGGTGCCGGTGCCGGCCAGAACATCGCGGTCTACTCCGTCGGCGGCGATGGCGTTCTCACCTTCCAGCAGAGCTACCAGTCCCTCGGCTATATCTCGCAGTGGGCACAGTTCGACTCCACCGGCACCTACCTCTACGTGCTCGACGAGTACGCACCCAGCTGCGGTGGCACCGGCACCAGCGGCAATACCTGCCTCTTCAACGGCCCGAACACTGACGGCAACGGCGCCATCACAGTGTTCTCCTCGGACTCCACCACCGGCCGTCTCTCTCTGGTCACCAACGCCCAGACCCAGATCAATGGCGTCAACACGCCCTTCTGGGAGGTTGGCCCCAATCCCTTCATGATGAAGACCCTCGCCGGCTGCCTCTTCACAGCGAACAAGGGCAACCAGTCCATCTCGCCGTACACCATCGGTTCGGGCGGTCAACTCAGCTTCACCACCACTCAGACCTTCTTCACCGGCACCGGCAACATGACCTCCATCAACGGCTCCGGCAGCCTACTCTACCTCACCGACGCGAACTCCAACACCATCAACGGCTACACCGTCGGTTCCAGCTGCGCTCTGGCTACGGTCAACGGAGGCAACACCGCCAACATCACAGGCACCTCCAACCCGACCTATACCTACATCGACAGCACCAACAAATATCTCTATGTACTGAACCAGTCCTCTACAAGCACCACCACGACGACTCCGTACAGCAGCATCTCCGCTTTCACCATCAACACCACCAACAACGAGCTGCAGCCCATCTCCGGTGCTCCTTACCCGGTTGGTTCGGGCCCGGTCTGCATGGCGGAGGACCCCACCAACCAGTACTTCTACATCTCGAACCATAACGATGGCACCATCACAGGAAAGTTCTTCAACCCCGCCACCGGCCAGTTCAGTACGCTCAGCCGAGGCTCCACCTTCAACGCGGTGGGTGAACTCTCCTGTCTCGCCATCAGCGGTACCATCTACTAGGCACCGCCTGAACCCCTCGTCGGAGGGCCCCTCGCCCGGGCCCTCCTTCAGTCTTAGCCTTCCGGCATACGGCCGGCAATCAAACCAGGGGACGCCACAAGCGCCCCGATGTAAGGGATCTCCCATGAAGTTCAACACGATGGTCCGCACTGGAGTGGCCGCAGTTACCTCCCTCGCTGCAGCACTGGGCATCTCCGCCTGCGCTCGCGACTACACTGCGGCATATGTCTACTCGATCTCCTCCACCAGCGGCGCAATCTCTGCCTACGGCGTCGACTACCAGAGCGGTGTCATCACCCAGATTCAGGGCTCGCCCTTCTCCACCCAGCTCACCAACCCGGCCACTATCGTCTCCACCCCCAACGGCAAGTACGTCTACGCCGTCAGCGGCAACCAGCAAGCGGTGGTTGAGCCCTTCTCCGTCGGCACCGACGGCAAGCTCTACGGCGAAGCCACCGTCAATCTCACTGGCACCTATCCCCTCGCCGCGACCATTGACTCCACCAGCACCTGGCTCTTCGTCACCTACCAGTACCAGACCCAGTACGGCCCTAACGCGCCCGGGCCCGGCGGCATGAGCATCTTCAAGATCAACTCCGACGGCACCCTCGGCACGCCAACCAACGTCAATCTCGGCGTTGACCCCATCGGCGTCACCGTCTCGGCCCCCGTCTGCACCACCTCGCCGATCATCCCTGGCAACCTCACCTCGGCCTGCTCCAGCGGCCAGGGCGCAAACGTCTACGTCTACGCCGTCGATCAGGAGACCTCAGCGACTCCGGCCATCATCGGCTTTTCGTTCAACGACTCCACAGGCGCCGTCAGCTTCTTGCCAGGCAGCACCTGCTCCACCACCAACCCGACCGTCTGCACCGGCATCCGCGCCGGGGTTCAGCCCAGCGCCATCGTCTCCGAGCCCACTGGCCGCTACGTCTACGTCACCGACGCTCTGCAGAACGAGATCTTCAGCTACCAGATCGCAGGCCCCACCACCGCCAACCCCGGTCAGTTGAGCTCGACTGTTCAGGGATTCGTCTCCACCGGCCTCTACCCCATCTCCATGGTCGTTGACCCCCGCGGCAAGTATCTCTACGCGGCCAACTACAACAGCGCCACGGTCAGCTCCTACTCCATCAGCCTCTCCGACGGCTCCCTCGGCGGCACCGCCTCGGTCGGCAACTTCGCCACCCAGACCGGACCCACCTGCATCACCATCGAACCGGCCCTGGGCATCTATCTCTACACCTCTGACAAGCTCGCTGGAGACATCTCCGGCGGCCAACTCAACGCCAACACAGGTCAGCTCTCTGCGGTACCGACCCAGTTCTTCCCGACTGGCTCACTCCCCAGCTGCCTCACCTCCGTCCCCAACGGTCCCCGAGCAAACCAGCTCGTCTACCCATAGGAACAAATAAGGAATAGCAAGAAAATCCACCCAAAAAGCCCGGCACCCAGCCGGGCTTTTTGCGCCTTGCGCCACTCCCTACTCCCTACTTCCTACTTCCTACTTCCTTTATCCTAAAAAGATGCACCCGAACCACTTCACCCTCGGCAACGTCACTCCCGGCGACGGCCGCCTCTTCCTCATCGCCGGCCCCTGTGTACTCGAGTCCGAACCGCACGCCCGCTTCCTCGCTGACTCCATCCAGCGCATCGCCGCCGACCTCGGAATCCCTTACATCTTCAAGGCCAGCTACGACAAGGCCAACCGCACCTCCATCCACAGCTTCCGAGGTCCCGGCCTCGCCGAAGGCTGCCGCATCCTCCGCGCCATCGGCGAAAGCAACAAAGTCCCTGTGCTGACCGACATCCACACCCCCGAACAGGCCACCCAGGCCTCCGACGCCCTCGGCCCCGTCGACGCCATGCTCCAGATTCCCGCCTTCCTCTGCCGCCAGACCGACCTCCTCATCGCCGCCGCCCATACCGGCCGCGCCATCAACGTCAAAAAAGGTCAGTTCGTCGCCCCCTGGGACATGAAGCACGCGGTAGAAAAACTCAATGACTCCGGCAACACCCGCGTCTCACTCACCGAGCGCGGCGCCAGCTTTGGCTACAACAACCTCGTCGTCGACATGCGCTCCCTGCCCCAGATGCGCGCCCTCGCCCCCGTCATCTTCGACGGCACCCACTCCGTCCAGACCCCCTCCGGAGCGGGCGGAAAATCCGGCGGCCAGCCCGAGTTCATCCCCACCCTCACCAAAGCCGCCGTCGCCGCCGGTATCGACGGCCTCTTCCTTGAGGTCCACGACAACCCCACCGAGGCCAAGTCCGACGGCGCCAATGCCCTCCGCCTCGACCTCCTCAAACCCCTCCTCGAAACTCTCCTCGCCATCCACGCAGCAACAACCAGATGAGTAGAGAGCGCACACCTCGCCTGAAATCCGTGCAGCTTTTTGCAGTTACTTCGTAGCCACTTGAACAGCGTGCATCACCGGCAGTTGCTGGTTCCAGTTGTCTCCGATGTTCTCGAAGATCAGCCGGAAGTCCGCCCCACCCCCCGGCGGGATCGGTGCTGCGCTCACCGCTTCGGTGTCCACATAAGGCTCCCGCGTCCTTATCAGCATCAGCGGGACCGTCATGATCTGCGGCGGGTTCCCCACATCATTCGCAAAGAACACCTGCACCGTCACCCCGGTGATCGTCTTGTTGCCCTTGTTCGTAATGTGCCCATCAATGTACGTCGATGTCCCACCCGACAAGCTCGTCGACTGGCTCATCTGCACGTTCGTCACACCCAGACTGTCCGCATAGGCCGACACCGCCTGCGGCACATTCGGCGGAGGCCCCGCCGGCCTGCGGCTCATCAGCACCAGCACCGCCACAAGAATCGCCACAGCCACAGCGGCAATCGCCACCGCGGTCGTCGGAAAGCTCTTCTCAGGCGTCGGCTCGGAGAACATCCCCGGCTGTGTCGGCGGCGTTGGCGTAGCGCTCATGCGCCGATTTTACATCCCACCCACCACAGGATTGTCATCTCGACCGGAGCATCGCGTTTTTGCGATGCGCAGCGGAGAGACCCCTGTATTTTTCGCAGGATGTCGCGACGGCCTCCACCACATCCCCTCTACTCTCGTAGCTGAACAGCTACACCTCACCCAAACCGCGCCCGCTTCACCTTCTGCCGAAAATCCTCCCCCTGCATCTCCACCACCACACACATCTCCTGCAACCGGCTCCGCATCCGCTCAGTGATGCGGTCCCCCAGCGTCTCCTCTCGCATCACTGACTTCGCACTGCGCCCCTCCGTCGTCCCACCCAGCGGAGCCTGGTTCGCATAGTTCGTCGTCAAAATCGTCGTCCGCCGGTCGTTGTACCGAGTATTCAAAATATGCGCGACCGTGTCCCAAACCCAGTCCGTCGGCTTCGCCGCTCCCACCTCATCCAGCACCAGCACCTCGGCCTCAAATACCGGAGCCAGCACCTCGCGCTCGCTCTGCTCCACCTTCCTGTCGTAGCTGTTCTGCACCTCCTTCAGCAGGTCGCGATAGTCATAAAACAAACCCTTCGCCCCACGCTCCACAATCAGGGCCTGCAGAATCCCCACCGCCAGGTGCGTCTTGCCCACGCCAATCGACCCCGTCAGCAGCAGCCCCTTGCCATCAGTCTCCACCGGATACGCCCGCACAAAACTCCGCGCCTGCATCACCGCCGCCTGCAGCGTGCGGTCGGCACTCGGCAGCACATCGAAGCTCTCCAGCGTGCAGTGAATGTACCGCTGCGGAATCCGCGCCGCTCCAATCATCCGCTCCACGCGCCGCTCCTGCTGGCACACGCACCGCTGCGCCACGCGCACCCCATCCGCGCGCTCCACCACGCGCATCCCGCTGCCTTCGCAGATTGCACAAACTTCAGCCATCCCTCTAGTATCGCAGCCCCCGCCGCTTAACCGAGTCCTTGTGCATCCTGTGTGAATCCCATCGCCTGTGAGGGAAAGCCCGTAACCGCAACCATCTACAATCTCCCCCAGCAGTCAAAGGAGCCCCACCATGAAGGGATACGCAATCTTCACCCGGGAGAAAACTCTCGACCCCGCCGAAATGGCTCTCTACATGCAAAAAGTAGCCGCCACCTTCGACGGTCACGAAGTCAAGCTTCTAGCCCGTTACGGCAAACACGAAGACATCGAAGGCGCCCCCACCGAAGGCACCGTCATCGTCGAGTTCCCCTCCGTCGCAGCCGCCAAAGCTTGGTACGACAGCCCCAACTACGTCGAGGTCCGCAAGCACCGCTTCGCCGGCGCCATCTACCACGCCATCATCCTCGAAGGCGTCTAGCCGCACTCTATGCCGTACTCCGTCACTTTGCGCGGCACAACCCATACCTTCCCCGACCTCCGCACACTCCTCGCGAAGGCCACCCCGCTGCGCTCCGGAGACCAGCTCGCGGGCCTCGCCGCCGACACCGCCGAGTCCCGCGCCATCGCCCAGATGGCCCTCGCCGAAGTCCCACTCACCGCCTTCCTCAACGACCTCGTCGTCCCCTACGAACTCGACGAAGTCACCCGCTTAATCATCGACGCCCACAACGCCCCCGCAGCACAGCAAGCCTTCGCCCCCATCGCCACCCTCACCGTCGGCGAGCTCCGCGACTGGCTTCTCTCCGACGCCGCCACACCCGCCCGTCTCACCGCACTCGCCCTCGGCCTCACCCCAGAGATCGTTGCCGCCGTCTCCAAGCTCATGCGCGTGCAGGACCTCATCTACGTCGCCAGCAAGTGCCACGTCACCACCCGCTTCCGCACCACCATAGGCCTCCCCGGCCGCCTCTCCACGCGCCTCCAACCCAACCACCCAACGGATGACCCCACCGGCATCGCAGCCAGCATCCTCGACGGTTTCCTCCTCGGCTCCGGCGACGCCGTCATCGGCATCAACCCCGTCTCCGACTCCCCGCAATCCGTCACCACGCTCCTCCGCCTCATCGACCACATCCGCCAGCGCTACTCCATCCCCACGCAATCCTGCGTCCTCGCCCACATCACCACCCAGATGCAGGCCATCGAAGCCGGAGCAGCCACCAACAACCCTTGCCCTCTGGACCTCCTCTTCCAATCCATCGCCGGCACCGAATCCGCCAACAAAAGCTTCGGCATCAACCTGGCCCTCCTCCAAGAAGCCCACCAGATGGCTCTCTCCCTCAACCGCAACTCAGTCCCCAATCTCACCACAGATGTGTCATCTCGACCGGAGCGCAGCGCAGTGGAGAGACCTGCTTCACCGGAATCACCACAAACGTCTACCCCTGCTCTCTTCTACTTCGAAACCGGCCAGGGCAGCGCCCTCTCCGCCAACGCCCACCACAACGTCGACCAGCAAACATTAGAAGCCCGAGCCTACGCCGTAGCCCGCGCCTTCAATCCACTCCTCGTCAACACCGTCGTCGGCTTCATCGGCCCCGAATACCTCTACGACGGCAAGCAGATCCTCCGTGCCGGCCTCGAAGACCACCTCTGCGGCAAGCTCCTCGGCCTCCCCATGGGCTGCGACATCTGCTACACCAACCACGCCGAAGCCGACTCCGACGACATGGACACGCTCCTCACCTGCCTCGCCACCGCAGGCGTCACCTACATCATGGGCGTCCCCGGCGCCGACGACATCATGCTCAACTACCAGTCCACCAGCTTCCACGACGCCCTCTACCTCCGCCGCCTGCTGGGACTCAAACCCGCCCCAGAGTTCGAAGCCTGGCTCACCACCGATCATCACGCCGAGCTCCACCGCCTCACCAACCCGCTCCTGCTTCTGCCCTGATACCACCTCCCTTGAGCGAACCCCTGTCGGCGAGAGGCGCATTTGGGCTGACATGACGCGCTCAAAGTCCATCCGGCGCACGAACGCAAAGTCCTAGAGTCCGCGAAGAAGATCGGAGAGCTCCAACTCCAGACCAAGGGCAATGACTTCAAGAAATGTCAGCGAGATCGACTTCTTTCCTCGCTCCACATCGGAGATGAAACTTCGATCAATCCCAAAATCCACCGCCATGCGAAGTTGCGTCATATTGCGCGCCTTTCGCAGCTCGCGCAAGCGGGCACCGAAGCGCATGCCGATATCGCGTGGAAGAGCGTTGTTCCTGGAAGCTCCCTCCTGAACCGCGGGCGCATGGCAAGTGTGCGCATGAAGGGAAGTTTGAGGCTTGTAGCCGTGTCTGGAATAGGGCCCGGAGTAGGAGTGGAGGGCGCTGAATGCTTTCGGCAGATTTGAATCATTCAGAAAATCGTGCATCGTGGAAATCCTTCGTAATTCCTTCAACTCATCTCATTTTTTGAGAGTCTCTATCGCTTTGCTTGCGGCAAGCTGCCTCGGATAGGCTGGCGGGGGTCCTGCTCGGCACCCGTCCACGGATTTAGTTGTGGGCCCACTACGTTCCCGTTCTCAGGGAATCGCCTTTTTGAAAGGAACGCGGCTCATCGTCTGTTCAATGCTGAACAGGTGCGGTCAGGATTCGCGACCCTATCAATTCCTTTGTCTCGATGGTGTGCGCAGGATGCGAATCGTTACAAAATTCCCAATGAAAATTCCCCCTAGGTTTCCCCGCAGCGAGATGCAGCGCTCTGGATTCTCGCCATCTGCATACCTTTGCACCAACTACCAGCGACGCCATGCTCAAAACCGGCTCACCCCCGGCGAAATAGCAAAGATCGGCGGCAGCCAACCCGCGCCGTACACTAAACCCACCATGGCCGACACCACGCCATCCCGCCTCACCATACCGCAACTCGCAACCCCCGCGCGCCTCTCGCTCGGCAATACCTCGCCCGCCATCTCCACCGCCGACCATCTCCGCTTCCAGCTCGACCACGCCCAGGCCCGCGACGCCGTCCACACCCCACTCGACCTGGCGCTCCTCACCGAAGGCCTCCGTGACCGCAAGCTCCAACCGGTCCACCTCCGCAGCGCCGCCCCCAACCGCGCCGCCTACCTCCGCCGCCCCGACCTCGGCCGCACCCTCCACCCCGACTCCATCGAAGCTCTCCATCACTGGACAACAAAAGATGTGTCATCTCGACCGGAGGTGCGCAGCACCGCAGCGGAGAGACCTGCATCTCCTTCGCAGGATGCCATCTCGCCCACAAATCCCACGCCCTCCTCTATCCTCTATCCTCTGTCCTCTATCCCCTGTTCTCCCCTCATCCTCCTAGCCGACGGCCTCAGCGCCCTCGCCCTCGAACGCCACGCCCTCCCGCTACTCGACGCCACCCTCCCGCTACTCCCCACTCCCTATTCCCTACTCCCTGTCTTGACCAACGCCCGCGTCGCCCTCGCCGACCCCATCGGCGAACTCCTCTCCGCCGACATCACCATCCTCCTCATAGGCGAGCGCCCCGGTCTCAGCTCACCCGACTCCCTCGGCGTCTACATCACCTGGGCCCCGCGCCCCGGCCGCACCGACGCTGAACGCAACTGCATCTCCAACATCCGCGGCTCCGTCGGCCTCAGCTACAACGAAGCCGCCCACCGCATCGCCCACTACCTTCGCGAAGCCGCCCGCCTCCACACCACCGGCATCACCCTCAAAGACCCCGCCCCCACACTACAACTCCCCTAGACTTTGTCATCTCGGCCACACCACCACAGATGTGTCATCTCGACCGAAGCATCGCGCTTGTTGCGATGCGCAGCGGAGAGACCTGCGTCTACCGCAGCGATGCGCCGAAGGCGCGAGCATGCCTACCCACAAACAACCAGCGTATATGCAATGCCTTTACTCCCACATGCCTCCCTTTAAAAACCCGCTGCACCAACTTTTGTGCACTTCCCACAAGCGATCAGACCTCCACAAGTCCACCCCTAACCGCTCTCCACTGAAGACTTTAGATCAAAAAGTATACGGGGGAGGGGGTGGGGGTCTCGCCCACTTGACGTAGATGCTAAACTAACTAAAGCGCCTATAGCCCCGGGAGTCGGGGCCCAAGCCGTCAGCGTGTCCGGAACATCGATGTCTTAGCCCAGGGGGCACAGGCAAGCGAAACCATTCTGCGGCGGGAGAGCTAGAAAGCAACAAATAATGCCTAAGACAGGGATTCACCCCGTTTACGAAGACACCACCGTCAAGTGCGCCTGCGGCACCACCTTCCAGACGCGCTCCACCCACAAGGGCGCCATCGTCCTCGAAATCTGCTCCGCCTGCCACCCCTTCTTCACCGGCAAGCAGAAGCTCGTCGACACGGCCGGCCGTATCGACCGCTTCCGCCGCAAGTTCGCCGCGACCGACGCCAAGAAGGCCGAGATCGCCGCCAAGGCCGCGAAGTAACCCTCGCAGAACACCAACCCGAAAGGCCTCTGCGATCCAGCAGAGGCCTTTCCACTTCCAGGCCCAACGTGCCAACCACTGACGTCTACATGAAGAAGGAATGGGACAACTCGGCCATCACTGCCGCGCGCGCCATGCCCCACATGGCCCGCGTTCCGGCGGAACTGCACATCGGTCCCGTCCGCATCGCCCCCGCCACCGTCCTGGCCCCCATGGCCGGCGTCACCGACACCGTCTTCCGCCGCTTCATCAAAAACGTCGGCATGTTCACCAATCCTGCTGAACCTGCCGACGTCGATATCGAAACCAGCAACGAGACCTCCGGCTGCGGCCTCATCATGACGGAGTTTACCTCCGCCGACGGCCTCTCCCGCATGCGCGAGACCAAGCGCAAGCGCTACCTCACCTACTATGAGGACGAGCACCCCATCTCCGCGCAGCTCTTCGGCTCCAACCCCGAAACCCTCGCCGACAGCGCTCGCATCTGCGAGGATGCAGGCTTCGACTTAGTCGACCTCAACCTCGGCTGCCCAGCCAAACGAGTCGTCGCCTGCAACGGCGGCAGCGGCCTGCTCCGCGACCTACCGCGCATCCGTGAGATCTTCGAGGCCATCCGCAAGTCCGTCTCCATCCCCTTCACCGTCAAGTTCCGCATGGGCTGGAACGACACCAATATCGTCTGCGTCGAGCTCGCGAAGATGGCCGAAGACTGCGGCCTCAACGCCGTCGCTCTCCACGCCCGCACCCGCGAGCAGGGCTACGCCGGCGACGCCCGCTGGGAGTGGATCGCCGCCGTCAAAGACGCCGTCTCCATCCCCGTCATCGGCAACGGCGACATCCGCACCCCCGAAGACGCCGCCGCGATGGTCGAATCCACCCGCTGCGACGCCGTCATGATCGGCCGCGCCGCGCCCGCCAATCCGTGGATCTTCCGCCAGATCGCGCAGTACACAGCATCCAAGCAAAGTACGGGCATCGGGGCCTACGACAAGCCCACCGACATGGACCGCTACCGCATGATCCGCGACTACTTCGAGCGCCTCATGGCTGAGGTCGCCGAGCACCCCGAAGTCCTCGGCCCCGCCGACGACGACCTCAGCAAACGCCTCAAGCGTAACCACGAGTCCGCCCAGCGCGACGCCATCGGCCGCATGAAGCAGTTCGCCAGTTGGTTCACCCACGGCATCCCCGGCGGCGCCACCCTGCGCCGCGACATCTTCGAAGCCAAACGCGGCGCGCAGGTCATGGACAAGGTCGAGGCCTTCTTCACCACCCGCGCCAACGCTCCCGAACTCGAATCCACCCTCGAGCCCGACGAAGAACTGGACGCCACCCCAGCCTCCTGGGGTTAAGTTCTCCTAACCTCATCTCTGCTTTTCTTGTTTGTCATTCCCGAAGGGAATCTGCTTCTGTACGCTGGTACAGACCATGCCAACAGAAGCATCGAGCAATCAAACACAAACCGAGACATCCCAACTCCTCCGCCGCGTCGGCTGGCGTATCCTCCCGCTTCTTCTTCTCCTCTACTTCGTCGCATACCTCGACCGCATCAACATCGGCTTCGCCGCGGCCTCCATGCAGCGTGACTTGCATTTCTCCGACTCGCTTTACGGCACCGGCGCGGGCCTCTTCTTCCTCGGAGCGCTCCTCGCGCAGCTCCCCAGCAACCTCATCCTCTACCGCTTCGGAGCTCGCCGCACCATCGCCGCTCTCATGCTCATCTGGGGCTGCATCTCCGGCGCGATGGCCTTCATTCACTCGCCCATCGCCTTCCTCATCTTGCGCTTCCTGCTCGGCGCAGCAGAGGCCGGCTTCTACCCCGGAGTCATCCTCTACCTCACCCTCTGGCTCCCCCGCCGGGTCCGCACCAGCTTCATCGCCTGGTTCCTCTTCGCTATCCCCATGGCCAGCATCTTCGGCGGCCCGCTCTCCTCCTGGGTACTCACCCATCGCCACCTCGGCCGCTTTGCAGACTGGCAACTGCTTCTCCTCACCGAAGCCATCCCCGCGCTGCTCTTCGGCGCGCTGCTTCCCTTCTTCATGACCGACACACCGCAGCAGGCCACCTGGCTCACCGACCACGAACGCACGCAGCTCGAAGAAGCCCGCACCGCCGACGAGCCACCCACACAAGATCAGCCCACGAAAACCCATGCTCTCGACGTCGGCCCCATCCGTCACCTGCTCCTCTTCGCGCTCATCTACTTCGCCATGCAGTTCGGCCTCTACGCGCAGAGCTTCTGGCTGCCCAAGATCCTCGGAGGCATGGGTGTCGCCACCGCCGCCATCGGTTGGCACGTCTCGCTCGTCTACCTCGGCTCGGCCGTCATCATGCTCGGTTGGGGATACGTCGTCGACCGCGCCCCCACGCGCCGCTGGACGCTCACCGTTCCCTTGCTTCTCGCCGCCTTCGGTTACGCGGCAACCTCCATCACCGCGCACATCCCGCACGGCACGCTCGCGCTCATCATCGCGATGACCGCCTTCGGCCTTGGCTCCGCAGGAGCACTCGCGGCCACGCCGCCCTTCTGGGCGCAGGTCACACTCGGCCAGCGAGTCACCGCCATTGCCGGCATGATCGCCCTCATCAACGCCCTCGGCAACCTCGGTGGGTTCGCCGGCCCCTCCGCGCTCGGCTGGCTGCATCAGCACACCGGCGGCTACTCCACAGGAATGCTCTCCGCCGGTGCCGCCATCTTCCTCGTCACCGCACTCTTTTACCTCTCGCCATCCACGCGCCCCGAATAACCGTCGCAGCCTCAACGCACATCTGCGAAGATGGGAGGCGTATCACTCCGGGGTGCTTCATGCGTCTGAAACCCAAAGCGGCTCTCGCGGCCTTACTCACCTCGCTCTGCTTCACCGCTCCAGCCTTCGTGTCCGCGCAGCGCGTCACGCATACAGAAGCCAAGCACGACGCCCAGCCCGCCCCAGCCAAACCTGCCATACCTGTCCCCGAGTCCCCCGTCACCATCGACGGCAAGGTCCTCTTCTCCGTGCCCGGCGTGCTCTCTTTCCCTGCCTCCGCACGTGCCAGGGCCATCACGGCCCGCATCGGCAAGCTCTCCAAGGATGTCACCTTCAACCCCTCCTCACTCACCATCTCCGACGGCGAAGACTCCACCGACATCATGGCCAGCGACCTAGTCCTCATGAGCGTCACCGATGCGGATGCGACCCTGGCCCACACCCCTCGCCAACAACTCGCCAGACAGTACATCACCATCACCAGCTCCGCAATCACGCAACTGCGCCACCAGTACAGCCTCAAGAGCATCTCCATCGGCGCGGTCTACGCCCTATTGGTTACGCTCCTTCTCGTTCTTCTCTTCCGCCTGCTCGCGCTGATCTTCGCGAAGATCTACGCTCGCCTCCACGCCTGGCACGGCACCGCGCTGCGCATCCAGCGCTTCGAACTCCTCTCCGCGGATAAACTCTCCGGCGGCGCCATCGGACTCGTCCGCCTCTTCCGCCTCGCGCTCGTCCTCAATCTGCTCTACCTCTATGCTTACGTCGTTCTGCGCTTCTTCCCCTGGACTGAGCCGTATGCGCAGCAGTTAGTCAGCTACGTTGTCTCTCCGCTCAAAATTGTCATCAGCGCGGTCGTCGCTTATCTCCCCAATCTCTTCTTCATCGCGGTCATCCTCGCCGTCGTGTATTACATCGGCAAGTTCATCGCCACCGTCTTCCGTGAGATCGGCAAGAAAAACGTCGTCATTCGCGGCTTCTATCCCGAGTGGGCCGATCCCACCTGGAAGATCGTCCGTTTTCTTCTCTTCGCGCTCACGCTCATCATCGTCTTTCCATACCTGCCCGGCTCCAAGTCGCCCGCCTTTCAGGGCGTTGCAGTCTTTGTTGGCGCGCTCATCTCGCTAGGCTCCAGTTCCGCGGTTGCGAACATCGTCTCCGGCATCATCCTCACCTACATGCGCGCCTTCAACCCCGGCGACCGCGTCCGCATCGACAACACCGAAGGCGACATCATCGAAAAGAACCTCCTCGTCACTCGCATCCGCACCATCAAGAACGTCGAAACCACCATCGCTAACTCGCTCGTCCTCAGCAGCCATATCAGCAACTTCAGCGCCTCCGTGCAGCGCGAAGGCCTCATCCTGCACACCTCGGTCACCATCGGGTACGACGCTCCCTGGCGCACCGTCCACCAACTGCTCATCACCGCCGCGCTCGCCACCGACAACATCCTCCATGACCCCGCTCCCTTCGTCCTGCAAAAGGCACTTGACGACTTCTACGTCCAGTACGAGATCAACGGCTACACCGCCAAGCCCAGCGTTATGGCGCGCACCTATTCCGATCTCCACACCAAGATCCAGGACACCTTCAACGAAGCTGGCGTCGAAATCATGTCCTCGCACTACAGCTCCATGCGCGACGGCAACCACACCACCATCCCCGAAAGCTATCGCCCCGCCGACTACCGCGCACCCGGCTTCCGCATCACCAACCTCGCCCCCACCAAAGACAAAGAGGAGCCACCCGTTAAGTGACTCCTCTTTGCATAGCAGCGTGCGCAAAAATGTGCGCTAGTTATACGCCCCCTGCTCTCCATGGACGACCGCCGCAGGCTCACTAGCCGCCGACGCGCCTTCCGCACCCAGCGCCTGCATCACCTCATTGCTCGTCCGCACGCGCCCGATGATCGGAAACAGCACCTCTACCGCAAACTTGTGCATCTCAGCCGACATCGTCGTCATGGCATCTTCGACGAACACGATCTCATACCCATGCGCCTGCGCCGACCGCGCCGTCGACTCCACGCCGAAGTTCGTCGCAATCCCACCCAACACAATTGTTTTCACGCCACGACGCCGCAGTGCCTGGTCGAGGCCTGTCGCATAAAACGCATCCCACTGCCGCTTCGTGATCAATACATCTTTATCGTCCTGATATCCCGCGCTCTCCACCAGCTCTGAAGCCTCTGGCGGATACGGCTCGCTCGGCCGCGGCATCGCACGGTCTGCTTGCAGCGGCAACACCTCGTTCACCAGCACATGCACATACACCACCGTTCCACCCGCCGCGCGTATCGCATTCGCCAAATGAGAGCCCTTGCTCACAATATCCTTGCCGCTATACGGCGCCAGCTGCCTGCCCACGATCCCGTTCTGCAGGTCAATCAGCACCAGCGCCGTCTCCTTCGCGTTCAACTCCAGACCCATCAAATATCTCCTATCGGTTACTTTGCCGCCGCTTCCAACTCAAGCCACTCGTCTACACTCAACACCAGGTCGCGCGCCTTCACGTTCTCCTCCAGGTGCTTCACTGACGATGTCCCGGCAATCGGAATCATCACCGGCGACCGGTGCAGCAGCCACGCCAGCGACAGCTGCGCTACTGTCGCATCATGCTTCTTCGCCAGCGCGTCCATCGCGCCACCCGGCTGCGTCAGCTTGCCCGCCGCCACGGGAAACCACGGAATAAACGCGATCCCTTCCTTCTCGCAATACTCCAGCACCGGCTCACTCGCGCGATCGGTCAGGTTGTACTTGTTCTGCACGCTCACAATTTCCACCACCTTGCGCGCCTGCTCAATCTCCGCGACCGACACCTCGCTCAAACCCACAAACCGGATCTTCCCCTGCTCCTGAAACTTCTTGATCGCTCCCAGCGACTCCTCCACCGGCACCTTCGGATCGATCCGATGTAGCTGCCACAAATCCAACCGCTCCTTCTTCAAAAACCGCAGGCTCATCTCAACCTGCTGCTCCAGATACTCCGGCCGCCCCACCGGCTGCCACGCATTCGGCCCTTGTCGCGTCAGTCCGCCCTTGGTCGCGATCACCGTGCCTTTTTCGTACGGCGCCAGCGTCTCGCCAATCAGTTGTTCGCTCACATCCGGCCCATACGCATCCGCCGTGTCGATAAAGTCGATCCCCAGCTCCACCACCCGGCGCAGAACGGCCTTCGCACTCTCACGGTCCTTCGGCTCGCCCCAAATTCCCTCGCCGGTAATCCGCATCGCGCCAAACCCAAACCGGTGAATCTCCTGTTCGCCACCCAGTTAAACGTCTTCGTAACCTCTGCCGCAGTCGCCATTGTGATCTCTCCTGTCGCGTATGAGCCCGTCGCAGACTTGGATGCCAAATCCTCCCATCGGGACTCATTGCAACCGAATCTTCACAACCGCGCTAACCCCGCCCGCCCTGCTTCCGCCAAACCACCCGTACCTGCTGCCGCCACCGCTCGTCGATCCCCAGTAACTGCCACTCCACCTTCGGCGAAAGATACCGCAGCACCACCTCCGTGGCTGGATGCACCCGCAGCGCCGGCGCCACCAAGTACAGCCGCGGTGGCAGCGGCGAAAGCTCCACTCCGCGAAAGTACCCATGTCTCTGAAACTCCCCCATCCCTGTCATCGCATCCGCGGCCTGCAGATGGTGGTGCCGCACGCGCACCCAGTAGTCGAGCCCCTGCAGCGCAAAGTGCAGGTCCTCATCCGCCTTCAACTCGATCACCGCCAGCCGCGCATCGGCCGTCACGCCCAGCAGGTCCAACAACCCGCGATCGCTCGCCCCGGCAATCGCCGGCACCTGCGCATACACATGCCGTGGGTCCAGCCGCGGAATCACCCGGCCCCCACATTCTCTCGCGCCCCATCCACCTCCACCGGATCGGCCCTATTCCCAATCGTGTCCGGATCGATCTCATTCGCAAACCCGCGCACGCTCCGTCCTGCTGTCGCCGCTATCGGCGCCAGGTTCCGCGTCAGCGGCGACAGGTCCCTCCGCAGCACCGACTCCAGCCACCGTTCCGGCGCAGCCCGATACAGTGGATCAGCCCCCGCATCCCGTCCTCGCCCCCGCGCCGTCATCCGCGCATGAGCAGGTGCCGTCGTCGGCGCTCCAATCCTCCGCGCAGGCTGCACCGCACGTCGCGCAAACAACCCCGGCTCCAGCGCTCTCCGCCGCGCAAACAAATCAGCAACCACCTCACGTAGCACCTCTCTGTTCGCCTCGGTCAGCGGAGTCTCACTCGCCCCCACACCCACCGTAATCTCCAGCGTCCGCATAAAACTGTTCGGAGCCAGCCCCACCCGAGCCCGCGCAAACTCCATCCCATGCAGCAGAAACGCCAGCTCCGCTGTGCTCCGCAGCCTCTGCTCCACGCGCACCTCTTCGCCCTCCGGAACCAGCGCCATCACTTTCTCAGTCGCCCCCGCAAACCGCTCCGCCGCCGCGCGGGCATCCGGGTGGTGCACCAGTCGCGTCCGCAGGTTGCCCCGATCCGCCGCATCGAGCTCCTCCAACTCTTCATCGCGCGCGGCCATCTCCCACAGCTCCCACTGCGCCGCATCCGTATTCATCCACGCCAGCCGGGACAGCGTCAGCATCCCCATGCCTCGCGGCACAATCAGCCTCAACCCCTGGTACAGCCTTCGCCCACCCGCCTGCTCGCGGCACGCATGCAGCCACAGCACCCCCACCGTAAGGATGCCGTCCACAGTCACCTGCGTCTCATTCTCATTCACCCCGACTACAGCCCAGGCCTGGTTGCCTTTTACCAGCGACCCGCGCGCATACCCCGGCCCAAAGCTCTTCTCCAAATCCATCGCCGTCCGAAACCCATCCGGCCGCCACTCCGGAAACCTCCGCGCCAGCACCCGCTCCAGCGTCTTCACATACCGCTCGCGAGCGCTCTCCCGCGTCGTCGGCGTCCTTCGCTGCCGGTCCGCCACCACCTCCAGCAGCTTCGTCTGCGACTGCCCAAACCGCTGCGTCGCCAGCTTCAACACTCCGCTGCGCTCCGTCGCGGACACGACGCGACGCACCAGGTTCCGCTCCTCGCTCCATAGCTGCAACGTGCAGCGCCCATGCTCCGTTGCGATCTCGTGTTTCGCCGTCCGCAGATCGAACAGCACCTTGCCATCTTCCAGCACCGCACACTCCACATGGCGCTTCACATACGCAGCAATGGCAACAGCAATCTGTTCAGGCGTCTGCTGCGCAGACTCCGCGGAAGCTTCTCTAGGCGGCGGCATAGCCAAAAGACTAGCATCACTCCGCGGGCTACTTAAGCTCCAGCGCAAAGTGAAAGCTCGTCACCCGCATCCTCTCGCGGAAATAAAACACATGCGCCTCACGCCGGTGCGTCCCGCTGTCCAGTGAGAAGGTATGGCACCCCCGCTCCCGCGCATACGCAATCAGCCAATCCAGCATCGTCTTGCCATGCCCATGCGACCGGAACGCCGCGCCCGTCACCAGATCATCGACATACAGCGTTAGCCCTGTGGCCAGAAGATGCTGCACACGAAACCCGGCCACCGTGACCACCGCGCCTTCATGCTCCAGCATCGCCAGCAGAAACCCCTCACTCTGCTGCTCCTGCACGCGCGCCACGAACTCCGCCTCACTCACCAGATGCGGCCGCAACTCCCGCATCACCGCAAAGCACTGAGCAATTTCAGCCGCACTCTTCGCTAGTCGAACCAAACTATTCCCTACTCCCTATTCCCTGCCTTTACCACCCCTGCGCCGCACGCAGATGCGTAATATGCGCCACATGGTGCCGGCAGTGCCACGCATAGTGCAGCGTCGCCTCTTCAATCGTCGACTCGCCGCGCTCCACATGTTTGTACCGCCGCTGCCACTGCGCCTCATCCAGGCCCTGCAGCATCATCACCCAGCGAGCATGCAGGCTCTCAATCAGTTCCAGCGACCACTCCGTCGGTGCGATCACATCCGGCAGCACCGCAAACGCCTTCTCGTCATACCCCGCCACCGTCGGCACGTCTTCCGTCAGCGCTCGCCGCACCCGGTGGAACGCCGTCATATGCGAGTCCGCTATATGGTGGACCACCTGCCGCACCGTCCATCCACCCTCGCGATACGGCGTGTTCTTCTGGTCTGAGTCCAGTCCGCGCAGCGCCTCGCGCAGCAGGCTCGGCGTCTCCGCCAGCACCTCGCACGCATGGGTGCGGTCCACAATTGTTATCGCTGTCGGCGCTACATATTTTCCTATGGGATAGCGCGGATCTTGAATATCAGGCACAGGCATTAGTTCCTTGTGTCGAGATGGTTTTGCGAGGCTCGCGCACACTCCCCTGCCCCGTCTTCGTTCTTCTGCCCCGATTGTAGCCGAGCCGATTAGCTCTTTCTTGAAATCTGGACAAACTCTCCACATCCGATTTCGCGTCTGTAAATTCGCGGCTGTAAAAGCGTCGTACTGCCTGCTACTCTTCCTCAGTGAGGTCCCTATCCATGCGTCGTCTCTCTGCCACCAGGGTCCACCTCGCTACCCTGCTCCTGCTTCCACTGCTCAGCGGATGCTCCCGCGGCATCGGTCTCTTCTCTTCTCATGCCGCCCAGAAACCCGCCGCCACCGTCACACCCATCGACCACATCGGTTTCGATCGCAATGACTACCCCGGCGATGCCGCCATGGCCGCCCTCCATCGCACCTTCGCCTTCACCGGCTACTGGATCACCCCGCCCCCCGAAGAAACCACCAATACCTGGGCCGGCAAACGCAAACACCTTCTTCGTCAAGGCTGGGGCTTCCTCGTCCTCGCCAACGGCCGCCTCGACAAAGAGATCCTCGCCGCGCAAAAAACCCACACAACCCCCGAAGCCCTAGCCCGCAAGGACGCCGCCGGCGCCATCGTCTCCGCAAAGAAAGAAGACTTCCCTCCACACACCATCCTCTTCCTCGACCAGGAAGAAGGTGGCCGCCTCCTGCCCGAGCAGGCCGCCTACCTTCTCGCCTGGACCGAAGCCGTCGCCGCCAGCGACTACCTCCCCGGCGTCTACGCCAGCGGCCAGCCCGCCCCCGACGGCCCCGGCCAAACCATCACCACCATCGACGACATCCGCCAGCAGGTCACCGCCAAACACCTCCATCCCATCGCCATCTTCGACGCGCAGGACGCCTGCCCACCCGCTCCCGGCTGCAGCCTCCATCCCAAACCCCTCAACACCTCTGGCGAGCTCGACCTGAGCCCCAGCGGCAACTTGGTTGTCTGGCAGTACGCCCAGTCCCCCCGCCGACCCGAGATCACTCAATCCTGCGCCGCCACCTACGCAACCGACGGCAACTGCTACCCCCCCGGCTTCCCCAAGCTCTTCCTCGATCTCGACTCCTCCTCCACCGACGACCCCTCCCACGGCCGCTGAATCCCCAGCTTTTCTGGCGTACACTGTCGACACATGGCGAGCGCGATCCAAATCCCGGTCTCCGAGTACCTCCAATCCACCTACAGGCCCGACCGCGAGTACATCGATGGCGAAGTCTTGGAGCGCAACGTGGGCAAGTGGCTACACGCAAGAATTCAATGGCTATTAGCCGGCTGGTTCCTCCAGCACGAATCGGAGTGGAACGTCATCGGCAGCACAGAGCAGCGTCTCCAGGTCTCGCCCACCCGCATCCGCGTCCCCGACCTCGTCGTCCTCCGCCCCAGTCCGCAACCCGATGTCCTTGTTGAACCCCCGCTGCTCATCATCGAAATCCTCTCACCGGACGACACGTACTCCAGCCTTCAAGAGCGCTGCCAGGACTATCTCGCAATGGGCGTTAGGACCGTCTGGATCATCGACCCTAAAACCCGCAGCGGAAGAACATGCCTCGCCAACGAATGGCTCAGCGCGAACCGCCTCGAAGTCGCTGGTACGCCGATCCACGTTGATCTCACACACCTCTTCTCGCAACTTGAGACGCCCTCCGGTTCGTAGCAGCCTTTGGCACCCGTTACAATCACATTAATGGCCGCTGCCCCGCACACGCCCTCCGCTCAATTCGATAGCCAATCCCTCGACCACAAGCAATACTTCTTCACGCACCTCGGCCTCTCTGAGCGCCTTCTCGAGCGCTGCCTCGGCGAGGCCCTTTCCGCCGGCGGCGACTTCGCCGACCTCTACTTCGAGGCCGTCACTTCCACCTCGCTCGGCATCGACGAGGGCATCGTCAAGACCGCCGCCCAGGGCATCAGCGTCGGCTGCGGCATCCGAGTCCTCTCCGGCGAGCGCACCGGCTTCGCCTACACCGACGACCTCTCCGCCGACCGCCTCCTCAAAGCCGCGCGCACTGCAGCCCTCATCGCCAACGGCCCGCAAACGCAGCACGTCGAAGGCTTCACGCAAGCCCCAAATGCTCCGTCGCTCTACCCCATCACCGGCATCACCGCCGACGCCGCCATCTCCGAAAAACTCAAGCTTATCGAACGCGCCGACAAGGCAGCCCGCGCCTTCGACCCGCGCATCACCCAGGTCCGCGCCTCCATCAACGACGAGCTCCGCCGCATCCTCATCGCCGCATCCGACGGTACCTTCGCCTCCGACACCCAACCCCTCGCCCGCCTCAACGTCTTCGTCATCGCAAAGGACGAAACCAATACCGCAAAGGGCACCAGCGGCGGCGGTGGCCGCGTCACGCTCGACTTCTTCCATCAGCCCGAAAAATCTCCCGAACACTTCGCCCGCGAGGCCTCCCGCACCGCCATCCTGCAGCTCGGAGCCATCGCAGCCCCCGCCGGTGAGATGGAAGTTGTCCTCGGCCCCGGCTGGCCCGGCGTCCTTCTGCACGAAGCCGTAGGCCACGGCCTCGAAGCCGACTTCAACCGCAAGAAGACCTCCGCCTTCGCCGGCCTCATCGGCCAACAGGTCGCCTCCAGCAAAGTCACCGTCGTCGACAACGGCCGCATGCCCGGCCGCCGCGGCTCGCTCAACATCGACGACGAAGGCAACGCCACGCAGGAGACCGTCCTCATCGAAAACGGCATCCTCCGCGGCTACCTCTCCGACAAGCTCTCCGCGAAGCTGATGAACATGCCCAACACCGGCAGCGGCCGCCGCGAAAGCTACGCAGCCATCCCCATGCCCCGCATGACCAACACCTACATGCTCTCCGGCGACGACGACCCCGCCGACATCATCAAGTCCGTCAAGCGTGGCCTCTACGCCGTCAACTTCGGCGGCGGCCAGGTCGACATCACCAACGGCAAGTTCGTCTTCTCCGCCTCCGAGGCCTACCTCATCGAAGACGGTGTCATCACCGCCCCCGTCAAGGGCGCCACCCTCATCGGCAACGGCCCCGAAGCCCTCAAGCACGTCAGCATGGTCGGCAATGACCTCGCCCTCGACGAAGGCATCGGCACTTGCGGCAAGTCTGGCCAGTCCGTCCCCGTCGGCGTAGGCATGCCCACCATCAAGCTCGACAAAATCACCGTCGGCGGCACCGGCAGATAGATCTCTCCAGCAGCCTCGGACGCAAGCCCGATATTTCATCGCAAACCGCACAGGACATCCGCATAAAATCGATACCGTGAGCGCGCTGTCTCACCACATCTTTTTAAAGGCCGGACATGTCCTCCACGTCACACCCTCTCGCACGACGCACCTTTCTCCGTAGCGGAGGCGCCATCCTCGCGACGGCCGCCCTGACCGGGACACCTTCACTCTTCGCACAGGACCTCGCCTGGCTTGACGTCGCCTCGGCAGGCTCGGCCCGCAACATGCTTGAAGGCCCGCTCAAAACCGCCGCCGCCCAGACGCTCCATCTCAACCTGCGCACCCACGCCCAGGGCGCCGACACCGTCGCGCGCTCCCTCGTCGACGGCACCCTTCTCGCCGACCTCTTCATCCCCATCACCGCCAGCCCCATGGGCATCGTGATGCGCTCCGGCAAAATCCAGACCGCTTGGCCCATCGCCGCCACCGAACTCGTTCTGCTCTACAGCCCCAAAAGCCGCTTCCTTGCGCAGTTCCAGGCAGCCGCACAGGGCCACGCAAACTGGTGGGAGATACTCCAGCAATCCGGCATCCGCATCGCCCGCTCCAACCCGGCAAACGACCCCAGCGGCCGGGCCATCTTCTTCATGATGATGCTCGCCGCGCGCAAGTACGGTCAGCCCGATCTGGTCGAAAAAGTCCTCGGCTCCCCGCTCAATCCAGCACAGGTACTCAGCGGAGGCAACACCCAGGCTCGGCTCCAGAGCGGTGAAATCGACGCCATGTGCGTCTACAAAACCGGCCCCGCCAACACCGGCCAGCCCTACATCTCCCTGCCCGCCGAGATCAACCTCAGCCGGCTTCACGTCCGCGACGAGCATCCCGATCTCCGCCTCGTCGTCGAAGACAAAACCTTCTACCCCGAACCCCTCATCTTCTACGCTGGCATCCTCAACAACGCGCCGAACCCAAAGGGCGCCGCCGCCTTTCTCGCCTGGCTTCAGCAGGAGCAGGCACAGGCACTCTTTCTCAGCAACCACTTCGCTGCGCCCGGCACGTCCACTCCCATCCGCGCATAAAAATGCTGCCAGCCCGTTCAGGACCGGCAGCATCCAAATCAACCGAGCTAAAACGCGAACTGCAGCGACGTCGAGATCGTTCGCGGAGAGCCAAGGTGCGCCACGTTCGAACTCGCATTCGAACCTGTGATGTCTCCCGCCGCAATCGTCGAGTAGTAGCGCGTGTCCGTAATGTTGTCGCAGGTAAATCGCAGCGTCGCCATCTTCGTAAACACCGGATGCGCGTACCGGAAGCCGAAGTCGAACGTGTTATATGCCGTCGTCGTATGCAGGTTCTGATCATCCTGCGGCCTCTGGCCCACAAACTGCCAGTCGCCAGTGATGCTCAGGTTCTTCACCCCCGGCACACGGTACTCGCTCAGGATGTTCGACTTGTACCCCGGAATGCCGACGAAGCGTTTGCCGTTCGTCGAAGCAACATTCGTATTGTTCAGCCGCGCGTTCAACGCCGTAAAGCCGCCATCCACCAGCAGCCGATGAAACAGCGTGCCCTGCCCGGAGATCTCCGCACCAAAGTTCACCTGCTGTCCAACGATCGCGAAGATGTTCTGCGTGGTGCTCCCGTTATAGGCGATCGTGTCCGCGAAAGGCCGCTCCAGCCGGAACAGCGCCGTCGTCAGGTTCAGCGGCAGACCATCGGACTTGAAGCCCACCTCCCACTCTTTGCTCCGATACGGCGGCAGCACGGCGCCGGAGTTCACCAGCGCTGCGCTCACTGGGGCAATATCGCCCTGCTGCAGACTGCTCGCATACGTCGCATACGCCGTCGTCCAGCTCGTGGGCTTGTACATCACGCTCGCCGATGGGCTGATGCCGTTCTTGTTTGACCCGCCGGTGCGTGCCGTCGCCGAGTTGTTGTCCACGCCGATCCAGTCCTGGCTCGCCGCCAGCCGCACCAGAAAGCGATCGCGGAACGAGATCAGATCGCCCAGGTTGAAGCCCTGCTGGTGCACCACAGCGGACTGAAACAGCCCATGGTTCTGCGGAAGCCCCACAGCCGGTGCCGCAAACACCTTCGGCGCGTTCACATTCGCAGTTCCCAGCAATAGGTTCGCAGGCGCGTTCGCCGTGTACGAGTACTGGTTGAACCGGTAGCCCTCACTGGCCAGCACCACATCCTGCTTGATGCCCCACTTCTTGATCAGCCCGGTGATGTAGCCCAGGTCGCTCTCCACGCCGAACCGCGGCGCAAAGCCCGTCCCCAGCGACTGGCTATAGTCGCCGTTGTTGTCCGTGATCGTGTTGACCGGCGTATCGATAAACCGGTCCAGTCGCTGCGCCAGCCCGCCCATCATCGCATGCCAGTTTGGCGAAAAGTCATGTAGCAGGCGGGCACCGGTGCTCTGCGTCGTAAGGTTCACGCCAGCATAGGCCTGACCAAAGCCCACCCGCGTCGGATCAGGCGCACTCGGCAGAATGTAATCCGGTGCCGCGGCGTTCGTCTTCGACGAAGGCCCATAGGTGAACCAGCCCGGATAGCCTCGCTGCACAATGTCGTACACGCTGTAATGCGCGTCGAGCGTCGTCCTGTCCGTCGGCCGCAGATCGAATGCGAACTCCGCCAGCCTCCGCCGCAGACGGCTCGCCTGTACAAACTGCGTGCCATCGCCAAACAGCAGGTTCGTCCGGTACCCGAAGATCTTATGCGGCCCCAGCCGTCCACCGGCATCTCCGTAGATCGTACCCACCGAACTGCTGTCCTGCTCCAGGTACAGGTTCTCGGTGCGGTCCTCTGTCGGCCGCTTCAGCACAAAGTCGAACATGCCCGACGGGTTCGCCGGCCCATACATCGCTGCCCCCAGGCCACTTTCAACCTGCAGCGACTGGTACTGCTCCATCGGGTTCGCGCCCGTAATGGCCATCGCCATCCCGTCCATCCGCGTGTTCTGCGCAATGCTCCCCTGCACACCACGCGTCGCCGGGCGCAGAACCTCAGGCCCCTGCTGCTCCGTAAAAGACACCAGCGGCAGATACTTGATCGTGTCGCGCAGGCTCTTCACCTGGGTATTCATAATCTCCTGCGCGGGTATCACTGTAATTGTGTACGGCTGGTTCACGACTGGCTGCGTACCCAAGACTCCGCGGTCTACGTTATCCACGTAGTATCCGTTCGCCACGCTCCCCGAAGCCCCGCCTGTCACCGTCACCGATTCATCGGCGCCCGCTATGGCAAACGACAGATCACGGCTCGCCATCTGTCCCGCCCCAACGGTGATCGACGGCACCACAATCGGCTCAAATCCGGCCTTCCTCGCCTCCAGCCGATACACGCCTGGCTCCACGTCCGCGAACGTGTACTGTCCCGCGTCATCCGTCGTGGTCTGCAAAGGCGAAGCCGTCTTTGGATTGCTCAACGTGACCACCGCATGGCTCACCACCGAGCCGTCCGGGTCGCGAATCGTGCCCGTTAGCTGCGAGACCGTTTGCGCGCCGGCCTTCCACGCCACCAGGCAGATCAAAACAACGCTGAAAACTCGATACAGGCGCACGCTCGCATTTCTAGTCGAAGAAGACATGTTTCCTCTGAGGCTCTGTGTTCAATGCGCAGGACTCGCCTTGTCACAGAAGGGGTGTTCGGGAGTCGTAAAAGCGTTCGGCCCGGGCCGAACGATATGTTCCCTTTTGCGAATGAGATAAGAAAAAACGATGGGTGGATTCGTACAAAATCAATAATACATCGCCAGCCTGTAGACCGCATCGGCACGAACGGCCTGTTCCTCTCCGCGGACTCTCCCAGACTGATACCTCGTCGATCCCTCTTCCACCATCGGGACAGGATGACAAGTCAGAACGACAGCAAGCGTAAGAACCTGTTTAAAAGCTACGGATCGAAGGACTGTTTTGAAGGGGCGAGACTTCAGTCCCTCCGTAAATAGCTATAAAGGCGTGTGGCTTTAGCCCCTGAGGGATGCTCGTTTTGCCCAATGTCTCCACCTGCGGCAGCCGCAGGTGCGCATAAGCCGTAAAACCCATCTGCAGCGCAAACAGCGCTGTCGAAATCCAGAGCAAACACCACTTCCTTCTACTCCCGACTCCGTGCCCCTTGACACGCCCGTTACAATAGAAGCAAGGGCAGAATTGCGGCATCGGCATCGTCTTCTGACGAACCCATCCGCCTGGTAACCTGTCCATTGGTTACGAGCCTAACTTCAATCGGCTGCGGATCTTACCCTGAAAAGGGGGGAGGGTGCCCGCTCCAAGCCGGTCAGCACCCGCAACAGCGTACTATCAAGACAGCGCTTTCCCCGCTACCCCCGCACCGAGAAAGGCCCCATGGCCACCAAAGCCCTGATTACCCCAGAGAAGTTCTACGAGTGCGAAGTCAAACGCCGCCGCGTCCGCACCACCGGCCCCGGCTATGAGCCCTTCTGGAAGCTCAAGACACTCGCCGACGCCCTCCTCGACGGCGACACCGAGTTCCGCTGCAAGGACTGCCACGGCCCCCTCAAGCTCCACCGCCGCCACACCCCCGGCACCCCGTCCTACCTCGAGCACAAACTCAAAGTCGACTCCGAGCACTGCCAGCAGGGCGCCCGCTTTCTCGAAGCCGCCGATGGCCGCGCCCACCGCCAATCCGCAACTCCCGTCGCCTGACTCTTTACTGCCTCCCCACACCCACCGCCACTCCCACTACAATCGCTAGAGGGAGCCCCTTGAAGACTGCATCCACCGCCTCACCGGCTGAAACAAATCGCGAGCTGCTGAGCCTTGCCGAACAGGCCGTCTCTCTCGCTCTGCGTGCCGGCGCTGCCGATGCTGAAGCCGTCGCCTTCGAAGCCGACGAGTTCGGCGTCAACGTCCGCCTTGGCCAGGTCGAGCAGCTCACCGAATCCGGTTCGCGCGCGATTGGCCTGCGTGTCTTCTTTCCCGCGACTGAAGGTGGTCAACAGACAGCGAGCACCTCCACCTCCGATCTCTCCGCCGACGGTCTTGCAAAACTCGTCAGCGGCGCGGTGGGTCTCGCCAAAGTCACAGGCCCCGACCCCTTCGCAGGGCTGCCTGATCCTGACCACTTCGGTGTTCTGGATATTGACGCCCTCGCGCTGTACTTTAGCGACGTCGACCAACTCTCACCCGCCGAGCGCATTGATATTGCGCGCCGTTGTGAGAGCGCTGCCCTGAACGCGGACACACGGATTCAAAACACCGCGGGCGCCAGCTTCGACGCCAGCAACTCGCACCGCGTCATGGTCAACTCGCGCGGGTTCTCCGCTCAGTACCGCCGCAGCTACTGCGGCTTCTCCGTTACACCTATTGCGCACGACGCAAACGGCAGCATGCAGCGCGACTACTGGTTCTCCTCCGCACGTAGCGCAAAACTGCTTGCTTCACCGGAAGAAGTCGGCCGCATCGCAGCACAGCGTGCGCTTCGCCGCATTGGCGCGCGTCGCGTCCCAACACAGAGCTGCCCTGTCGTCTTCTCTCCTGAGGTGGCACGCTCGCTGATGCACAGTCTCATCTCGGCCGCCGATGGTGATGCCATCTATCGCAACGCCAGCATGTTCTCCGGCAAACTCGGCGAGCGTGTCGCTGGTGACAACATCACCATGGTCGACGACGGCACGATGGTCTTCAACCACACTCTCCCCAACGGCGAGTTGCTCCGCACCGGGGGCTTTGGCACGTCGCCCTTCGACGGCGACGGCCTGCCCATGCGTCGAACGGTCATCGTCGAACGCGGCATCCTGAAGAACCTGATGCTCAATACCTATACCGGCCGCAAGCTCAACCTGCCTTCCACCGGCAAAGCCTCGCGCGGTCTTGCCGGTGCTCCCGGTATCGGTGGCGGTAACTACTACCTCGAGCCCGGCACGCTCAGCCCGGAGCAGATCATCGGCGATGTGCAGTCCGGCCTCTACGTTCTCTCCACGATGGGCTTCGGCGTCAACCTCGTCACCGGCGACTACTCCCAGGGCGCCAGCGGTCTCTGGATCGAAAACGGCGAACTCGCTTACCCCGTCGAAGAGATCACGATCGCCGGCAACCTGAAGGACATGTTCCACAACGTCGTCGCCATCGGCAACGACGCCGAGTTCCTCACCTCCGGCTCCGTACCCACTATCCGTATCGAAGGCATAACCATCGCCGGCAGCTGAGTTCTACAATCCACACTGATGGCTGCGCTCTTCACCCACCACGTCGACTTCATCGCAGAGAATGCCGACGCACTCCTGCGCGCCATCCCTGCAGCTCCCGGCGTCTTCTCGCTCCGCGGTGAAACCGGCGAACCCTACATCACCCGCACCGCCGACCTTCGCCGCCGCCTGCGTCGGCTGCTCGCACCGCCGGAAGCACTCGATGACAGCGGCAACCCTGTCCTCTCCAAACGCCTCAACCTCCGTGATCGCGTTCGCTCCATCGACTACACCCACACCGGCTCCGACTTCGAGTCGACATTGCTGCTCTACCACGCCTCGCGCCTCGCCTTCGGCCCTGAGCAGGCCCGCAAACGCCTGCGACTGCATACGCCCTACCTCGTCCGTATCACCATCACGCACCAGCACCCACGCGCTTACGTCACCAACCGGCTCAGCAAAAAATCTCTCATCGAATCTTTTGGCCCATTCCCTTCGCGCGCTGCCGCGGAGCGCTACGGTGACGCCGTGCTGGATCTCTTCAAGCTTCGTCGCTGCTACGAAGACCTCGAACCTTATCCCGACCATCCCGGCTGCGTCTACGGCGAGATGAACAAGTGCCTGATGCCCTGCAAGGAAGGCAATCCTGCCGCCTGCACGCCAGCCGAGTACGCCGTCGAAGCCAACCGTGTCTTCGACTTCTTCCATACCCGAGGCCAGTCACTGCTCGACGAGATCGCCGCCCGGCGTGACGCCGCCAGCGAAGCGATGGATTTCGAGACCGCAGCCACGCACCACAAGCAGTGGGAGAAGGTCCGTAGCGCAACCTTGCTCGCCGACGAACTTGTCCGTCCCCTCGCCGAGCTGCGCGCACTCATCCTCCAGCAGTCCGTACCACCTGCAGACGATGCGTCGCACGATTCAGCCGCGGTCTTTCTCTTCGCCAACGGATACCTTACCGGCCCCGCGCCGCTCTCCACACTCGGCGTCCGCGCTGTCCGCGAGCAGACCGCCGTTGGCAGCAGCCTCTTTGCGCAGCCGCTCATGCTGGCGCCTGTCCCGCTCGATGAGCCCAGCAGCATCCAAACGCCCGAAGACCGCGCTCGCGCTGTCATCGAGACGCTTACAGCGCAGACTACGCAACAGGCCGCGCTGGACGAGTTCTGCGATGCGCTTTCACTCCTTCGCCGCTGGTACTACCGGCCTGAGAAGCAGCGCGCCGGCGAAGTCTTCCTCCCCAATGCCGATGGCGGTTGGCCCATCCGGCGCATCCTCAACGGGGCGGCGCGCATCGTCCTCGGACCACCTGCAGAGGCAGCTCCCGTTGACCGCGAAGCATTCAAGGACCTCAAGACCAAGGTCATCCACGCAGGGCGAGAAGGTGTCGAGAGGGTCGTTCCTGTCCTGCCTCGCCGCTCCAAACGCAAGCCTGCTGAAACTCTCTCCGAGAACGAGCCACGGGCATGAACCTATACTGGCACTCGGAGACTGCATCCGCGCGATGAACCTCAGCAAGCCGACAGCCTCGCCCTGGCAATGCGCCGACACAGTCTTACTGGCTGCGCTTCTCGTGCTCTCCTCTCTGTGGATCGCCTTCAAGGTCCACTGGTCGTGGACGCCGATGGAAGATGCGGCGATGCTGCTGCGGTACTCGCAGAACCTTGCCGCGGGCTACGGCATTCGCTGGAGTCTCAACCAAGCTCCCATTGATGGCGCCACCGACTTCCTCTACATGGTGCTCACTGCGGGGCTGGCGCGACTCACGCATCTCGATGTCGTCGCAGCCAGCCGGTGGATCAATATCCTTGCGCAGACCGCTACTGTCGCTTTGCTCTATCCAGCAGCGCGACGGCTTGGGGGCAGCCGGTGGCTCTCTGCGGCGGTTGTTCTCTATCTCATCGCCGGGCCTTTCATCAACCTGACTGACGCTTGCTTCGGTACTCCGCTCCTCGCTCTGTTCCTGATGCTCTGCTGGAACGCCGGGGTGCGTTATGCCACGGGTCAGCGCACCTGGACGACGGCGCTGCAGATGGCGCTCTACGGCCTGCTCGCCGGGCTGACGCGGCCTGAAGGTGTGCTGATTGCGGCGTTCGTGCTCATCGCAACGCTCTATCTTGCCGAGGCGCATCGCTCGCTGCGGGTTGCGATTCCTGCCGTCGTCAGCTACGTCATCATCTTCGGCGTGCTTGGTGGAGCTTACTTCGCGTGGCACTGGCGCTACTTCGGCTGGCCGCTGCCGAACCCGTTCTACATCAAGGGCGACGGGCATCTGTATCCGCAGAGCGTGAAGCACTCGGCGATGAACGTGGTTACGCTGCTGCTGCCTGTGCTGCCGCTCATTCCGCTGGGCTGGCTGAGTGACTCCACGCGTCGTCTCACCAACGCTCTGCTGCTGGTGCTCGTGCCATTCACGCTGATGTGGGTGCTGCTGGCCAACACCAACAACCACTTCTATCGTTTTCAGTACGCCATCGTGCCACTGGTGCTGATGACTGTGCCCGCTCTCGCTCGAGGTGCGAGAGCTGTCTTCCCTGTCACAACCTTTTCATCGCTGCAGCGCAATGCTCTGCGTGTGACTGCGGTGCTGGCCGTTCTTGCAGCGATGCTCTATGTCAACCGGACCACCAACTACGTCTACACCGCGTGGGGTATGCGGACGTTTGCGCTGCGGTTTGCGCCGCTGGCTCCGCGCGGGTACACCATGGCCGTCACCGAGGCCGGGGCGCTGCCGCTGTACTCGCGGTGGAACACCATCGACGGGCTCGGATTAAACGACGCGTACATCGCGCACCACCATCAGCAACTCGATGCCGCGTATCTCGACCGGGTGCACCCGGAGCTGATCATGGTGCACATCGACCGCTCCGTACCTGCCGAGTACCTGCCCGGGGGGCTTGCCACGCCGCCTGCCCACGCTGGCGGGACCTACAATGCAGAGTTCCTGAACTACTACGCCAGCACCCACGGCTACACGCTTGCAGCCGCCTGGGGAGCCGACCAGTGCAACCTGCATTTCTACTGGCTGCGGCCCGGCTTTGCCGACTACGCCACCGTACTCTCAGACATCCGCGACCACCCGTACAACTTCCTCGACGACGCCTTCCTCTCGCACGACTATCGCAACGAAATGGAGAGTATCGCTCCGTGCGCCGCGCCGGAGGGGCCGCCTTCTTAGTGGGTGCCCCTCCCCCCGGCTTTTGCTGCTATGATCCGCAGCGGATTGGAGTTAGCTCCGTATACCCTTTCGTGCAAACTTTGGTCGCTACCCGCCGAGATTGCAGAGACGACAAAAGGCCAGCTGCGTAGCTGACCTCACACTTCTATTTTACAACCCGTGTCAAGAGGTGTTGCGGGTGAAGAAGCGCTGAGTTTGACCGCTGCTAAACTGACAGCGTGATCGAACTTGCGTTTTCCATCCTTGCTGCTGACTTTGCGCACCTTGCCGACGAGATTGCCCGTGCCGAACGGGGTGGTGGCACCATCGTCCATGTGGATGTGATGGACGGCCATTTTGTGCCGAACATCACCTTTGGGCCTCCGGTGGTGAAGGCCATACGGCCCATCACGAAGCTGCCGCTCGACTGCCACCTGATGATCGAGGACCCGGACAAGTTCATCCCTGACTTCGCGGCCGCGGGCGCGGATATGATCGCCGTGCATGTGGAGGTGTGCCGGCACCTGAACCGGACGCTGCAGCTAATCGCCGATCACGGCATGAAACCGGCCGTGGTGCTGAACCCGGCGACGCCGGTAGAGATGCTGATCGAGGTGCTGCCGATGGTGCACCATGTGCTGGTAATGAGTGTGAACCCCGGGTTCGGCGGGCAGAAGTTTCTGCCGCGTTCTGTGGAGCGCATTGCGCATCTGGCGCGGTTGCGGACGGAGATGGGGTTGAACTACCGGATTGAAGTAGACGGCGGGGTCGCTCACGACACGGTCGCTTCGGTCGTCCAAGCAGGAGCGGACATGCTCGTGGCCGGCTCTGCGATCTTTGAGCCTGGAAAGACAGAACAGAACGCCATCGACTTCCTCCGCGTCGCACGGTCTGCCGCTTTGGTCCAAGCCTAACCCTTTGAAAGGGTTAGGGCGCAAGCCGGGGTGGCCTGCTGGTCTTTTTCACCCTTGCTCTCCTTGTTCCGGACCTTCCGGTGTGTCCTCCGCTCACTTTGCGAGCTTTGCGTGAGCGTTTGCCCTTGTTTTTCCCCGCGCTGGCCGCCAATCGCGGCGTCCGCCAGCTAGAATAAGTGACAGCCTCAAGCGGCCACCGCCGGGGCAAATGGAGTCGTAATGCGCATGAAGTTTTGGAGTGTTTCTCCCAGCAGCAATGCTGTCCATCGTTCCGCCTACTATCTCGCAGGGTTTGCAGTAGCCACCAGCCTCTTGTTTATGGGAGTGCCCCTGCGTGCGCAAGATGCGACTACGCAGACTACGAGCCAGCAGACCCAGACCCAACAGGTTGGCAAGGCGACGGTAACGGACACCCAGAAGACGACTGTCGATGCTCAGGGCAAGGAGACGACGTCGGCCACTTCGAGCTTCACGTTCCGGCACAAGAAGGCGAAGGCAAAGAAGCCGAAGGTCGACAAAGCCGACAAGGTCGTCGCCAGCAAGGACACCAAGGCCGACGAGAAGCGGCTGGCGCGCGATCGCAAGATCGATCCGCTGGCGGGCAAGGACAGCTCGCTGCCGGACAAGCAGCTCTATGACAAAGCCCTGGCGCAGCAGAAGTCCGGCCACTTTGATGTGGCACGACTGGACCTAAACACGCTGCTCTCCACCTATCCTGACTCGCAGTACCAGATGCGCGCCAAGCTGGCGATCGCAGATAGCTGGTACCAAGAGGGCGGAAGCGCAGCGCTGGCCCAGGCTGAGCAGGAGTACACCGACTTCATCACGTTCTTCCCGAACGTGCCCGAGGCCGCTGAAGCCCAGATGCGCATTGGCGACATCTACTTCAAGCAGATGGACGTGCCGGACCGCGACTACGAGAAGGGCATCAAGGCCGAGGATGGCTATCGCACGATGCTGAAGCAGTATCCGGATGCGCCGAAGGAGATCCTGGACCAGGCGCGGCAGAAGCTGCGCGAGGTGCAGGAGGTACTCGCAACCCGCGAGGCCGAGCTGGGCGAGTTCTATGCCAGCCACAACAACTGGCCAGCAGCCATCGCGCGCTATCAGACGGTCGTCGACACCTACCCCGAGTACAGCCACATGGATGACACGCTGATCGGCATTGGCGATGCCTATGAGGCCGAGGCAAACATCATCCGCGGCCAGCGCACCTGCGAAGGCACCGGCCCGCAGCCAGCCTGCCTGCCGGAAGGCCCCAAGGCCAAGCTGCTGGAGGAGTATGACGGCAAGGCTGCCGATGCGTATCGCAAGGTGGTGATCTACCACTACGCCGCGCCGCACGTTGAGGACGCGAAGGAGCGGCTGGTGGGCATGAACCTGCCGGTGCCTGTTCCGACCAAGGAAGAGGTCGCGGCCAGCGAGGCGCTGGAAGGCAGCCGAGCGCAGTACACGATGAAGAAGCGGCTTGAGCTGCTGGTGCTGCACAAGCCGGACACGGTGAACGCCGCCGGTGTAGGCAACCCGCCGCTGGACGACCCGCCGGCCACCACTGCACCGCAGATTGTGAAGACGCTGCAGGCGGACTATGTTGCCGCACTGATGCCCGGTGCCAAGCCGGCACCTGCGAAGCCAATCACGCCCGCAAGTGGCGAGGGTGCAGCGGCCTCCGTCGCCGCGCCTGCGGCTCCCGCAACGGCTGCGCCGCCCACCCTCTCCGACGTTCCTGTGGCCTCTGACGCTGCGGCTGCGCCTTCGGGCGATGTGACCACGATGAGCCCTGCCGACACCAGCTCGGGTGGCTCCGGCACCGGCGTTGGCGTGGAGATTGTGAACCACGACAGCACTGCACCGGCTGACATGCCTGCCGCCACCGGCACAGCCGATCCGAACTACGGCTTGAAGACTGCGGCCCCGGCCAACACGGCTGCGGCACCTGCGATCGAGAAGCCCGCGGCTGCGCCTGACCAAGTGAACGAAGCTGCCGGCAGCGCACAACCGCCCGCCCAGCAGGCAACCCCCAACGTCAAGGGCAAGCGCAAGAAGAACCCGAAGACGCCCGCCATCGATAAGGCCGATGAGAGCTCGAGCAAGAACAAGCCGAAGAAGGGCCTGGACAAGCTGAATCCGTTCTAGCCGTGAGCATGATTACGCTGTACGCGAAGGGCGCCCGATTGGGCGCCCTTCGTCTTTGTGCTCCGCCAGAGCGCTGGCCTGGAAATCTATGCCGCGATCCGGGAACCAGCCTCGGTCAGACTGCGTATACCGCTTGAAGCAGAATCAGAAGCAACTACCGGAACTTTACCCCTAACCAGAACGACCCGAGAAGACCATGAATCGAGTCCAGGCCGCCCTCATCGCGACGTTCGCGTCCTCGTGCGCCTCCTTCTTCGCCGCCTCCGCCGGCGCGCAAACCGGCTGCACATCTCTTAGCGGGGTTGTGCACGACACTACCGCAGCCATGATTCCGGGCGCGACTGTTCAGCTCGACGCGGGGTCGCCGCTCACCGCCGATTCTGCCGGGCGCTTCCGGATTGCGTGCGTCACAGGCGGCAAACACATGCTGCACGTCTCCTTCAACGGCTTCGCTTCGCTTAGTCTGCCGGTCACCGCGCCGCATACTGCAGAACTCTCCGTTGCGCTGCATCCTGAAGAGGTCGAGACAACGGTTGACGTCGGCAACGGGGACGGTAATCCTGCGGCGGCGAACTCACCCACGGCCAGCGGGCCGAGCCAGACGATCTCCGGTCAGCGGCTGCAGTCGCTCGCGGACGACCCCGACGACCTGCTGCGCGAGCTGCAGCAGATGGCCGCTGCCGCCGGTGGTAGCCCGTCCAGCGCGGCTATCTCCATCGACGGCTTTCACAGCGGCGACAACAATGGCACGCTCCCACCCAAGTCATCTATCGCGTACATCAAGGTCAATCCCGACCTGTTCTCTTCTGAGTACCGCAATCCGCCCTTTGGTGGCGGCGAGATCCAGATCTATACCAAGCCCGGGCAGCCGACGTATCACGGTGCGCTGTTTGCGACCAACTCAAGCTCATGGATGAATGCGCGCGATCCGTTCTCGGTGAGCCGTGCCGCGCTTGGCAAGCAGCGCTATGGCTTCGAGCTGACAGGGCCCATTCGCAAGAAGGGCTCGGACTTTATCCTGAACCTGGAGCACCGCTCGATCGACAACTTTGCCGTTGTGAACGCCATCGGCATTGATGCGGCGGGCGACCAGACGCCCATTCTGCAGAACGTGCCCGCGCCACAGCGGCTGTGGATCGGCATGGCGAAGGTCGACTGGCAGCTCGGCGCAAAGAATACGTTTATCACCAGTTTCAATGCCTGGCACAACCATCAGGAGAACGTGGGCGCTGGCGGCACTACGCTCGCCGAGGCGGCTTACGACAACGAACAATACGACCATAACCTGCACATCACGGATGTCACGACCGTCTCTCCGAAGCTGATGCACGAGGCGCGGCTGGGCATCGAGTTCGATGGCAAGGACCAGGCCCCCAACTCGCTCGATCCGCAGCTGCAGGTTGCCGGTGCGTTTACCTCCGGAGGCAGTACCAACGGCTCGCTGCACGACCACGAGGTCGACACCGAATTCGACGATGACGCGATCCTGAGCCTGTCGAAACATCTCATCAAGTTCGGCTCGCAGTTCGAATATCTGCGCGAGCGCTTCCGCTACTTCAACAACTTCAATGGCACCTGGCTCTTCGGCGGCGGCACGGCTCCGGTGCTCGACGCTAACAATAATCCCACGGTGCAGATGGAGACGATCACCGGCGTGGAGCAGTATGTGCGTGCGCTGAATGGCTGGGCCGGTGGTGCGCCTACTGAATATTCCAACGCAGTTGGCAACCCGACCATCAACATGACGCAGTATCGCGAGGCTCTCTTCTTTCAGGATGACTGGAAGGTGTTGCCGAATCTGCACTTCGCTTGGGGGTTGCGCTACTACACGCAGAACAAGCCTGTGGTGCATAACAACTTCAACCCACGGTTCGGGCTCTCGTGGGCGCCGGACAAAAAATCTACGTGGACGCTGCACGCGCACGCCGGGCTCTTCTCCGGCCGCTTTACGGCGCACAGCTACGCACAGGTACTCAACATGGACGGTGTGCAACGCGTGACCAGCCTGGTATACACACCCACTACCGCCTGCACCGCACTGCCTGCCGGCACCTACTTCGACCCCACAAGGTGCAACCCCTCCTCGAGCTCCACGCCGCTTCAGTCGATACGCACGATCCAGCCGCATCTGCCGAACCTGTTCTATGGCATCGAGAACCTCGGCTTCAGCCACACCATTGCGAAGAACTGGTCGGTCTCCGCCGACTACTACATCGCGCAGATGTGGCACTACACACGCTCGGAGAACATCAACTCCCCCACTAACGGCCAGCCTCTGGGTCCGCGCCCGCTGGCTCCAAATGTGAACATCCTGCAGTGGCAGGACTCGGGCCGGGGCTATGGCAATGTGATCTTCATGGGGCTTAGCAACCAGTCGCTCAAGCGCGTGCAGTTCTTCGTCGGCTCAGTGCGCGTGCATGTCGTCGATGACACCAACGACGACCCCAACTTTACCCCGCAGACCACCGGCTCCAACGCGGGCGAATATGCCATCCGCACAGGCAACCCGCTATGGAACGTCTTCGGCAATACCACCGTGAAGCTGCCGTGGGCGCTGCAGTTGAGCGGCAACCTGAACGCCTCGGGCGATTCGCCCTACAACGTCACGACAGGCTTCGACAACAACGGGGACGGCGACTTCAACGACCGCCCCTACGTTGCTGCCGCCGGCACTCCGGTCTGCTCCGCAACGGTGACCACCAACTGTGCCTACGCCACGCAGTGGGGGCTGCTCTCCACCACGGGGACCGGGGCAACACTGAACCGCAACGCTGGCAAGATGCCCTGGACCTTCCACCTGGACACCAACCTGCAGCGCACCTTCAAACTCACCAAGAATGCCAAGGCGGACCATCCGCAGGCGCTTATCGTGAACCTACGCAGCTCCAACGTCCTCAACCACCTCAACGTCACGACCGTAGGCAGCGTAGTCGGCAGCCCCAACTTCGGCCAGGCATACGCTGGAGACAACGGACGCCGCGTCGAAGGCGGTGTCCGGTACACGTTCTAGGCGTCCCTGCTACCCTTAAGGGCAGCATGAATAACGAACTCCCCAAGGCTTACAACCCCGCCCTGATCGAAGAGAAGTGGGCGAACTACTGGCTCGAGCAGCATCTCTTCGACGTCGCGACACCCACAGACCACGCTGCGCGCAATCCTTTTGTGCAGCTGCTGCCGCCGCCCAATGTGACGGGCAGGCTGCACATGGGCCACATGCTGAACCAGACCGAGATGGACATCCTCGCGCGCTGGCACCGCATGAACGGCGACACGAGCGTGTGGGTTCCCGGCACCGACCACGCGGGCATCGCCACGCAGATGATGGTGGAGCGCCAGCTGAAGAGTGAAGGCAAGGCGCGCACCGACTACACGCGCGAGCAGTTCACCGAGCTGGTGTGGAAGTGGAAGCAGGAGTACGGCGGCTATATTACGACGCAGATGAAACGGCTGGGCGCGAGCGTCGATTGGTCGCGCGAGTACTTCACGATGGATGAGCGGCTTTCGGTCGCGGTGAAGGAAGCGTTCGTCCGGTTGTATGAACAAGGGCTGATCTATCGCGGTGCGTACATCGTGAATTGGGACCCGGTGCTGGGCACCGCTGTCTCTGATCTCGAAGTCGAGAATGAGGAACGCGCCGGGCACATCTATCACATCCGCTATGACCTGGAGGATGGCACAGGTTCAATCACGATTGCGACGACGCGGCCGGAGACGATGCTGGGCGATACAGCTGTCGCAGTGAACCCCACCGATAAGCGGTATACCGCGTTTGTTGGGAAGAAGCTTGTGCTGCCGCTGGTGGGACGGACGATCCCGGTGATCGCCGACGACTGGGCGCAGCCAGAGTTCGGCACCGGTGCAGTGAAGGTGACTCCTGCGCATGATCCGAATGACTTTGCGATTGGGCAGCGGCATAGTCTGCCTTCGCCGAGCATCATGGACACGCAGGCGCGGATCTTGCTCGAAGGCTCGCCGTACAACGGGATGGACCGCTTCGAGGCGCGCAAGAAGATCGTTGCGGATCTTGAGGCGAGCGGGCACCTTGTTGCCATCAAGGACCATACACTGACGCTGCCGATCTCGCAGCGCACGAGCGCTGTGATTGAGCCGCGGCTTTCGATGCAGTGGTTCATCGCGGTGAACAAGCAGCCGACCACAGGCGGCAACAGCATTGCGAAGAATGCGATCGATGCGGTGAAGGACGGCCACATCCAGTTCACCCCGGAGATGTATGCGAAGACGTACTTCGAGTGGATGAACAACATCCATGACTGGTGTATCTCGCGGCAGCTATGGTGGGGGCATCGGATTCCGGCGTGGCACTGCGATGCCTGCGGCAAGATTACCGTCTCACGTGATGCAGTGACGGCTTGCAGTGGCTGCGGCATCACGGACATTCATCAGGAGACCGACGTGCTCGACACGTGGTTCTCGTCGGGGCTGCTGCCATTTACCGTCTTTGGTTGGGATGGATCGAACAAACCTACGGCGGACCTTGCTTCGTTCTATCCGACGCAGCTGCTCGTTACGGGTTTCGACATTTTGTTCTTCTGGGTGGCCCGCATGATCATGCTGGGGTGCCACTTTATGCTCGATGTGCCGATGCCAGATGGCAGCACGCGCGAGCTGAAGGATGCAGTGCCGTTCCGTAATGTGTACATCCATGCGCTGGTGCGCGATGCCGACCGGCAGAAGATGTCCAAGACCAAGGGCAACGTGATTGACCCGATCGAGATCATCACGAAGTACGGTACGGATGCGGTACGGTTCACGCTGGCTTCGCAGGCCAGCCCCGGCACCGACATTGCCTTCAACGAAGCCCGCACCGAAGGCTATCGCGCGTTTGCCAACAAGATATGGAACGCAGCGCGGTTCATCCAGATGAACATCGACCGCGCCACAGAGGCGGGCTACCAAGTCAAGCTCGACGCCAATACTGCCACTGATACCTCCGGCGAAGCCGCCGGCGCCTGGGAGTTGCCCGACCGCACCCCGCTCGAGACCCGCTGGATCTTCTCTCGCCTCAGCACGGTCGCCGCCCAAGTACACGCTTCGCTCGCCGACTATCGCTTCGACGAAGCCTCCAACGCCGTCTACCAGTTCTTCTGGGGCGAGTTCTGCGACTGGTATCTCGAACTCGTCAAGCTCCGCCTCAACTTCGATCCCGCCGGTACCACCTACAACACGGAAGCAGAGCAGATCGAGGCACAGGCCGCAACTGCCTTCACCCTCGTCGGCCTCGTCAGCGTCTTCGAGGCCGCCCTGCGCCTGCTCTCACCCTTTATGCCCTTCCTCACGGAAGAGCTCTGGCACGCGCTCTACGCCAGCATCAGCCAGCCCAGTCCGGCCAAATCCATCGCACTCACCCGCTATCCCGCCGCTGCGGACTTCCCGCACAGCGACGTCACAGTTCGCGCCATGGAAGATATACAGCAACTCATTGTCACCATCCGCGCTCTCCGCAAAGAGCTCGCCGTGCCGGAGAAGGAGTCCACTCCCATTCAGCTGCGCGCCGATCTCCGCATCGCAGCCCTCGCTGAAGGCCATGCCGACATGCTCGCCCGCATGGCCCGCGTCAGTGCAGTGGAGATCGTCTTTGACCCGCCCACCGGCAACAACGCCCGCAGCACTGCGACGTTCGACGTCGCCATCATCTACGAGCGCCAGATCGATGTCTCTGCCGAGCGCGAGCGTCTCGAAAAAGAGATCTCCAAGCTCACGAAGGGACTTGAAGCTGCGAACAAGCAGCTTGGCAACGAGGGTTTCATCGCGCGCGCTCCGGCGCATATCGTCGATGGGCTCAAGAAGCAGGCGGCTGAGACCCAAGCGCTCCATGACAAGGCGATAGCCGCGCTCGCTGCGCTGCCGCCAGCCTAAATCCTAACTTCTGCATCCAACCGGAGACACAGCGAACGTCGTATTACGCTGTGTCTCCGGCGTATTTTAAGCGCATTTTTGCTGGACTTCCCGCCGCGCCGCTCGTACCCTTCCTGCACTTGCACATCTTGCCGCATTGAGGAGCACTCCATGGCAGCCACCCGCAAGACCACCGCGAAGAAGACCTCCGCAAAGAAAGCCACGAAGAAGTCGCCTGCGAAGAAGAGCACGGCGAAGAAGGTCTCCAGCACAACCCCGCCGCCCTCGCCTTCGCACCTGCAACTGACACATGGCGCTCCTGTCGGCACACCGCTCTTCGCGCAGGCCACCATTACGCCTGATCCGCTGAAGTACACCACGCCCCATGCATCGGACACGGCGGCTTACAACGAGATGGACGCGCTGGTGAAGGCCAACAAGTTCCTGCCGCTGCCGTTTCCTGTTGTGCCCGGCGTTGCCGAGCCTGTGCTGCTGCTGCAGGATGTGCTTGGCCCCAGCGGCGCGAACGCCGTCAGCTCCATGCAGAAGGCCGGTCAGATCGTCTTTCACACAGCCGGCGATACGGGCGCGACCCGGGGACCCAAGACAGAAAACGAGGTCGTCGACAAGCTGCTCGCCGACTTCAACGAGACGGACCCCACTGCAATCCCGAAGTTCTTCTACAACCTCGGCGACATCGTCTATAGCTTTGGCGAGCACAAGTACTACTACGACCAGTTTTACGATGCCTACCGCGACTACCCTGCGCCGATCTTCGCGATCCCCGGCAACCACGACGGCATTGTTCTGCCGCCACCGGCAGGCACGGGTGTTGCGACGGACTCGCTCTCGGCATTTCTCGCCAACTTCTGCACGCCCAGCTTCTCGCACGCGCCTGATGCCGTGGGACTCTCGCGCACCACGATGATCCAGCCCGGTGTGTACTTCACGCTTGAAGCGCCGTATGTGCGGATCATCGGGCTTTACAGCAACATCCTCGAAAATCCCGGCGTCATCTCGTCCACCGCCGACCCGACCAAGGGTGGCACGCCTGCCTTCCCAGACCTCTCGGATGCTCAGCTCTCTTTTCTGAAAGCAGCGCTCACTCGCGTGAAGACCGACAAATTCAAGGGCGCGGTGTTGCTGGCCGTGCATCACCCGCCTTATGCCTTCGGCAAGCACTCCGGCTCGCTTGCCATGCTGAAGGAGATCGACACGATCTGCCAGTCGACAGGGGTGTGGCCGCATGCCGTGCTCAGTGGGCACGCGCATAACTACCAGCGTTATACCCGCGCTATCGGGAAGCGACAGATTCCATTCCTGGTGATCGGTAACGGCGGCCACGGCCTGCAGAAGCTCGCCGTCGGCGACGGCTACCGGACGCCGGTCTCGATGCCCGTTTTCGCACAGCCGGAGCAGAACGACTCCGTGACCTTTGAGAACTATGACTTTATGAACTACGGGTACTGTCGCGTGCTGATCAACGCGCAGCAACTCCGGATCGAGTACCATCCGGCGTCCGACGGAGCCTCGACCAAGACCCCGGACGACTCCGTAACGGTTGACCTTGCCACAGGAACGCTGACCACCTATAACCCGCCGTCGTAAGGGCGGAGGCGATTGTGCCGAGCTGCGACGGCATCCAGATGCGTGGCGGCGCAGTAGTAGCATAGCTACAGCATGTCTTTGCAAGACGATCTCCGCGCCGCGCTTATTGGCACTCGTTTCAGCGCGCACATCCACCACTTCCCTGTCGTGGACTCAACCAATACGCAGCTGCTCGCTGCCGCAGCGAACGGCGCGCCCGAAGGCACGGTCTATCTGACCGACGAGCAGACCGCTGGGCGCGGACGCGGCGGTCATAGCTGGCACTCTGCAGCCGGTACCTCCAGCAATCCGGATGGGCTTTACGTTAGCGTGCTGGTTAAGCCGTCGCTGCGCCTGCGCGAGGCGTTGATGCTCTCGCTCGCCACTGGGCTCGCCGCCAAGTCGGCGATTCTCACTGCGGCCTGTGTTACCGCAGACATCCGCTGGCCCAACGACCTGATGATCGGCCTGCAGAAGGTTGGCGGCATCCTCGTCGAAACCGCTGCCGGCTCCGGCGACGATGCGCCGTTGCGCTATGCCGTGATCGGCATCGGCATCAACCTGAACCAAGAGACGTTTCCGCTCGAGCTCTATCCGCTTGCGACCTCGCTTCGTCTGGTTACGGGCAAGCTACAAGACCGGTTCGCGTTGCTCGTTGCGCTGCTTCGTTCGCTGGATCGTGAGCTCACTCTGCTGGAAGAGGAAGCAGCGGATCGGGATGCAGGTGGGTCATCGCTGCTTGTCCGCTTCTCCGAGGCCTCCGACTGGGCCCACGGCCGCCGCGTCACCGTACCCGAGCAGGGTGGCTATACTGGAACGACCGCAGGACTCGACAACCGCGGCTTTCTGCTCGTCGACGCCGATGATGGCACGCAACGCACCGTTCTCTCCGGCGGCGTCCGCGACATCCTATAGGCCCGCACGCAGCGGCAGCCGCCGAGGCATAATCGCGCATGCTACTTGCAATCGATGTAGGCAACTCCAACACGGTACTTGGGCTGTTCGTTCTCGCCACCGACTCCGCGCCCGCGCAGAAGGTCGCGGACTGGCGCATCACCACGCCCTACAAGCAGACGGCCGACGAACTCGGCGTGCTGTTCCAGACGCTGTTCTCCATGCGCGACCTGCAACATGAGATCGTCACCGGCGTCGCCGTCTCCTCTGTCGTTCCGCCGCTCGACTCCACACTGCGCAAGGTATGCGAGACGTACTTTCATGTCAAGCCCCTGTTCATCGAGCCTGGCGTGAAGACAGGTTTGCCCATCCTTACTGACAACCCGAGCGAGGTCGGCGCTGATCGTGTTGTGAATTGCGTTGCAGCGTTTGATCTGCTCGGCGGCCCGACCATCATTGTCGATATGGGCACAGCCACTACTTTCGATGTCGTCAGCGCGAAGGGCGAGTTTCTCGGCGGCGCCATCGCACCGGGGCTTGGCATCTCCGCCGATGCGCTCTTCGCGCGCGCCGCCCGGCTGACGCGCGTTGAGATCAAGAAGCCCACGAAGATCGTCGGCACCAACACGGTCGACAACATCCAGATTGGCCTTTACTACGGTTACATCGGCCTCGTCGACGGCATCCTCGAGCGCATGATCGCCGAGCTTGGCCCGGAGACGAAGACGATTGCCACCGGCGGCCTCGCTAAACTGATCGCCACCGATAGTAAGTACATCCACCAGGTCGATGAGGGCCTGACACTGAATGGACTTCGCCTCATCTACGAGCGCAACCAGGACAGGCATCGACGCCGCTAAACGAGTGAACTACTACGAATACTTCTCTGAGATCGAAGAGCGCTTCAGCCAGCGACGCGGCAGCATCCTGCTGCTCAGCACACTAGATTGGGCGCTGATCGAGACCTGGCGCGAAGCCGGCATTCCGCTGGAAGCCGTGCTGCGCGGCATCGACAATGCCTTCGACAAGCATGATGCCAAGGCATTGAAAGCCGGCAGCCGGCTGCGCAAGGTGAACGGCCTTGCGTGGTGCGCGCAGGCTGTGATGCAGGCCGCAGAAGAGATGGTCGAAGCAGCCACGGGCACCGCACCCGCCAGGCGAGAGCCGCAGGAGAGCGGCTTTGAGACCGACCGTGTGACAGCCTTTCTGGAGCGCAATGCCACAGCCTTCGACACCGCCGCGCAGACGAGCTACACCGTGCAGAGCCACCTGACAGCAACCGCAACACGTCTTCGTGAACTTGCGGCAACGATGCGCTCGCAGCAGCCACTCGCGCTCGACGACCTGGACCGCACATTGACAGTGCTTGAAGAGAAACTGTTTGCAGCGCTTGAGGCCAATGCGACCGAGCAACAGCTTGTCGAACTGAAGGTGCAGGCTGACCGCGAGCTCGCGCCGTATCGCAGCCGCATGTCCGTGGTGCAGCTTCGCCAGGTGCAGCAGCAGTTTCTGCACAAGCGGCTGCTGGAGTTCTACAGCCTGCCGCGCCTGAGCCTGTTCTATATGGGGCATGAAGCATGAACAATACAGCAGCAATGCCACTCTGCCCGCACTTCGGCCACTGCGGTGGTTGCCAGCATCAGGACGTTCTCTACGAAGCGCAGGTGCTCGTCAAGCGCGAGCATCTGAAGAATCTGCTCACCGAGGCTGAGGTCCGCTATCCGGACAATATCGCAGCCTACACCGCGGAGCCTTATCACTATCGCAACCGCATCCGTCTGCGAGTTGAACACAGCGGCGAAACGTTTCAGCTTGGCTACAACCAGCTCGGCACCACGGCCTTCCAGCCCATCAACGAGTGTCCGATCGCGGCACCATCCCTTTGGAGTGCCGCGACTTCGCTCATCACTGCAGCTGCGAGTGACCGCGATGCGCTCTACTGGCTCAACGCCGCAAGCGAAGTCGAACTCTTCTGCAACCATGATCAGTCGCAGTTGCAGCTCACACTGCTCTGCGCGCCACGCACGAAGTCTCCGCAAGGCAGCTTTGCGCGCGCCTACAACGCCTTCGTTCAGCAGGTGCCAAAGGGGCTCACCCTTGTCGGTGCCGGCGCCATTGCCACCGACCCGCGCACAGGGCCTACTGGACGCATACTCGCCGAAGCTGGCTCATCCGGCCTCAACTACCGCGTGGGCGACGAGCTCTACTGGATCACGCGCGGCGGTTTCTTCCAGGTCAATCGGTTCCTGCTTGAGACACTCGTCGATCTTGTCTGCACACACAACAGCACGCCCCGCACCGGACTGCTCGCGTGGGACCTCTTCTCAGGTGTGGGTCTTTTTTCACGTGTACTTGCGCGCAGCTTCGCGCAGGTCGCGGCGGTCGAATCGAACCCAACTGCCATCGCCGATCTGCGTAATGCCTTCCGCAAGCTCGGCGCGAGCTACACAGCTATTGAGTCCACCGCGCTCGATTACCTCCGCGCGGCAGTACTGCAGCGTGAGCAGCCAGAACTCGTCGTCCTCGATCCACCACGTTCCGGGGCGGACGTCGAAGCTTGCGAACTACTCAACCGCATCGCACCGAAGGCCATCGTGTATGTTTCCTGCGACCCTGCAACGCTCGCACGCGATCTCGCCATACTGCAAAGACAGTACGAGATCGCCTCACTGCACGCTGTCGATCTGTTTCCGCAGACGTTCCATCTCGAAACAGTCGCCATCCTTCACCGAACCCGTTAGACTCATCCCATCACACTTGAACGATAGGTAGCGCTTCCCATGCAGGCAGTCGGCGCTGCAAGCCATTGGATGAACCATCCCCCGGCCGTGGAGCCTCTGCGGCTGCGGCGCATCCCCATGCTGGCTGCGGCATTGTGCTTCGCTGCAGGCATTCTGCTGGCGCAGCACTGGCAACCAACGCGTCTACTGGTGTTAGCGGCGGCTTTGCTAGTCGTTCTCAGCGCCGTCGCCCTTGTGCGAGCACCTAGCATCGCTATCGTTCCGGCACTGGCGCTGTGGGCTGTCGTTGGCTGCTGGTGCACTCAGATTGAGCCGCCCATTACAGAACACCCTGTGCTGCTTACCTATGCTGACGGTGTGAACCGGAATGTCCGCGGTCACATCGTCAGCATCCGGCTGCTGCCGCCGCGAACCGCCGATGCGGACGAACCACAGCTCCAGCCCTGGCAGATCGAACCTGGCGGATGGGAGGTCGATACGCAACCGCCAACTCAGTCTATCGATCTCGATATCTCGGCCGTCGAGGACATGACACCGGATGTCGACACGATGCGCCCACTCAACGGAGGGGTGCGCGTTTTGCTGACGGGCTCTCCGCTTCCGTTGCGCTGCGGCGAAGGGGTCGAGGTGCCGCTCCGGCTTCGGGTGCCCGACACGTATCGTGATGCCGGCGCCTTTTCCTACGCCAGTCAACTCCGCACCGAGGGCATCGACCTGACGGCGACAGCGAAATCATCGCGTGTCACGCAGTTGACGAATGCAGCCCCAACGCTGCGGTGTCGCCTCTACGCTGTGCAAACATGGGCTGCCGATCGTCTCGACCATTTTCTAACATCACGCGCCAATGCAACGTTGCCTGTTTCGCTGCGACTCAATCGTGAAGACTCGGCCATGCTCAGCGCCATGCTCTTCGGCAACCGCACACTGCTCTCCTCCGATCTGCGCGATGCCTTTCAGCGCACCGGCACCTTTCATCTCTTCGTCGTCTCCGGCCTTCACATCGCTCTGCTTGCGACGGCGCTCTTCTGGCTGCTACGCCGGCTCCGCCTCGGTGAAGGCCCCGCTGTCCTTATCGCGATCCTGCTGACTGCCACTTATGCCCTGCTCACAGGCTTTGGAGTCCCCGCACAGCGCGCGCTGTTGATGACTTCCATTTACCTCATCTCGCTTTGGCTCGACCGACAAGCCAATGCGCTCAACGCGCTGGGCTTCGCTGCCACAATCGTCCTGGCACTCGACCCTCGCGCTTTGGCTGCGGCCAGCTTTCAGATGACCTTCCTTGTCATCGTCGCAATTGCGGGCATCGCTTCGCCTATCCTCCAACGCACCATCGCGCCCTACGTCCGCTCTCTCAAGCTCCTGCACGTCTTCGCCATCGACGCCTTCATCCACCCGCAGCTCGCGCAGTTCCGCGTCGGGGTCCGCATGGCCTGTACGCTCTGCGGTTCGCTGCTGGGGCACCACTTTCGCCAACTTCCGGTGTGGGCGCTGCGGCTCATCTTCTACCTTCTTGAAGCCTTCGTCGTCAGCCTCGCCGCTGAGCTCTGTCTCGTTCTCCCGATGGCCATCTACTTTCATCGCGCGACACTCTTTGCGTTGCCACTCAATCTGCTGAATATCCCTTTGCTTGCGGCCCTGCTTTGTGCCGCCGTATTGATGTTCTGCGCTTCGCTGATCAGCTCGTGGCTCGCGATACTTCCCGCGGCCGCTACCGCACTGCTGCTACACATCATGCGCTTCACCGTGATGCACCTGCAGCGCGCTCCGCTCGCTGATCTGCGCATGCCCGCACCTCCTGCATCGGGCATCGCTATCGCCGGGGTGCTCATCGCACTCTCTTGCTTCCTTCTGTTTGAGCGCAGGCGTGCTCTTGTTCTTGCAGGTTCGCTGCTTGTGTTGTTTGTCCCAGCCGTCGTCGCCTATCCGGCGGCGCCGCTGCTGCATCCGGACATGCTTGAGATCACGGCGCTCGATGTTGGACAGGGAGACTCGCTGCTCGCGGTCTCTCCCACTGGAAGCACCATGCTCATTGACGCTGGCGGGCCTACCGGGCGGCCCACCAGCACAGCATCTGGTTGGGACATTGGCGAACAGGTGGTTGCTCCTTATCTCTGGTCTCGCCGGATTCGCCGACTCGACGTTATCGTGCTGACGCATGCGCACTCGGACCATATGGGCGGCATGCCTGCTGTGCTGCATGACCTTCGTCCACGCGAGTTGTGGCTGAGTATCGACCCGGGTGACTCGCCGAGCTTCCGGGCTTTGCTGGCGCAGGCTGCGCAGTTGCATATCGCTGTCCGGCACCTACATGCGGGCGATGCGATGCCGTGGGGCGGGACGCAGATCTCTGTGCTCGCGCCTGAAGCTGCCTACAGGAATCCGGGGGTGCCCTCGAACGACGACTCGCTGGTGTTGCGTATCGACTATGGGCGCGCCAGTGTGCAGCTCGAAGGCGATGCGCAGGTTGCCAGCGAGGACGATATGCTGACCAACCATCGTCTTGCGCCGGTGACTCTGCTGAAAGTGGGCCACCATGGCAGCAAGACATCCACCTATCAGGAGTTCCTTAACGCTATCAAGCCGCAGGAGGCCGTGATCAGTGTTGGGCGGCACAACACATTTGGGCATCCGCGTGCCGAGGTGCTGGAGCGCCTGGAAGATGCCCATGTGAAGACGTATCGCACCGATCGTCATGGTGCGGAGACGTTTCTGCTGACCCACGATGGGCACATCACCGCGTTTTCCGCAGCCCCCCCGGACTAGAATGCACGCAAGCTGAGCTTGTACGGGATGCTCTCTCCAACGCGCGGATCAACCTCCGCGTTTTGCCAATTTCCTTTGCAAGGAGACCCATGGATAAGCCTTCATCGCCTGCTGCGCAACCCTGTTCCGACGATCTCACTCCCAACCCGCCACAAGTCCCCAAAGGCCGGCTAAAGTCTGTCGAAGAGCTTGAGGAGGCCAAGCTCATTCGCCGCCTGCAGATGATGATGAACCTGGTGATGCAGACGATCTCGCAGGATGTCTCGCTCACGATCGACGATGCTTCGCAGATGATCGCGGACAGCCGCGCGGCGGCGCTGGCGATGTTTCCGGGCAAGGAGCTGGCCTATGACCTGATCTGGCGGCCACGCTTCCAGCGGCTGATGCGGGAGCGGTTCCGGATCATGTAGCCCCCCCCCCGGTTTTGGGGGTAAGATCCGCAGCCAATTGAAGTTAGCGCCGTATCCCCAACAAGGGAGCTGCACTCTTAAACAGCGATGCCGCCCCTTGAGGCGGCATCGCTGTTTTGGAGATGAGATGCCTTAGAAGGAGAGGCGCGCGGAGAACTGAGCGGCCCTGCGGTTGTAGTTGGGGCTCACTGTGGCGGTGCCGAAGCTCGAGTTGCCGAGCTGCGTGCTAGCCACAGCGAAGAACGTCTTGTTGGTGACGTTGTAGTACTCCGAACGGAAGTTCAGGACAGCATTGTGGAAGTGCAGCGGGAAGCTGCGCACCAGTGCGAGGTCAAGCTGGTAGTTGCCAGGGCCATACAGCTGGTAGGGAGCCGTACGAGCGCCGTTGGAGAACGTGTACAGCGGAGCATGCGGGTCGCCGTTCGGATAGGCCGTGGTAGCTGCCAGGAGGGACGGGTTGATAAACGGCCCGGTCTCCGCACCCTGCGTACCGGCGCTGGGAGTGATGTAGCTGACCGCCGTTGGTGAGCCGGAGAGGGTCTTCTTGCCCCAGGCACCATTCTGGCGGGCTGAACCTACAAAGCTTGGGTTGTAATTCGCGTAGCACTGCACCTGCGCAGGATTGGTCTGGCAGGAAGAACCAGTAATCGCCAACGGAGAACCGGAGAACGCTTGGAAGATCTGCGAGAAGTGGAAGCCTCCCAGCACTGCACGCTCGACTGCATTGTTGTTGGCAATGGACTTGCCGAAGGGCAGGTCCCACACATTGGTGACGACCAGATGCTGCGGCTGGTTGGTGGTTGATGAGCTGCGCTCGATGCGGTCGGCTTTGTAGGTTGCTCCCGGCTCATTGGCTAGCGTTCCGGCCGGGATAGCATAACCGGTGCGGAAGGTGCCGCCATCGTCAATCGCGTGCGACCAGGTGTAGTTGATCATGAAGGTATCGCCATGCGTGGGACGCATGTTCAGCGAAGCCTGCAGAGCATGATAGCTGGAGTTTGCAACGTCGCCGAAGGTATCGGTCACGCTCTGGAAGGGGAAGGGCTTGAGAGCTGTCGCGATGGATTGCGACGTAGTGAAGTTTGCCGGGCAGGTAACTCCAGCGGCAGCGCAGTTCGCCGAGGTTGCAAGCGAGCTGAGCTTGGAGTTGAGGGAGAGATACGACGGATTGAGCTGATTGGAGTACAGGCCGCGGGCATTGGCGCTGTCTTCCTGCTCGAAGTGGCCTTCCGATCCAACATAACTGATGGTCGAAGCGATGGTGTTCGTCCACTGGTGCTGGAAGCCGAAGCTCCAGTTGCTGTACTCCGGAGCGCGGCTGCCGAGGTAAGGATCGGCATAGCCCATGCTGGAAGGAGTGCCCGTGTATCCAGTGATGGTGGTGTAGCCGGTGCCATATTGCGGACCGGAGGCGACGCCCGCAGCGCCGGTGTAGTTAGGCAATGCTCCGTTGGCACCGCCGAAGCCCGTGGTACTCAGCAGCGTCCCGCTGGCGGAGAAGCTCGGTGCGGCCGAAAAGCCCAGTGTGCCCAGGCTGGTGGTGAGGCCGCCGACGCCATTGCCGTGCGTGAACATGAGGCCATAGCTGGCACGGATTACAGTTTTCGGATCGATTTGATACGCGAGGCCGATGCGCGGGCCGAAGTTCTTGTACCACTTCTGGACTGGCGTGTCGCAGTTGCAGGTACCGGCGCCATTGCCGGTGAACTGCAGAGCTCCATTGGAGCCAGTGATGGGATTTGCGAGGTTGGGGTTGAAGAAACTTCCCGCATCGTGCACTTCGCGCAGCGAGGGGAAGTAGTCCCAACGGAGGCCAAGGTCGAGCGTGAGCTTCGAAGATACCTTCCAGTTGTCCTGCACGTAGGGCGAGATGGGGCGGAAGCGCGTGCCGTACTCCTGCTGCAGATACTGTGTGAAGCTCGCCTTATCCACCTGACCGATAAGGTAGCTGGCGTAGGAAATACCAGTGCCAGACGTGACTGCGTACTTCGGGCTGGTGTTGCTGGAAGGCGTGATTGCCGCGGTTTCCGTTACGGAGTTGGAGAGCGTGAGAGGCGTGGTGCCACCGGTGGCGTTGACCACGTTGTAGAGCAACCAGGCAATCTGTCCGCCAAAGGTGAGCGTATGCTTGCCTTTCACCCACTGAAGGTTGTCGACTAACGTGTAGTTTTCCGCCAGCGTGAGGTTCGGCGTGGTACCACCCCACCAGGTGGGAGAGTTGTTGACCGGCGAGTTGATGGACGAACTGAAGTCCACGATGGGGAAAGCCGTGGAAGCCGGGCCTGAGGGAAGGTTCGAGAGGCCCAGCGAGGTTGCCGAATACACCGGCTCATTGTTCGATTCGAAGGTCGGACCGTTGTAGCGGGCATAGCCGTACTTCAACTGATTAACCAGGCGATCGGTAAATGTATGGTTCTCTTCAATAATGCCTACAGCAGTCTTCGGCGCATAGGCCTGCGAGTAGTTGTACGGCAAGGGGCCAACGTTGCGCCCCGGTGTCGTCTGATACACGGGGTTCGAGCTGGCCTGACGGCCGACGGCACCGATCATCGTCAGCGTGTCCTTCGGCGAAATGACGTAGTCGATACGATCCGTCGTCGACCAGTTCACCAGGCCAGTCTTGTTGGGGGCAATGAAATTACCCTGGACATTCTGGCTATTGAGCGTGGGCAGGAACTTCTGGCTGTTCAAAGCAACGTTCCAGAACTCGCTGGCCGGAATGACATTGACCGCCGCCGCCGGGTTACGGACAGGATTGCCAGCCGGTCCAGTTGTGCCACCGGCCATGTAGCCATACTGATAACGGCAGGGACCATTGGTGCTGTTCGCGGTGCAGGCAGTTTGCGTGTTGGGATCGTAGATGTTGTAACCGACAGCACTGAAATCGCCGCCCTGCTGCGCTACCGTGGGAAAGGTAATCGTCGTCGGTGTCTCACTGGCGTAGCGGAAGCCGTTGTAGTTGCCGAAGAAGAAGAGCTTCTCTTTCCACTTGCCGAAGGGGACTAGCGGACCGCTGAGATTGATGCCGTACTCGTTAGAGTTCTCGATGGGCTTGGTGGCGCCCTTGTTCCAGCCCCAGGTGTCGAGCACGGTATTGCGGAAGAACTCGTACACGCTGGCGTGATACTTGTTGGCGCCAGCCTTGACGGTGTAGTTCTGGATGCCCTGGCCCTCGTAGATGGCCGAGTAGCCGCTGGTCTGCACCTGGAACTGGTCGACTGCGTCGACGGAGATGGCCGTCCAAACGAAGCGCGGGTCGCCGTTGCCGCCGGCGCGGACGAAAGCCACACCGTCAATGTAAACGTCGGAGACAGCGCCACGGGAGCCGGAGCCATTGACGACGCCAGCGTTGGTGGTGGCGTTGCCGTTGGTCTCATTACCCTGCACGCCAGGCATCAGGTAGGCGAAGTCGGTAGCGCGGCGCTGATCAGCCTGGCCGTAGGCGCCCATCTCGATCGGCAGCGCGGAGTACATCTCGTTCTCCATGGTGGCACCGAGGGTCGCGTTGGTGGTCTCGAGCTGCGGAGGCAGCGTGGTGACAGTGACTTCCTGGTCGGTACTGCCGATGGTCATCTTCGGATTGAAGGTCTGCGTCTCAAGCGCGTTGACGTGGACATCCTTCTGCGAGAGCTTCTCGAAGCCGTTGGCGGTGACGGTGATCGTGTAGATGCCGGCGTCGAGGGTGTTGATCGCGTAGTCTCCAGCCGAGGTGCTGGTGGTCGTAGTCACCACACCGTTTGCCGTGTTAGTGGCGGCAATGGTGGCTCCGGGAATGGACGCGCCTGTGGGGTCCATGACGGTTCCACTGACGGCGCCCTTGCCGCTGAGCTGCGCGTGGGCGGCGGTGCCGGCCAGTAACAGGCAGAAGAAGACAACAACGGCGGCGAGAGGCCGCGCCAGCGCCTGCGGCACCGGGGAAAGCTTGGGAAAAAGATGGTTGCTCACTTGGACTCCTCAAAAGGCCATACAGGGTACTTGCATCTCCACCGCCGGCCATAACCGGAGCGTGATCGTGCGCGATTTTGCTGCGCCAAACACTATCACCGCTCCCTGTAATACATGTCAAGTCACAATTACTGGCAGTCAAACAGGAGGGATCGGGGGATGCACACCGCTGCACGACCGATATCCTTGCGATTTCCCGCATTCGGACATCGATACGGCCCAATGGGTTTCAATTTTGCTGTCAGACCGCTAAGGGACGCCGCGCTGCCCGAGGTCACACAGACGTTCACGGCATTGGCCAGCGAGTCCTCCAGCTTGGCGATGGGCGAGGTGCCAGTCGAAGGGAAGGACGGTTGCAGCCGCGGCGGTAGCCAGGGCGCAAAATATGGCTGTCAACCTATGGTGTGGTAAGCCACAGGGAACCCGGAAAATATATCAATCGGGAACTCGACGTAGTCGAATTCCACCTTTTTAAAGGCGTTCCCCACGAATGGACGTTTACGATCCCGCCCGTTCTGATCGGCCTGATAGCTCTGCTGCTCGTGCTTCTGCATACGCCGCCGCGCCCAATAATGCACAGGTGTCATCAAGGATGACACGTACAGGTATCGCTTCCAGCAAGGGGGAGAGCCGCCCTTTATCGAGGAATGCCCGGGTGAACTCGCCATTTTGCATCGTCTTCAGAATCTTTGGCGCGATGCCCCCGCCCAGATAGATGCCTCCCATGGCGAGCACCTTCAGGGCTACGTTGCCGGCCTCAGCTCCGTAGGCCGAGACAAAGATGCGGAGTGCTTCGGCGCAGATCTCGCTGGAGCCGTCCTCTCCGCACTGCCCGATGACCGCATTGGGATCTTCGGTGGCCATGCGCGCGGCCAGCCACGCGGGCTCCTCCAACTTTACGTCGTCGCGCAGAAACGCGTAGATGTTCTTGATGCCGAGGCCGGAGACGACGCGCTCATGGCTCACACGGCCGTTCAGAGTACGGCGCAGGTACTCCAGCAAAGCGATCTCGCGATCGTTTCTTGCCGCGAAGTCGCTGTGGCCGCCCTCGGAGGGTAGCGGCAGATGTGTCTTCGATTTGGCATCCCAGATGAGCAGCGCCTCGCCCAGCCCGGTGCCGGCGGAGACCAGGCCGCGGTGGCCCACGCCCTTCGCATCGCCTTCGTGCAGGGTGAAGATCTTCTCCGGCGCGAGTTCCGGGACGCCGTAGCCGTTGGCTTCCAGGTCGTTGATGAGGAAGATGTGCTCGATGCCGAGCGACTTGACAAGCTCGCGCGTATCGAGGGTCCAGGGAAGGTTGGTCAGCTTAAGCCGGCCGTCGCGCACCGGTCCGGGGCAGCCGAAGCACGCCGCGAAGATCGGCGGCTCGTCCTTGCCGCCCTGCGCCTGAAACGCCTTGACGACCTCGTCGAGCGAACCGTACTCGTGCGCAGGAAACTTGTGCTCGCGCACGGCCACCAGTTTGCCGCCCACAAAGTTGTACAGCGCCAGATGGACCTTTGTACCGCCTACATCGCCTGCCAGAATCATCGTTTTTCATTCGGAGTCAGGAGTACGCGATAGGAGCAGAGAAGACACAGACCCTACATCCATTGCGGCGTTACTCCAGACTCACTGCCTTTCCTGCCTAATCGGAACAGAGAGCGGTGCAAAATAGAAGATAAACGTTTTTCTTCGTAACTCACTACCCCTTGTGCTACTAAATCTCCAGGGTCCCAACCTTGCGGCTACCGTCTTCGCTGGCAAATATATCGTTGGCCGCCGGGAGCTTCGCCGCGGCGGCCTCATCCAGAAGAAAGAGAAGCTTACCATTCGAGGGACGGATCAGTTGTGAGGGCAGTTCCTCAGGATTGCGCGGGCCCGTGAGCACAGCGGCCAGCACGTCGGCCTTGCCCTCACCTTCAATGGCGAAGACCACCTCGCTGGCCTGATTGATGACCGGGGCCGTGAGCGAGATGCGCCAGGTGTCCTTCTGCGGCACATGGTTGGCAATGACCAGGCGGTTGATGACCTCAAGCCCTTCGGTATGCGGAAATAGCGACGCCGTGTGGCCGTCAGGGCCCATGCCCAGCAGCAGCAGATCGAACGCCGGCGACTCCGCGCCTTCGAGCTTCATGGTGTTGCGCAGCACGGTCTCGTAGCGCGCTGCGGCCTCTTCCGGGTCCAGCTCGCCTTCCATGCGATGCACGTTTGCCGCGGGCAGCGGCACCTTGTTCAGCAGCAGCTCGCGGCAGACGCCGTAGTTCGACTCAGGGTGCTCGGGCGCGACGCAACGCTCGTCGACCCAGTAGAGCTGCAGCTTGTCCCACGGCACAGTCGTCGCGAACGGGCCGGCCGGGTCGGCCAGCAGGTTGAAGCTCTCCTGCGGCGTGGAGCCGCCGGAGACCGCTATACGCGCCACACCGCGCTTTGCCGCTGCCTCTTCTACCTTGCGCGCAAACAGTCGAGCCATGGCCATCGCCGTCTCTTCCTTCTTCGCCCACACCTCATACGTGACCGTCACCGGCTTCGCCATACGCAGCCCAACTCCTTTATGCAATTTGCGTCTTCCGACTCTAGCAAGAAAAGGGAGCAGCAGTCCTCCGCTACTCCCCTTTTGCCTAACGTGTGTTTCGTGCCGTTACAGCTTGTGCCACTTGCGCCCATCCTTGCGCAGCAGCGCGTCGGCGGCCTCAGGACCCCAGCTGCCGGCAGGGTAGTTCGGGAAGTCCGTCGGCGGGTTCTTCGCCCAGGCTTCCAGGATCGGGGTCATCAGCGCCCAGGTGGCCTCCACGCCGTCGCGGTGCGCGAACAGCGTGCCGTCGCCGAGCATCGCGTCGAGCAGCAGACGCTCATAGCCGTTGGCCGAGCTCTTGCCGAAGCTGTCCGCATAGCTGAAGTCCATGACCACGGGCTTCACGTTGGTCGTGGGCCCCGGAACCTTCGCACCGAAGGTCAGCATGATGCCTTCATCCGGCTGGATGCGCAGCTTGAGCACGTTCGGCTCAACCGTCACATTGGGATCGTTGGACTTGAAGAGGTGCAGAGGTGGCTGCTTGAAGATCACCGTCACCTCCGTCACGCGCTTGGCCAAACGCTTGCCGGCACGGATGTATATCGGCACACCGGCCCAGCGCCAGTTTTCGATCTGCAACTTCATCGCCGCATAGGTTTCCGTGGTGGACTCCGGATTGACGCGGTCTTCCTGACGGTATCCGATGGCCTGCTCATCACCGACCTTGCCGGGACCGTACTGGCCGCGCACGGTGTCTTCCACGGGGATCGGCTCGATGGCGCGCCAGACCTTCAGCTTCTCCGTACGGACGGAAGACGCGTCGAAGCTGTCAGGCGGCTCCATCGCGACGAAGCTCAACACTTCCATGACGTGGTTCTGCAGCACATCGCGCAGCGCGCCGGCCTGCTCGTAGAACGGGCCGCGGCCTTCGATGCCGATGGACTCGGCTGCCGTGATCTCGACGTGGTCGATGTAGTTGCGATTCCAGATGGGCTCAAAGAGCGCGTTGGCGAAGCGGAAGACGAGGATGTTCTGCACCGTCTCCTTGCCGAGGTAGTGGTCGATGCGGAAGATCTGCTCTTCCTTCAGCACGGCGTTGATCTCGTCGTTCAGCTTGCGCGCGGAGTCGAGGTCGGTGCCGAAGGGCTTCTCGATGATGACGTGGGCCCACGACGGCGCCTCGGGATTGGTCATGCCCTGCTTCGAGAGCCGCTGCGTGATATCCGCAAAGTACTCCGGCGCTACCGCGAGATAGAACAGGCGGTTGCCCTTGGTACCGTTCTTCTGGTCGATGCCGGCCAGAAAATCCTTCAGCTTTGCGTACCCGGCATCGTCATCGAAGTTGGTCGCGAAGTACTCCACGCGCTCCATGAAGCCCTTCAGTTTCGGGTCGCTCGCGTCCACGCCACCGAACTTCTCGATGCCGTCCTGCATGTCGGCGGCAAACGTCGCGGAGATATCGCGGCGCGCCACGCCGACCACCGAAAACTTCTCCGGCAGCAGGCCCTGCTGCTCCAGATGGAACAGCGCGGGCAGCAGCTTGCGCTTGGTGAGATCGCCCGATGCTCCAAAGATCACCACGATACATGGATCGGGAATCCGCTCCTGCTTCTTGCCAACACCCGTCTGGGCAACATGCACTTCGTCAGCCATACAAACTCCTTGCGTTATCTGGTCCCTGTTGTCTACTGCTAGCTCTTCTTCACTGCATGGCCGCCGAACTCGTTACGCATGACGCTCAGCATACGGTCGGTGAAGTTGTTCTCTTCGCGCGAGCGCAGGCGGCGGATCAGCGCTTCGGTGATGACGGAAGCAGAGACGTTGAGGTCGATCGCCTCGAAGACCGTCCAGCGGCCCTCACCGGAGTCCGGCACATAGGCCTCGAGGCCTTCGAGCGTGGGGTTCTTCTTGAGAGCGTCGGCGGTGAGGTCAAGCAGCCACGAACGCACCACCGAACCGTACCGCCAGATCTCGGAGATCTGCACGAGGTCCAGGTCCAGCGGCGTCTTCGCGCGCATGATCGAGAAACCTTCCGCGTAGGCCTGCATGATGCCGTACTCGATGCCGTTGTGGATCATCTTGACGAAGTGGCCGGCGCCGCTCGGGCCCGTGTGGCCCCAGCCTTCATGCGCTGCGGGCGCGAGCGCCTCAAAGATCGGCGTGAGGTACTCGACCGGCTCCTTGTCGCCGCCGATCATCATCGAGTAGCCCTCGGTGATGCCCCAGATGCCGCCCGACGTGCCTACGTCGACGAATTCAAAACCTTCTTTCTTCAGCTCATCGTGGCGGCGTTGCGTGTCCTTGTAGTTCGAGTTGCCGCCGTCGATGAAGATGTCGCCCGGCTTCATGTACGGCTTCAGCCCGGCAATCGTCTGGTCCACAGGATCGCCCGCGGGCACCATGATCCACACCGCGCGGCGGCCCGTGAAGGCCTCATCCAGCTCCTTGAGTGAGTGCACGCCCACCGAACCGGCATCCGTCAACTTCTTGACGGCGTCTGCATTGAAGTCATATCCAATCACGCGATGCCCTGCGAGTCGCAGGCGCTCCGCCATGTTGCCGCCCATCTTGCCGAGTCCGATGATACCGAGTTCCATGATCTGTCCTTCTTCCAAAGCTTTGAGTGAGGTGTCTCCCAGGCACAGGGTACGGGTGGGAGAAATGACGCCTCTTAGAGAGTAATCCGAATCACTGTCAATGGCACGTAAACGTGTTAATGAATCGCCTTAGCCCGGGGCGGCAGGGACCAGACTTAAGTCGCAGGTCCCGAAGAAATGGCGGCCCACATGAGCCGCCTTCTGCTTATGTACCTGCGGGAAAATCCGCGCCCGTTGTGGTGTCCTTCCAGTCAGATACGTCCTTGAGAAGCGCGTCGACCTTGGCCTGCAGCCGCGGGATCGTTACAGCGCCCAGCAATAGACGCAGTGGCGGATTGGGGCTTTCGACGGCCTGCGCGATGGCCGCGACAGCCTTCTTCGGGTCGCCGGGTTGGATGCCGTTCTGCTTTTCGGCATACTCGCGCATTTTTCCGGCGGTCTGGTCGTAGTCGGCGATGTGTTTGGCGGCGGGCATCTCGCCGCGCGCGAGAAAATCGGTGCGGAACGGGCCGGGTTCCACAATGATGACGTGGATGCCGAGCGGCTTGACCTCCTGTGCGAGCGCCTCGCTGAGGCCTTCGACGGCAAACTTCGTTGCGTTGTACATGCCGAAGCCCGGCGTGCCCACCAACCCGCCAATCGACGACAGATTCACGATGGTGCCGGCCTTGCGCGCGCGCATCTGCGGCAACACGGCCTGCGTCAGGCGGATGAGGCCGAAGACGTTGGTCTCAAACATCGGGCGGAACTCGCGCTCGTCGGACTCCTCGATAGCGCCCACCATGCCATAGCCGGCGTTGTTGACCAGCACGTCGATGTTGCCGAAACGCTGCGTTGCCGCAGCCACGGCAGCATCTACCTGCTCGGGCTTGGTGACATCGAGACCGAGCGCCAACGCCGTCTCCGGATACTGCTTTACCAACGGATCGAGCAGTTCGATGCGCCGTGCCGTTGCCACCACGCGCGCGCCTTGCGAGAGCAAAAGCTCTGCAAGATCACGCCCAAACCCAACCGAAGCTCCGGTGATAAACCAAACCTTGCCTGCCTGCGATGTCGAAAGAGGAGTCGCCATACAGGATGAGACGCCCGAAAGTGCCTCGACGATGCAAAGCTCCGCTAGCTGTGCAGTTCCTGCACGCCGTCATCGCCGGCCACCAGCGCCAGGCTTGCCATGCCGAGGAACAAGCCATGCTCCACAACGCCTACAATGCTGCGGATTTCGGCTGCTGTGACCTCGGGGTCTTCGATCACTCCGCAGTGGCAGTCCAGGATGTAGTTGTGTTCGTCGGTGAGCAGCGGGCCACTGCCGTCCTTGAGCATGCGCAGCTTGGGGTTGAGGCCTAGATCGGCGAGGCGGCGCTCGACCAGCGGTAACGCCATCTTGATGACCTCGACGGGCAGCGGAAACTTGCCGAGATGAGGAACGATCTTGGTGGAGTCAACGACGACGACGAACTGCTTTGCTGCGCTGGCGACGATTTTCTCGCGCAGCAGCGCCGCACCGCCGCCCTTGATGAGCGCGAGGCCGGGGGCGACCTCGTCCGCGCCGTCGATGTAGAGGTCGAGCTCCGGCAGCTCGTTGAGCGTGACGACCTCCATGCCGAGCGAGCGGCCCAGCTCCGTACTGGCGTCGCTGGAGGCCACGCAGCGGATCTTCAGTCCTTCGTTCTGCACACGCGCGCCGAGTGCCTGGATAAACATCCGCGATGTGGAACCTGTGCCCAGGCCGACGGCCATGCCATTCTCAACCATCTGCGCGGCGCGTTTGCCGACCAGTGCCTTTGCTTCGTCCTGTGTCATGAGTACGTCCTCAGATACGAGATTCTAGATGCGAGATATGAGATTTTGCTTCCACAGACGCAAGATGCGAGATGAAACCGCTGTTGGCGCGGTTCGCATCTCGCATCTTGTGTCTCGTATCTGCCTGCTTTACTTCTTGACCAGCTTCTTTGCGTGATCGACAACGTTGGAGACCGAGATACCATAGTGCTCCATCACGATGGGGCCCGGTGCAGACGCGCCGAACTTGTCGATGCCAATGGCGACACCCTCGCGGCCGATGTACTTCCACCAGCCCATCGTGGCGCCGGCTTCGACGGAGATCTTCGGCACGCCGTGCGGGAAGATCGACATCTTGTACTCTTCGCTCTGCTCCTCGAAGATCTTGAAGCTGGGCATGGAGACGACGGTCGCGTTGATGCCCGCGTCCTTCAACTCCAGCGCGGCCTTCATGATGACCTCGACCTCGGAACCGGTCGCGACGAGGACGATGTCCTCGCCGAAGGCCTCGAGAACATAAGCGCCCTTGCGGACACCGTCGCGCACCTTGTACTTTTCGGCATCGAGGACAGGAAGATCCTGGCGGCTGAGAGCCATAAAGCTGGCGCTCTTGCGCTCCAGGGCAAGCTCCCAGACGGCAGCCGTCTCGTTCGCGTCCGCGGGGCGGAAGTCGGTGAGCTGCGGGATGACGCGCAACGACATCAGGTGCTCAACCGGCTGGTGCGTGGGACCGTCTTCGCCCAGGCCAACGGAGTCGTGCGTGAAGATGTAGAGCGAGTGGCTGTGCTGCAGCGCGCCCATGCGAAGGGCCGAACGGCAGTAGTCGCTGAAAGTGAAGAACGTGGAGCCGAACGGGATGAGGCCGCCGTGCTCCGCCATGCCGTTCACCGCTGCCATCATGCCGAACTCGCGCACGCCGAAGAAGACGTTGCGGCCGACAGGGTCGACGTGGAAGCTAGGCGAGTCCTTGAAGATGGTCTTGGTGGAAGCGGTGAGATCAGCCGCGCCGCCGAAGAGTTCCGGCACCACGCTGGCGACGGCATTGAGCACCACCTGGCCCGCGTTACGCGTGGCCACGGGCTTTTCGGTCGGGAAGACGGGGATGGCTTTGGCAACGGCGTCGCTCAACTTGCCGGCGAAGGTGCGCTCGTACTGCTCGCCGAGCGTGGGGTAAGCCTTCTTGTAGGCCGCGAACTTTTCGTTCCACTCGGCCTGCGCCTTGGCACCCTTGTCCTTGGCCTGCAGCCAGTTCTTGCCGGCCTCTTCAGGCACGTAGAAGCTCTTGTCCTCAGGGAAGCCGAAGTTCTTCTTGGTGGCCTTGACAGCCTCTGCCCCGAGCGCCTCGCCGTGCACCTTGTTGGTGCCGGCCTTGGGCGAACCGTAGCCGATGACCGTGCGAACGCGGATCAGCGTGGGCTTCTTCGTCTCCGCCTTGGCTTCCTTGATGGCATTCTCGATGGCGACGAGGTCGTTACCATCGGCGATGTGGAGCACCTGCCAGTGGTAGGCCTCAAAGCGCTTGGTCACATCCTCGGTATAGCTGAGCTCGGTGGGGCCGTCGAGGGAGATGAGGTTGTCGTCGTAGAGAACGATGAGCTTACCCAGCTCAAGCGTTCCCGCGAGCGACGCGGACTCGTGCGAGATGCCTTCCATCAGGTCACCGTCGCCGCAGAGGACGTAGGTATGATGGTCGACCGGGGTGTGGTTCTCGTGGTTGTAGACGGCGGCGAGGTGCTTCTCCGCGATGGCAAGACCCACGGCCATGGCAAAGCCCTGTCCGAGCGGGCCGGTGGTGACTTCGACGCCCGGAGTTTCACCCACTTCAGGGTGACCGGCGGTGTGCGAACCCCACTGGCGGAACTGCTCCAGCTGGCTCATCGGCAGATCGTAGCCGGTGAGGTGCAGAGCGCCGTAGAGCAACGCGGAGGCGTGGCCGTTGGAGAGCACGAAGCGGTCGCGGTCGCTCCAGGCCGGGTCGGCCGGATTGAACTTCATCAGCTTGTGGAACAGGAGGTACGCAATTGGCGCGCAACCCAGCGGCGCTCCGGGATGGCCACTGTTGGCCTTCTGCACCTGGTCGACGGCGAGCAAACGGAGTGTGTTGATCGAAAGTTGGTCTAGGGCGTCTTGCTGCGGATCACTCATTACCTGTCCTCTATATGGTGTTGCGGGCGGGCACGTTCACTCCGTGCACCTGGAGATGTCGCTTCGAGCGCTCCAACTAGTGTACTCGTGCCGCCGGTCTTTGCCAGTCAACCGCAGATCAGGCGTTATACAAAACTGTATGAAAGTTCGTAGCAGGAATCAATCGCTGCCGCAGGGCTGGAGGAAGGCCACAACTGTCCTGCATTTGGAGTCGGCTATAGTTTCGTCCATGGCTCTCCGAGGGTTTTTACCTGTTGTGGCGCTTCTTGCCGTCTCTGCAACTACCGCGCATGCCGCGCAGCCATGCGAGAGGCTCGCCAAGCCAGCGTCGCCGCACATCAGTATCTCCGCGGCCACCCTGGTTGGGGCAGGGACGTTTACAGCACCCGGCAGTGGCAAGGCGATAGCGAACCTGCCGGCGTTCTGTCGCGTGGTTGCGACGCTCACTCCTACGGCTGACTCTGTTATTGGAACCGAGGTCTGGATGCCGGCCACCCATTGGAATGGGAAGTACCTTGCTGTTGGCAGCGGCGGATGGGGTGGCTCCATCGCTTACGGTGCGCTGGCGGACGCGCTGCGTCGGGGGTATACCGCCAGCGCTACCGACGACGGGCATAGGGGCTCGAGCGCGAGCTTTATCGCCGGCCATCCTGAAAAGTTCATTGACTTTGCCTATCGCGCCGAACACGAGATGACGATGGAGGCCAAAGCATTGGTGAAAGCCTTCTACGGCTCCGCACCGCGCTACTCGTACTGGGATGGCTGCTCCGGTGGCGGGCGTGAAGGGTTGATTCAGGCGGCTCGATATCCGGATGAGTTCGATGGCATTATCGCGGGTGATCCCGCCAATGTGCGCCGCAATGCCTGGGCGCTGTGGCTGGCGAACGAGACCTTCAAAGATCCCGAGGCGTATATTCCGCCTGCGAAGTACCCGATGATCCATCAGGCCGTGCTCGCGGCATGTGATGCCAACGACGGACTGCAGGATGGCTTGATCGAAGACCCCGAGAGCTGCCATCCGCACTTCGCCGCGCTTACCTGCAAAGACGGCGATGGGCCGGATTGCCTGACGCCGCGGCAGGTGCAGAGCGCGCAGACGCTCATCAGTCCGGCGACGGGGAAGACCGGCATCGTCTACTTTCCGCGGCTTGAGCCGGGCACCGAGCTGCGCTGGGCGCGGTTGGCGGGCGGTCCGGAGCCGGCAGAGCTGTTCTACGACCAGTTTCGTTACGTCGTCTATCACGATGCCAACTGGAATTGGCGCAGCTTCGACCTCGACCGCGATGCTACGAAAGCCAATGCGATCGATAAGGACGTGGACGAGATGGATCCGCATCTTGCGGCGTTCGCCCGGCACGGCAAGCTGCTGCTGTACCACGGCTGGGCCGATCAGCAGGTGGCTCCGGGGTCGACGGTTGAGTTTTATAAGGATGCCGTTGCCGACAGCGGCGATCCGGCGAAGTCGGCTGCGTGGGTGCGGCTGTTCATGGAGCCCGGCATGGGACACTGCTCGGGCGGTGAAGGGCCGGACACCTTCGACAAGATCTCCGTGATGGAGGCTTGGGTGGAGCAGGGCAAGGCACCGGAGAGCATCGTCGCCTCGCATCGCGCGAATGGCAAGGTCGACCGCACGCGGCCGCTGTGCCCGTATCCGCTGATTGCCCGCTACAAGGGCTCGGGCAGTATCGACGAGGCTGCAAACTTCAGCTGCGGCCCCGCTCGATAGGCAAGTGTAGCCCTAACGTCTTCATGAACATATATCGCTCCGAGATGCACATTTCGGTCCTTTGTCAGTTCCCTCTATGTTTTTTGGGAACCACCTACGTCGCCGCGACGTATCCTTCCACTGTCAGCACATGAATCTCCGGAGGATGGAATGTCTCTTACCCCTCGCACTCTCGCCACCGCATCTCTCGCAGGCGCCTCTCTGGCCTGCCTGCTGTTCAGCGGCTGCCGCGTCACCACCGATGACCATGGCGACAAGAAGAACGTCGATATCAGCACACCCTTCGGCGGCATGAAGGTCAATACCAATAACTCGAGCGATACCACTGCGATTGGCCTGAGCGCCTACCCCGGTGCCGTTCCGGTGAAGGACAGTGACGACAAGGACGGCGATGGCAATAACGCCGACGTAAACCTTAGCTTCGGCGACTTTCACCTCGGCGTGAAGGCCGCTACCTTCCAGACCTCCGACTCGTCCGACAAGGTGATTGCCTTCTACCGCAAGGACCTCGGCAAGCGTTACGGCGACGTGATTACATGCAAAGGCAGTAAGACCGTCGGCATGCCTGTCCGCACCAGCCAGGGCCTCGGCTGCGATGACAACGGGACCCACATCAGCACCGGCGACCACGGCCACAAGGGCTTCGCCATCACCAGCGGCGACCAGAACTCGGGTAGCCTGGAGCTCCGCGCCGGGTCGCAGCAGCACCAGCATATCGTCGGCGTCGAGCCCAAGGACGGCGGTACCAAGATCGGCCTCGTCTCACTCGACCTGCCCTCGCACCTGGGCAACCACGACAGCAAGAGCATCGAGTAAGAGATAGGGCATAGTGAACAGGGGATGGAGGATAGAGCGGGCCTTCCCTTCCCGGTCCTCTATCCTCCATCCCGTAGACCCTCGCCTCTGCTACCTTCAATCTGTGCCCGTTCGTCTCTGTCCCCGCTGCCATGGCGACCTCCCTACCGAGGTCACCGGCGAGCTTCTGTACTGTCCTCACTGCGGTGCGCCGCAGGTGATCCTCTCTGAGGAGCTGCGCGAGCAGTTCGAGCAGCAGAGAGACGCCGCTGTAATCCCGCCCGACGCCGCCGACAACCTTCCGCTGGAGCCGGTCTCCGACCCCAGCGGCATCCTGTGGCCGCAGGCGCTGCAGCTCATCGCCCTCAGCGCGGCACTCTTCGCCGTGCTGATGCTCATCACACTCGCGTTTCCACCGCTCGGACTGCTGGCCTTCCTATGGACGCTTGGCGCTCCTATCGTTTTGCTCGGCATCTATGCCGCGCGGAACCCCTCCAGCCGCATCACGGCACGCTTCGGTGCACGCTTCGGCCTGCTGACCGGGCTGGCCATCGGCGTTGCAGGGATGATCGTCAACACCCTCAGCACCCTCGTCGCGCGCTTTGCCCTGCACCAGGGAGCGGAGCTCGACCACCAACTGCTGCAGGCGGCAACGGCGCAGTCTCCGATCATTCAACAGCTCGCGGCCCAGCAGCCAGCCGACTACAAGGCCTATATCGCCCTGTTCAACATTCCGGAGTACCGCGCCGGGCTGCTGCTGGCGGGCACGCTGATGCTGGTAGTGCTGTACTCCGTGTACACCCTGCTGGCCGGGGCGTTCGCCGGGCTGCTCCGCTCGCGGGCGCGTATCGCGCGTTAACCCCGCGCTGCTATCATCGTGTCAACATGAGCGACACCGCCAGCACCCCCGCCACCCCCGAGACCACCGCCAAACCCCGTCTCCGCGAGAAGGGCCGACTGCTCTCCGCCTCCGAGATCGAGCGCACCCTCGTCCGCCTGGCGCACGAGATCGTCGAGCGCAACAACGGCGCTTCCAACATCGGCCTGGTCGGCATCAAGCGTCGCGGCGTGCCGCTGGCCAACCGTATCGGGAAGCTCATTGAGGCGATCGAGAAGCAGCCCGTGCAGACCGGCGTGCTCGACATCAGCTTCTACCGCGACGACCTCACCACGCGCGACACGCGCCCGGTCGTCGAGAAGGGTGAGATCGGCTTCGACGTCAACGGCCGCGACATCATCCTGATGGACGACGTGCTCTACACGGGCCGCACGATCCGCGCCGCGCTCGATGCACTGTTCGACCATGGCCGCCCCAAGAGCGTGCAGCTGCTGGTACTGATCGACCGCGGCCACCGCGAGCTGCCGATTGAAGCCCGCTTCATCGGCCGCACCGTCCCCACCAGCCGCCGCGAGATCATCGAGGTCAAGCTGCGCGAGATCGACGGTGATGAGCAGGTGATTTTGGTGGAGCTGGCCGACTGAAGCCCAACTCGACTGCTAACTGGACCGCGCTGGATGGATCACACGCAGTCCCAGGTGCTCCTCAAAGGGATCGTAGTCACGATCGTGGTGCAACAGCACGTGCCCTTCGCGAATACAGTAGGTTGCGATCAGGCAGTCGATTGTCTTGCGAACCGTGATCCCGCGCTTTCTCAAGAATCTAAAGTTGTCCGACGCAGCCAGCGCAAGCTCTGCTCCGCCCGTCGAGTGAACGCCAAATTTCAAGAGCATCCGACGCGCCTCTCGATGAAGCGTGTCAAGCCGTAGCCCTTGTAGCACCTCGCATAGAGTCAGGTCGGTCAGGCTGAGGTTGGGATCGCCGAGGTTCTGTTTCATCCACTCGGTGTGCTCATTGTTGGTTCCTCGCAGCAAATCGACCCAGACCGTCGTTTCGACGATGGTCACGCGGCCTTCTTTCGGGTTCCTCGCTTCGTTCCACGTTCTGCCGGACGCGGCAGAGCGGCGTCCTCATCCCAGGTCAGCGAAGACCCGTTCCATTTGTCGCTAGTACGCATCGCTTTGTAGTCATAATCGGCGTCCAACTCGAGCTTGCCGAACAGCTTCCGTATTTCCTGCTGGGCGTGGCTCTTCACCAGCAGCGCCAGTCCGGCCTCCACCGCCGCCTTTTTGGTCTTCGCGCCGCTTTCCTTCATCGCTTGCTTCATCAACTTGTCATCAATGTCGATATTTGTCCGCATCGCAGCCTCGTGTGTAAGAATCTCATATTCGATGTGTATAGGTAAATCTGAATGAGTGAAGCCGCCTTCAACGAACTCGACCCGGAACTGATCGCCGCGCCCGCTGAAGCCGCACCCGTGCCGGTGCCGGCTGTGGAGCAACTCTCCATGGCCGAGGTGCTGCGCGTGCCCACGCTGCGCCGCCTTTGGTACGCGCAGATCGTCAGCGTCTTCGGCGACTTCCTCGCGCTCTTCGCGGTGATCGACATCATCACCTTCCAACTGCACGCGACGCCGCAGCAGGTCACCGGGCTCAACGTCGCCTATCTGCTGCCCATCGCTGTGCTGGGCGTCATCTCCGGCGTCTTCGTCGACCGCTGGCCGCTCAAGCTGACCATGGTCGGTAGCGATTTCACCCGCGCTGCGCTCTGCCTGCTGCTCTTCTTTGTGCACAGCATCTGGGGCTTCTACGCGGTGATGGCCGCCATCAGCATCTTCTCCAGCTTCTTCTCGCCCGCGCAGGGCGTGGCGATCCGCTCGGCCGTGCCCTTCCACGGGCTGCGTTCCGCCAACGCATTGATGCAGCAGGTCATGTTCATCATGCGCATCATCGGCGGACCCATCGCCATCATCATCGTCAATACCTTCAAGGCACGCGCCTGCTATGGCTTGGACGCCGTTAGCTTCCTCGCCTCCGGCTCGCTGATCGCCTCGCTCACGCTGATCGTACCGCGCAACCCGCATACCGAAGCCGCCGCCGAAATCCAGAAGACCTCGCAGGCCTCGGCCATCGGCCGCATCTTTATGGACATGAAGGTCGGCGGCAGCTTCATCCTGCACCACGCCGCACTGCTCTTCGTCATCGTTGCGCTGGCTGCGGGCATGTTCGTGCTCGGCTGCTTCGGCCCGCTCATCGCCGTCTATGTGCGCGATACCCTGCACGCCCCTTCCACCATCTTCGCCGTCACCAGCGCGGCCATCGGCATCGGCCTGCTCGGCGGCGTCAACATCCTGAACGTCTTCGCCAAGCGCATCCCCAACACCACGCAGGTCTACCTGGGCCTCGGCGGAATCGCGCTCGGCACAGCGTTGCTGGCCGCCGCGCCGCTGGCTGCGATCACGCTGCCGCTGCTGCACACCACTGTGCCGGTCATCATCACGGTCTTTGGATGCTTCCTCATCGGCTTCGCCTGCGCCGGCATCATCGTGCCTTCGCAGACCCTGATCCAAGAGGAGACACCCGCCGAACTGATGGGCCGCGTCGGCTCAACGACGATGTCCGCCGTCTTCGGCGCACAGATCCTCGGCCTGCTGCTCTCCGGAATCCTCGCAGACCACACCAGCGTGCGCAGCGTCTTCGCCATCTGCACCGCGATGCTCGCCGTCCTCATCGTCGCCGGCAAACTCTGGATGGAGCCCGAAGACCACCCGGCCCTCGCTTAAGGTTACGGTTTGGAGTACGACCGCACCAGTGCCACCATGTTCCACAGCACCGCCGGCGGCGCGCGGCCCTCCTCGCCGGACATGCTGCCGCGCCCCTTCAGGATGATGTAGTACAGCTCCCCGTCCGTCATCCCCTTCAACGATGCGGGATCGGTCCAGTCCTTCAGCGTCAGGTTCATCTGCTTCGCCAGGTCGGTCTTGCCGTTGCCGTTGTCCCCATGGCACATGGCGCAGTCGTACCCATAGATCTTCTTCGCATGGGCCAGCGACTCCGGTGTGACCTTCACCGGGCTCACCATCGCCGCGGCTTCAGGTGGAATCGGTGCGGGTGCGGGGCTCTGTGCGGGAGCAGGGCCGGCCGTTGGCGCTTGCAGCGCGGCCCCCATCAGCAGAAAAGCGGACAGCGTCGAGACACACAGCAGTGGTCTCCACATGGCAGTCTCCTGTCGAGCAGCGCATCGACCGCTTGCCAGATTCAGCGCGCACGCCTGCTCGTTCGGTATGTCAGCGTGCCACCATACGCCTCAACCCGCTATATCCGCCATCATTTTTATCGGACCATCTGGTGCAGCGCCTCGTGCGCCGCCTTCAGCACGAGGTTGACCTCGTGCTCGCCGTGCGCCGCGCTCACAAACGCCGCCTCAAACTGGCTCGGCGGCAGCCACACACCGCGCTCCAACATGCCGCGATGGAACGCCGCAAACTCCTCCGTGTTCGACTTCGCCGCGCTGGCAAAGTCCGTCACCGGCTCCGGTGTGAAGAACCACGTGAACATGCTGCCCACGCGGTTGATCGTCATGCCAACCCCCAGCTCGGCCGCGAGCTTCCCCACTCCGTCGGCAATCGCCGCTGTCGTTTGTTCCAGTTTGGGATAGATCGTATCTCGCTCTGCCAGCAACGCCTTCAGGGTTGCGATTCCTGCGGCCATCGCCAGCGGGTTCCCGCTCAACGTACCGGCCTGATACACCGGCCCCAGCGGCGCGAGGTGGTCCATGATCTCCTTGCGCCCGCCAAACACACCCACCGGCAGCCCGCCGCCGACGATCTTGCCCAGCGTCGTCAGGTCGGGGGCGTTCTCGCCGCTCGTAAAGCCGTACAGCTCCTGCGCTCCGCCCGGAGCCAGCCGGAATCCCGTCATCACCTCGTCGAAGATCAGCAGCGCGCCATACTTCTTCGTGATTGCGCGCAACCCTGCCAGATAGCCAGGCCCGGGCGCAATCGTGCCGGCATTGCCGACGACGGGCTCAAGAATCACGCAGGCAATCTCCGCAGGCCGCGCCTCAAATGCCGCTTCCACCACGGCCAGATCGTTGTACGGCAAGGCGATCGTATGCTTCACCGTCTCCTCCGGCACGCCCGCCGAGCCCGGTATGCCGAACGTCGCCACACCGCTGCCTGCCTTCACCAGCAGCGCGTCCGAGTGGCCGTGATAGCAGCCCTCAAATTTGATAAAAAACGGCCTGCCCGTAAATCCGCGTGCCAGCCGGATCGCGCTCATGCACGCCTCGGTGCCGGAGCTGACGAATCGCAGCTTCTCAATGGACGGAAAACACTGCGTTACCAGCTCGGCCAGGTCGGCCTCCGCCGCCGTGCTGGCGCCAAACGAAGCGCTCTTCGCCGCTGCCGCCTGGATCGCCTCCACCACCGGCGGGTACGCGTGACCCAGCAGCATCGGTCCCCAGCTGCCGAACATATCCACAAAACGATTCCCGTCCGCGTCGATCAGGTACGCACCCGTCGCGCTTTCCACAAACGGCGGATGCCCGCCCACCGCGCGAAATGCACGCACCGGCGAGTCCACACCACCCGGCAAATATCTCTCAGCCCGGCTCTGCAGGGCATCCGAACGCGAAAACGAAAGCTTCATACTTTCCAGTATAGGAGTCGCTGATACACTGACCCCATCACGCCTTTTGTTTCGCTTTTTCCGGTCCGATACACACATAACCAGAACTTCAACTTCGATTCCGTCATCGCTTGAGGACGCGGCCCCCGCCACGCCCTCTCCGGTTCTTGCACCACTCCCTCGAGGCTTTTACCGTGAAACACCCCTCAGAGAACGGCGCTCTCTCCACCCCGGCCCGTGCCATCGAGCACGAGGACCACGGGTTGATGCCGACTGACCCGCGCCTGCTCGCCAACGACCGCATTAAAGGCCTCGCCCGCCGCACTTTCAACAAGCATGTACTCTCCGAGATCGGCGGCTTCAGCGGCCTATTTCAGCTCGACGCCGAGCGCTTCCCCGACCCCGTCCTCGTCTCCTCGACCGACGGTGTCGGCAGCAAGCTGCAGCTCGCCGCACAGCTCGGCCTCCACGCCTCCATCGGCGCGGACCTCGTCAACCACTGCGTCAACGATATCGCCGTGCAGGGCGCCACGCCTCTCTTTTTCCTCGACTACTTCGCCACCGGCCGGCTTGACCCCGAGGTCATTCAGCAGATCATCTCCGGCCTGGTGGACGCCTGCCGCGCCAACGGCTGCGCGCTGCTGGGCGGCGAGACCGCCGAGACCCCTTCGCTCTACGGCCCGGACGATTACGAACTCGCCGGCTTCATCACCGGCGTCGTCAGCCGCCCGCGGCTGCTCACCGGCTCGGCCATTGCGGAGGGCGACTGCCTCGTCGGCCTACCCTCCAACGGCCTGCACACCAACGGCTACCGCCTCGCGCAGAAGCTCCTCTTCGACATCGCCGGCTACGCGCCCACGCAGTATGTGAACGAGCTCGGCGACAAGGTGGCGGCGGCGCTCATGCGCCCGCACCGCAGCTACCTCGCGCCCATCCGCAAGCTCATCCAGGCCGAGGTCGTCAGCGGTTTCGCGCACATCACCGGCGGCGGCATCACGGAGAACCTCCCACGCATCTTCCCCCGCGGCCTCGCCCCGCACGTCGACGGCTCCACCTGGGACGCACCTCCGCTGTTCGCGCATCTGCAGCAGCTCGGCGGGCTCTCCCGCGACGAGATGCTCGGCCACTTCAACATGGGCATCGGCATGGTCGCAGTGGTGCCGGCGCCGCTCCTCAAGAAGGCGCGCATGGTGCTCACCCGCATGAACGAGCGCTCCATCGTGATGGGCCGCGTGGTCCGCAAACCCAGCGCGAAGGTCGTCTACAGCTAAGGGAAGAGGCGTTCTCGCTACGGCTGCAGCCGCGCCACCAGCGGATACGTGTACACCAGCAACGCTCCTAGCACGATCACCAGCGACTGAAAGTAGACGAACGACTTCAGGTCGCCCGTCTCCGGCTGGTCGCGCGTAAACACCTTCCATAGCAGAGTGAGGCCCACCACCAGAAACACCCACTGCACGTTTTCAGTCGAAAGCGTCGGCCCCAGCGTGAGCGCGAAGAACAGCAGGCACGTCCCCGCCACCAGCCCGCGCTGCAGCGCCGACAGCGCAATCACCGCATGCGCGCCATCCAGCCCCAGCAGCGGAATCAGGTTGATCAAGTTCAGCCACGCCGCCGTATACGCCAGCACCAGGAACAGCGGGCTGTGCGTGCCCCAGAAGATCGCAAAGCACACCAGTGCCGACGCCAACCCGAACAACGGCCCGGCCAGCGCAATCGCGGCTAGATCCGGGCGGCTGACGCCCTGCCCATACCAACGCACATAAGCGCCCATCCCGGGCAGAAAGAACGGCATGTCCGCCTTGAGTCCGCGCCGACGCACCGCCACATAGTGCCCCATCTCGTGGATCAGGATGCACAGCGTAAACCCCGCCGCAAACTGGAACCCAAACAGCGCCCAGTAGATCGCGAAGAACGCAAAGAAGCTCAGCAGGAACTTCAGCTTGAAGATCAGGAACAGGAACGACTTGATTTTGAGCAGAAACAGCGCGATCGGCGCAAACGGCCCCAGCCGCTTGGTCCACTTCGCCTTCTGTTCCTCAGCCGCCTTCAGTTGCGCGTCGATCCGCGTCACATGCTGCGCGATCCCCGCTGCCTGCTGCGTCTCCGCTGGCAGCCAGGTCAGCGCGATCTGCCACATCCCTCGCGCCTCGTTCCACTTCTGCTGTTGCTCCAGCTGCTGTGCTTCAAACGCCAGCTGGCTCAGGTACTGCCCATAGATCAGCGCCCGGCAGTCCGGGCACGCCAATGTGCCTTCCGGCAACCAGTGGCTGCACACCGGGCAGTTGTGGATAGCCTGCGGTGGCGCCGGCACATTCGGAATCGCGGATGCACTACTCATGCTCCTTTCATTTTAGTCCTTGCCGCTAAACCGCCGGCTATCGCCATAAACACAAAGGGCACGCTGCGATTGCAGCGTGCCCTTCGTCGTTGCGTGTCTGCTGGTCCTATCCGAACACCGCCTTGGAGACCGTCGTCAGGAGGACGGTGACGACCCACCAGCCCACCACCGAAATGAACCCTGCACTCTTCTTCGTGTTCGCAACGATCGCCAGGCCGATCGACATCAGTATCAGTACCCACACCGTAAACACGTCAAACGAGCTCAAAAGCGTCTTCAGCGGCCCCGGCGTCGAGAAGTAGTAGCCCACGTTCGTGCCCAGCATGTTGTCGAGCGTAAAGTTGTCCGCGGCTACGCCCAGGTACAGCGTCAGCGCAGCCACCAGGCTCTTGATCGCCAGCGGCAGATACGCATAGTTCACCATGCAGAACACTCGCTTGAACTCAGCCTTGCCGCCAAACACAAAGTTGATCGTCGGCCACAGCACGACCGCAACGATCAAAACGATCAGCAACGCAAACAGCGGGCCGCCGAACAGCCCGACCTTGAAACTCAGGATCATCTGCTTGTGCACCGCGGCCAGCGCGACCGGCGTCAGCGTCGCAATCTTGGACTGCAGCGTCGGGCTTGACTGCACCTGGTTGTCCACCAACTGCTCCCAGCCCACCTTCTGCACCACTGCGGACGTCAGCAACACGCCGATCACCAGGCTCAGCACAAACGGCAGCCACCAGCTTGCATCGCGCAGAATGTCCGTAAACGTCTTCGAGGGCGCCATGAACGTGTCTACCACGCGCTCTACCTGCGAAAGCCCCTGCCCGGACTGCACCATCGCTTCATCGCTCATTCCATACACCTCATAACCGCCATCCGGAGATGACGGCAGTGTATCGCCTGCACGCGAATGCTGTGAAAACTTTTCTTTGTGCCCTGCTCCCACCAACGGGGCATGGCGATCGCGCCGCCACTCCCCGCGCGCCGCTACTCTCTGCGCCGCTATTCTCCGCGCATAGCCCGGCCCAGCGCCGTCAGCACATGCGTCAGGTAAGATAACCCCCTGCGCGCATCCTTCGACGTGCCGCGCTTGAAGAGCTGCCACAAGCTCGGCGGCTCCTTCTCCTGCTTGTGCTGCCGCGCGGCCCCTTCCATTGCCTGCGCCAGCCGTTGCAGCATGTCAGGGTCCACCGACCCGAGCAGACGCGCACCTGCCATCGCATTGCGGATCGCCGCCACCGACTCCGGCAGGTTCGCCGCCTCGGCCAGCTTGCCCGCAATCACATCCTTGCCCCCGATCAGCCCTTTCGCCAGATCGAGCATCCCCTTGTCGTGCGCGACCTGCAGAAGGTCCCACGCCGCCAGCAACGCCTGGCCATGTTCCGCGGGCGCGGCCTCCACTCTCTCTATCAACTCCGCATGCGGATCATGCGGCTTCGGCCTGAACGTAATCGGATGCGCCATCTCTGCCTCTTTCTACTCCCTATTCCCTATTCCCTGCCTTACACCGGCTTCATCGTCTCAATCTGCACCAGCCGGTCCTTCTTCATCGACCCCGGCACGTGATAGTCGGCGCGCGCCCGCTTGAGCTCCACCTCTACGCCCATCGTAGGCGTGCGTGTGCCGTTGCGGAAGTTCCTCCGCAGCAGCGGGTTCGTGCCGCGCTCTTCCAGCACCGTCAGCTTTACGCTCAGCTCCTTGTACGCCGGCGTGTGCGTCGTACGGTCCACGTGCGAGCTCGTCAGCCGGTTCACCGGCTCCAGCACAGAGATCATGCCCATATACATCTGCTTGCCCTGCACGCGGTCCGTCACCAGGGTCTTCAAGCGAATCTGCCCGTACGGGCTCTCCAGCCGCACCCAGCTTCCGCTATGCAGCCCGCGCTCCGCGGCAAGTTCTGGTGACACTTCGACAAAGTTCTCCGGCGTAATCGCATCGATGCCTGGCACACGGAGCGTCATGTTGCCCTGTTCAAAGTGCTCCAGCAACCGCCCGTTGTTCAGGTGCAGGTCGTACGTCTCGTTCGTCTCTTCGCTTGGCGGCACATACTCCAGCGGCCAGAACGTCGCCTTGCCGCCGGGCAGCGCGAACTTCTCTGTGTACAGCAGCGGCGTGTCCGTACCATCCGCCGCCACCGGCCATTGCAGTGTCTTGTAGCCCTCTAATCTCTCGTACGAAACCCCCGCAAAGTGCGGCGTCAGCTTCGCCACCTCATCCATCACCTCGCTCGGGTGCGAGTAGTTCCAACCGCCCGCGCCGCCCAGCTTCTGCGCGATCAACTGAATGATCTCCCAGTCCGGCTTCGACTCGCCCAGCGGCTCCCACACCTTGTACAGCCGCTGAATTCTGCGCTCCGTATTCACAAACGTGCCGTCCTTCTCCAGCGACGGCGACGCCGGCAGCACCAGGTCGGCATAACGGCACGTCTCGCTGAAGAAGATGTCCTGCACCACAAAAAAGTCCAGCATCCCGAACGCCTCGGCCACCTCCGTCGCGTTCGCGTCGCTGGTGATCGTATCCTCGCCCTTGATGTACATCGACTTCAGCTTGCCCTCCAGCGCGGCATGAATCATCTGCCGGTTGTCGAGCCCCGTCGTCGTCGGCAGCGTCACACCCCACGCCGCCTCAAACTTGCCGCGGATCGACGGGTCATCCACCTTTTGATAGCCCGAGAAGATATCCGGCATGGAACCGAAATCTGAAGCCCCCTGCACGTTGTTGTGCCCGCGCAGCGGATACCCGCCCGTGCCGTGCTTCATAAAGTTCCCCGTCGCCAGCAGGAAGTTACAGATTGCGGTCGATGTATCCGAGCCGCCGCAGTGCTGCGTCACCCCCATCGCCCAGCACACGCATACCTTCTTACCCGCGATCATGTCCGCGAGCTCCTTCAGCGTCGCCACAGGAATCCCCGTCACCGCCTCCGCATGCTCCAGCGTGTAGCCTTCAAGCGACTTCAAAAATTCCGGCCACTTGTCCACCCACTTGTCGATGAACGCCTGGTCATGCCTGTTCGTGTCGATCAGATACTTCGTCACCGCCTGCAGCCATACCTCATCGGTCGAAGGGTTCGGACGGATGAACAAGTCAGCCCGCTCTGCCATCTCGTTCTTGCGTAGGTCGCTCACAATCAGCTTCAGCCCGCGGTGCTTATGGCTGCGCTTGATGCGTGTTGCCAGCACCGGATGGCTCTCCGCCGTATTTGCGCCGACGATAATCACCACATCCGCGACCTCCAGGTCCGCAATCGAACCCGAGTCGCCGCCGATGCCCACCGTGCGGCTCAGCCCCTTGCTCGCCGGCGTCTGACAGTAGCGGCTGCAGTTGTCCACGTTGTTTGTGCCGATCACAGCGCGCGCCAGCTTCTGCATCAGGTAGCTCTCTTCGTTCGTGCACTTCGACGAGGCGATAAACGCCAGCGCATCCGGCCCATGCTCGTTCCTGATCTTCGTAAAGTTATCCGCGACGATCTGCAGCGCCTCGTCCCACTCAATCTCGACGAACGTCTCCTCCACCACGCCGGTCACGCCCATCTGCTTCACACGCTTCAGCGGCTTCGTCAACCTGTCCGGCGAGTTCGCAAAGTCCCACCCAAACTTCCCCTTCACGCATGTCGAAATGCCGTTCACCGCGCCTTCACTCGGCTCAATCTTCAGGATCTCGCGTGCCCCCTCGTCCTTCATCGTCCACACATCGAAGCTGCAACCCACGCCGCAGTAGGTGCACACGGTCTTCGTCTTCTTGATGCGCTCCTCGCGCATGTGCGACTCCACCTCGCTCAGCGCAAGGATCGGCGGATACCCCGTGCTCGGCTCCACGTTCTTCACCAGGTCAATCATCGTCTCCAGCACGTTGTCCGGCGTGTCCGTCAGATACCCGGCCCTGCCCAGCATCGACTTCTCCATCAGCGCGTTGCACGGACACACCGTCACGCAGTGCCCGCAGCTCACGCAGCTCGACCCGTCGATCTTCTCGCCCCCATCCCACAACACCCGCGGAATCTCGCGGTCCCACGCGATCGTCAGCGTCTCATTCACCTGCACGTTCTGGCACGCTTCCACACATCTTCCACACAAAATGCACTGACCGGGGTCATAGCGATAGAACGGGTTCGACATGTCCTTCGGATAGCCCTTGTCACGAAATGGCCGCGCGTTGTGCTTCACCGCGAGCTCTGCCGTTGTGTTGTGCACCGTGCAGTTGCCGTTGTTGTTGTCGCACACGGTGCAGTACAGCATGTGGTTCTCCAGTAACCGGTCGAACGCGTCGCGCTGGGCAATGTCCGCCAGCTCACTCCCTGCAGCGAGCCCCGTCAGCACCTTTTCGCCGCCGACCACCTTCGCCTCGCAGCTCCGCACCAGCTGCCCACCAATCTCAACCATGCACGTATCGCACGAGCCGATCGCTCCCATCGCCGGAAGGTAACAAACCTGCGGCACCTTGTCCGCTCCACGAAACTCCGCCGCCCGGTTCAGCGCCGAGATCAGCGGCTCGCCCACCTGCGCAGCCACAGCAGCGCCGTCGACGGTAATGGTGGTGTCAGCAACAAACGCAACGGGCCAGTTCATCAACGGTTTCGAATTCGCCATAATGCCTAGGATGCTACGCCGTCCGCGTTCGTTACGGAAGACTCCTTCGAACAGCTCGTTTATCGCGCCAAAAGAATTCCCGATTACCGACCTGCGCTCGACTCCCCCATCGCCTGCTCTGCCACACGCAACCCGCTCCGGATTGCTGCATGCACCGTGCCCCAGTGCCCCGTCACATCCGTATGCTCGCCCGCAAAGTACAGCGTCCCGCGCTCGCTCCACGCCATCGCCGCCGGGACATCCATCGCACCCGCCGGCACATAGCTATACGCGCCCGCCGAGAACGCATCTCCGCTCCAGTCATGCACATAGCACGCCAACAACGCCGCCTGAACCGCCCCCAACTCCACTCCAAACGCCTCCGCCAGCGCCGCACAACCAATCATGCCGAGCTCCCCCGCACTCTTCTCTCGCAACGTCTCAGAGCGCGGTCCACCCACCCATCCTGTCAGCCGCGGCAATTCGTTCTCCTCCGCGTGTGAGGTCCACCACACCGGCGGCATCCGCTGCGGCGTAAACACAAAATTCATCTTCGCCAGCGTCCCTTCTTCCAGCCCGTTCTCATCCGCCGTGTGCTGCCACCAAGGCTCACGAAACACTAGCGTGAACCGTACCGCCTCACCCATCGCCATCCGCTTCGCCTCAGCGATCGCCGCGGGCTCCGGCTCCATCGTCACGCCACCGGCGTTCACACGCTGCAACACACTCAGCGGCAGCGTCACAACACACTTCGCCGCGCGCAGCTTTACGCAGACTGCGCCCTGCGAACTCTCGACAACCACCTCGCCCTCGCGCCACCGTACTGCCGTCACTTCATGCCGCAGCCGCACCTCACCACCCAGCGCCTTCACCTCCGCCGCCAGGTACTCCGCCAGTTGCTGATACCCGCCCACCACATGCCACGACCGGTCGCCCTCGCTGGCATCCTCCGCCGCCTGCTGCGCACCGAGCCCCTTCACCCCGATCACTCGCGCATCCGCCGCATTGAACCCCTCCACATAGCTCGTCGCCATGGCGAGCTCCCACGGCTCCATCGCCGTCGTCTTCGCCCACTCCGCGAACGGCATGTCCTCACCGGCATAGGTCTTCAGTGTCTCCAGAGGCTCAAACATCGCCTCGCTCTCGCCGTCATCGACCGCCAGCCCACCCGGAGAATCCTCACGCAGCATCGGCCCCTCGCGCTCCACCGTGCGCAAGCCAGCCTCTTCAATCAGGGTCCACAGCTCCGGCGCGCGACCATGCACAAATTCCGCACCCAGCTCCGCCACGCCGCCGTCGGCCGTCTTCACAGACAGTACGCGTCCACCGACACGCTCACGGGCCTCCACCACGCACACCTTCAGCCCACGCTGCCTGAGCGCCCGCGCCGCCACCAGTCCCGCCATCCCCGCGCCAACCACCACCACATCAAACGCATCACCCATATCGCATTCGATGCAAGCGCCTGGGCTTTTGCTTTTGCCTGTTCTACATTGCGCAACTTTCTTTAAAACCTTCGCGTACTCTGCGTGAAGGCCTTTGCTCTTCTCTACTCTCTACCCACTACTGTCTGCGCCTCCAGGCGCCATACTCCTCCAGCGCCTTCTCCTCGCCACCCGAGTACCACGCATACCCATTCCGCCGCTCCAGCGAGATCTCCATCACATCGTCATGGATCGACTTATCGCGGTCCCCAAAGATCGGCTTGCCCGTTGTCAACGAGTAGTACCGCGCCCACAGCGGCCCTGCGCCATCTTTCTTCTCCAGATGCCGCCCACCCGGAGTATTGCGCCCGCCGACAAACTCATACCCCATAATCTTGTGCGCCTCGAACCACGCCGCCGCGGCATCCACCGACCGCACAACCGCACGCGAAGGATGATCCAGGCTCATCAGGTACGCCATCGCATCCGCGCTCTCGCCGGAGCTAAGCGCAGGCATCTCATAGTTCCGCGCCGAGCACGCCTCCAGCGTCAATGGATCGTACTGCTGCGCCCACACCGCCAGCACCGTCCCTTTGCCCTCCATCGAAGGAACCCGAATCTGCGCCCGCAGCACCAGCGCCAGCCCCTTCGCTACCGCGGCCCGCGCCCGCGCCCCCAACGCCGCTGGCACAAACGTATAGTCCTCCGTGCTAGCCTCTGGCAGTTCCATCTTTTGTCCGCCAGGATAAGTCCTCAGCCTCGCAAACTGGATCTCCTCTTCGCTCGGAGCCGTCACCACCTTCACCCCATCGGCCACCTTCGTCAGCGTCTCCAACGACTCAATCACCGCACCATCATTGAACGTGATCGCGTCATGGTAGCCACCCTCCAGCGGCCACACCTGAGGCCAGCCACCATTCGGATACTGCGACCGCAACAGGTACTCATACCCCCGCAGCGCCGCCGCGCGATACTTGTCGCCCTCATGCCCCGGCCACGCCGCCGACATCTCCGCCAGAAACCGCAGCTCCGTGTTCGTCGCATCGTTATCCAGTGTGCCCACATAGTGCCAGTTCGGGTCCTTCGGCTGGTCAAAGTCTCCGGGCTGCTCCGCCACCGGCGCCAGGTTCCCTGTCGTATAGCTCTGCCCCTTCAGCCGAGGCTCATCCATCGCCAGGTTCTTCGACCACCCACCCGCCGGCGTCTGGAACGACACGATGATGTCCCCCGTCCGCCGCGCCTCGTCGCTCTTATAAAACGCATCCCCACCCTGCAGCCGCATCGCACGTCCGGAAAACCCCTGCTTCGGCAGCCCCGGAACCTCCACCATTCCCACCCTCTCCTTCGCCAGCGCCGCCTTATCGGCCGCCATCTGCTCCGCCGACCGATGCAGATACTCGATCCACGCCCGCTGCTCGCCCTTCGTCACCTCGGCCCGAATCCGTGCCTCCGTCAGCGGCACAACTGGCACATTCTTCCCCACCACCACCGCACCCATCGAAAGGAAGCCCGGCACCAGAACCACCGCCAACGAAAGCATCAACGCGCGCATAGCCAACCATCCTACCTGTTCAGACAGGACTTTTGGCTGTCTCCATCCCACTCATCGGAACGTCCCCGTCCTCTCAAGGGAAACGTGCCCGCACCAGCGTCAGCGCCTCATCCCGGGTCGTCACCGCGCCCTCCAACTGAGCATCCTCGGCCAGAGTCAGCATCTCCTTGAACCCCGGCCCCGGCTTGTACCCCGCGGCGATCAGGTCCGCTCCGGTCAGCAGTAGCTTCGGCCGGATCGCCTCTTCGCCCAGTTCGTCGAGCTTGCTTTTGGCGAACTCATACAGCTCCAGGTTCTTATTCGAGCTCAGCACATCCGCGCGATGCAGCGCCAGGTGCTCCGCAAACTTCGGCAGCCGCAGAAACCGCTTCAGCGTCGACTGCTTCATCTTCATCACGTCGCCAAACTGCATGTGGTGCTGCACCAGCGCGAGAATCTGATCGCACTCCTCATTGCTGAACCGCAGCCGGTTCAGGATCGTCCGCGCGACGGCAACGCCAACCTCGACATGCCCGTTGAACCGGATGCGATCATGCGGCTTCTTCGGGTCCGGCGCGGTAAACGTCGCCGGCTTACCGACATCATGCAACAGCATCCCCCACGCAAGTGTGGGACTGACTCCGGAGGGAGAAGTGGGCTTCAGCCCACTGTCCTCGCCCTCGGAAAGATCGGGCTTTAGCCCCGGTTCATCGGCCCGCAGATGCTCCAGCAGCAGCATCGTGTGCACCCAGACATCGCCCTCCGGATGGTACTGCGGAGGCTGCTCCACACCCTTCAGCTTCACGATCTCCGGCAAAATCTGCCGCAGCAGCCCGCACTCGTCCAGCAGCTCAAACCCGCGCCGCGCATGGCCTTCGGTCAGGATCTTCGTCAGCTCATCGCGAACACGCTCAGCAGACACAACATGAATCTCTCCAGCCTGCGCCTGGATGGCATGCAGCGTCCGCGGCTCAATCTCGAACCCCAGCCGTGCCGCAAACCGCACCGCACGCAGCATCCGCAGCTTGTCCTCGGCGAAGCGCAGCTTCGGCTCGCCAATCGCCCGCACCAACCCCTCATCCAAATCGCTGCGCCCGCCCACGTAATCCAGCACACAGGTCTCGAGTGGGTCTCCACTCTCATACGCGACCGCATCCAGCAGCAGCCCGTTGATGGTGAAGTCGCGCCTCAGCACATCCTCACGCGGGTCCATCGAAAATCGCACGGCATCCGGCCTGCGCCCATCCGAGTACGCACCATCATGCCGAAACGTCGCTACCTCGGTCGCAACTCGCACATCATCTACCTTCTCGATCACCAGCACCACACCAAAGTGCGCCCCCACAGCCTCCGTCCGAGGAAACGCCGCCATCACCCGCTCCGGCGTCGCATCCGTCGCCACGTCAAAATCCTGCGGCACAACACCCAGCAGCATGTCGCGCACACACCCACCGGCAAAGTAAGCAGCATGCCCCAACTCCCGCAGCCGCATCGCCACATGCAGCGCCGCCTCATATCGTGGATCGCTCAACCTCGCCATCTGCTCTTTACGACTCCCTATTCCCTACTCTCTATTCCCTGCTTCTCTCACTAGTACGATAGACGTTGTGCCTGACACACTCATCCTCGGCATCGAAAGCTCCTGCGACGAGACCTCCGCCTCGGTCCTCCGCAACGGCACCGAGGTCCTCTCGAACGTCGTCGCCAGCCAGCTCATCCACGCCGACTACGGCGGGGTCGTCCCCGAGCTCGCCAGCCGCGAGCACCTCCGCGCCATCGTCCCCATCGTCCGCGAGGCCTTGCAACGCGCCGGCGTCTCCTACGCGGATCTGGCCGCTATCGCCGTCACCGAAGGCCCCGGCCTCGCCGGAGCCCTGCTGGTCGGCATCACCTTCGCCAAGTCCCTCGCCTTCGGACTCAACAAGCCACTCATCGCTGTCAACCATCTCGAAGGCCACATCCACGCCGTCCTGATGGAGACCACCTTCGCCGACGCCTCACCCCTGCTCGCCCTCGTCGTCAGCGGAGGCCACACGCACCTCTACCTTGCCACGCGCGAGCACGATACCTGGCACTATCGCAACGTCGGCAAGACCCTCGACGATGCCGCAGGCGAGGCCTACGACAAGGTCGCCAAACTCCTCGGCCTGCCCTACCCCGGCGGCCCCTGGATGGACGCCCTCGCCGCCCACGGCACCGCCGACACCACGCTCTTTCCCTTCGCGCAGATCAAGCAAAAGGCCACCGGTAACACCGCTCCCAAGCTGGCCCGCGAGTCCACCGAAGCCCGCGAAGACACGCGCTTCGACATGTCCTTCTCCGGCATCAAGACCGCCGTCCGCCGCTACGTCGAGCTCCACCACATGCGCAACCAGATCGCTGCCCGTGAAGCTGCCCTGCGCGAGATGGGCCTACACAAAGCCAAGCCCGACCAAGCCAATATCGCCCGCGCTCTGCCGCACTTCGACGCGCACACCCTCAACCTGATTGCCAGCTTCCAGAACGCCGTCATCAAGAACCTCGCCCGCTCCACCTTCCAGGCAGCCGAGCACTACGGCGCGTGCGGTATCCTGGTCAGCGGCGGTGTCGCCGCCAACAGCCATCTGCGTACGATCTTCACCAGCATGGCGAGCGTCGCGAAGCTCCCCATCGCCTTCCCCACGCTGGCGCTCTCCACCGACAACGCCGCGATGATCGCCGCCGCCGCCTGGCCCAAGTTCCTCGCCGGAACCTTCGCCGCCAGCACCCTCGAACCCACTCCGCAGCTCCGCCTCGGCTGACTCAGCTAGAATCGTAAGTAGCGCAAAACCGATAGAAAGCACCCCCTCAAGCGTGGCCCTGGAACTCTTCAACACACTCACTGGAAAGGTCGAGCCGCTCTTTGCCTCCGACGGCAAGGCGCTGCGCTTCTACTGCTGCGGCCCCACCGTCTACGACTACGGCCACATCGGCAACTTCCGCACTTTCCTGCATGTGGATGTGCTGCGCCGCGCCATCAAGCTGCACGACATCGGTGTTCACCACGTCATGAACATCACTGACGTGGACGACAAGATCATCCGCAACGCCGCCGCCGCCGGCAAGCCCATCGGTGAGTACTCATCCAAATACGAGCGCGCCTTCTTCGAGGACATGAATGCGCTCGGCTGCGAGACGCCCGAAGACATCGCCCGCGCCACCGAGCACATCCCCGAGATGGTCGAGCTCATCCAGCGCCTCGCCGCCGAAGACATCGCCTACCAGACCGAGGACGGCAGCTGGTACTTTCGCATCGCCCGCTTCCCCGCCTACGGCCAGCTCTCCGGCAAAGACCTCGAAGGCATCCAGGACGGCGCGCGCATCGACTCCGACGAGTACGAAAAGGACTCCGCCCGCGACTTCGCCCTCTGGAAGTCCGCCAAACCCGGCGAGACCTCGTGGGACACCGCCATCGGCAACGGCCGCCCCGGCTGGCACATCGAGTGCTCCGCCATGGCGCTGCGCTACCTCGGCGACAGCTTCGACCTCCACGCCGGCGGCGAAGACCTCATGTTCCCGCACCACGAGAACGAGATCGCGCAGTCGGAAGCCTGCACCCATGTACAGTTCGCGCGCCACTGGTTCCACGTGCGCTTCCTGCTCGTCGAAGGCAGGAAGATGTCCAAGTCCGAGGGCAACTTCTACACCCTTCGCGACTTGCTGCTGAAGGGCTACCGCGCCTCGGCCATCCGCTTCCTCCTGCTCAGCGTGCCTTACCGCCAGCAGCTCAACTTCACCTTCGAAGGCCTCGCCGCCGAAACCGCCGCCGTCGACCGCCTCCGCACCTTCCAGGCCCGCGTTCGCGATGGCAAGTGGCTCGACACAGCATCCGATCCTGAGCTTGCCACTATCATTCGCAAGTCGGACGAAGGCTTCGTTGCCGCGCTCGCCAACGACCTCAACACTGCAGAAGCCCGCGCTGCAATCTTCGACCTGCTCCGCGCCGTCAACACTTCTGCGGACCAGAACAAGCTCACCCGCGCTGACGCAGAAGCAACGCTCGCCGTACTCGCTAAGTTCGACAGCATCTTTTCCGTACTCGAAGACCACGACGCCGAGCTGACCCGCGCCGCGCTCGCCTGGGCGGAGGCCGAAGGCCGCATGGCCGAGGTCGCACCCGAAGTCCTCGAAGCCTTCGGCAGCAGCAGCCTCTCCGACGCTGCCATCGACGCCCTCGTCGCCGAGCGCACACTGGCCAAGAAGCAGCGCAACTTCGCCCGCGCCGACGCCATCCGCAACGAGCTCCTCGAAAAAGGCATCCTCCTCGAAGACTCCAAAGACGGCGTCCGCTGGAAGCGCAAGTAGCTACTGCCAGTTCGGCCCGATCAGCTCGCGCAGAAACCTCGGCGTAGCCCACTCCGCCTTGCCCGCAAACCGCTTCACCCACGCATCGTCTTCGCCGATCCTCACGCGGTCCGCCGTAAACTCCGGCGAAAGCGCGTTCGCCATCAACGCATAGCTCGCGCCTTTGCGCAGCACCAGCGCCTTCCAGCATCCCGGAGGCACAGCCACCACCGGCCGCTCGCCCTTCGTCAGGTCCATCCCCAGCGTCTGCTTCTCCACGCGCCCATCCGGATGGAAGATGTAGTAGTCCACCGGGCCGCCCTCGATCAGCACATGCGTGTCCGCGGGCTCCAGCCTGTGCAGGTAGTTGATCGGCCGCTCGCGCGTGAGCATGTAGTAGTTCTGGCTCTGCACCGCCAGCGTCTGGCCACTTACAGTCACCGTCTGCGGACTCACCCCAATAATCCCCAGATACCCCGACTCCTTCGGCAGCACCGTCAGCTTCAGCTCGCGGATGATCTCCACCGCCCGCGCATCTGTCCCGACCGGAGCAGGCTCACGCGCCTGCTGCGCCTGCACGGCACACGCCACCAGCAACACCGCACACCAGACTCGCCTCATCTCCGAAGCCTATCAAACAGCACCTACTCCACAGCCTCACCTGCGTTGCCGACAATCTCCGCGGCCAGTTCCTCACTCTTGCTTCTATCTACGCGGCTGTAGATCACCATCGCTACTGCACACACAATCACGGCCATCCCGCCCAGCTCCGCCGGCGCCAGTCGCTCATGCAGAATCACCACACCCAGCATGACCGCGATCACCGGGTTCACAAACGCATAGGTCGCCACCTTCGTCACCGCCACGTTCTGCAGCAGGTAGGTAAACGCCACCAGCCCACACAGCGATCCAAAAATCGAGAGGTACACGATCGACTCCACACCATGCGGCGTCCATACGGCGCGACGATAGCCGCCCGTTGCCAGCGCGAGCAGCGCATTGAACACACCGCCCGCGCCGATCTGCCAGCCTGTCGCGACGAACGTGTCCGCCTTGAAGTGGAACCTCCGGCTCAACACGCTGCCCACGGCAAACGCAAACGCCGCTCCCAGAGTCACCAGTGTGCCAAACCCCACGCGGCTGCCGCTTGCAGCACCCGCGCTGTGCGTCAGCTGCGCATGCAGCGACGGCCACACCAGCACACCAATTCCCATCGTCCCCAGCAGCGTTCCCGCCCAGCCGCGCTTGTTCAGCGCCTCGCCGCCTGTCAGCATCTCCAGCACCGCAATCATGATCGCCACGGTCGAGATCAGCAGCGACGCGAACCCGGTCGGCACCATCTTCTCGCCCCACGTCAGCCCCATGTTGTTGAAGCTCATGAACAGGATGCCCACCAGGATCAGCTTCCAGATCTCATCCTTCGGCACCCACAGGCTCTTGCCGCGCGCCAGCGAGATCACCGCAATCAACCCCGCCGAGATCAGCGAACGCGTCGCCGAAACCACCGGCACCGGCAGCTGCTCGCCTGCCACGTGGATCGCAATATACGTCGAGCCCCAGAACAGATACACGCTGCCGAACGCCAGCAGCACGCGTGTAGATTTTGACATAGCGAAGGGCATCTTTCTCTCTATCCTACGGGAGCAGCCACGGCTCGCTCCGCATCGCGCTCCCTACCTGCGGCTCTAAAGCACAAGCGGCGAGCCGAAGCTCGCCGCTTGTGCGAAGATCACGCTACTTAGTAGCTGAAGAACTCGTTCAGCCCGCGGCGCAGCCGCAGACCGCGCAGGAAGCAGGTCAGCGAGACCGTGAACAGCAGAATGTCCCAGTACAGCATCGGGTGCGCCCAACCGGGCGAGTACGTCGCATCCTGGCCCGCCCACAAAGTCACAATCGTACCCACGATGAATGTCTGAAATCCGATCACCAGGTAGGCCTGGCCGCGGCGGCGGCGCGCATCCAGATGCTCCACCTCAGCGGGGCTCAGATTGCGCTCTTCGGCGGGAATCAATGTGTTCGCCATGCTCGTTCTCTCCTGCTTCAAAACTTTAGGGCTACGCCTTTTTTTACGCGCACTGCAGCGATGCTCCTATTAAAACACAGCCCGGCCATCCGTACCCCCATTGGCCGATACCCGCCCATTAACCCAGCGGCCGCCGCCCAAAAGCCGCCCGCAATCGTTCCGCGCGGTCGGCGCCGTGCTTCACGACGGTGTCCTGCAGCTCCGCCACACTCTGCAGCGACGTCACTTCAAACCGCTTGCGGCACCGGATGTTCTTGCAACCCAGCACATCGTCGCGGCGCACCATGTAGCTCTGCGCCTTGGCGAACCGGGCGCGGTCGCGCTCATCGGCCCCGCGAGGCACCTGTGCCCGCTTGCGCCGCACCAGCCAGCTCACCTGGTACTCACCCTCCTGCCCGCAGTGCGGGCACGTCAGCATGTGGACCTTCTGCTCCGTGCGTTCTTCAAAAAACTCCCGCTCATCCATCTCGGCAAAACCCCTTCCAGACCCAACAAGAATACTCCTCTGCCACTGCAAATCTCATCTCTGCTGCGCTCCTCCCGCCGCCGATGTACGCTGTACCAGGGACACCTCTTCTTATGGCGAAGACCAAAAAGACGTTCTCCGCGACCAAGGCCGTCAAGGCCAACGCCCGCGAGCGAGTAGGCACACCGCCTCCCTCGCGGCCTTTGCCTACAACCAAAGAGAAAGCCGCCGCGCACCCCAAGCACAAAGAGACCCTCGCCGACCTGTTGAATAAGCAACGCGACTGAGCTGTCGGGAGCCTCCTGCTCGCCGGCCCCGCGCCATCCACTCCATCCGCCTCCGGTACTCTATCTCTATGCCGATTAGCTACGCTCTGGTCATCTTCGAGCTCGCCGTCATGGTGCTCTCCCTCTCGCTGCACGACTGCGCCCAGGCCTGGATGGCCAACCGCCTCGGCGACCCCACCGCGCGCATGATGGGCCGCATCTCCATGAACCCCGCGCAGCACTATGACCTTCTCGGCACCATCATCTTCCCGCTCATCTACGCCTACCTTGAGCCCCCTTTTATCATCGGCTGGTCTAAGCCCGTCCCCATGACCTCCCGCAACTTCCGCAACCCGCGCCGCGATGAAAACATCGCCCTGCTCGCCGGCCCCGCCGCCCAGTTTCTCCTCGCCACCGTGGCGCTTGTCGTCCTCATCATCATCCGCCACGCCAACCCCGCGCTGACAAACTCCATCGCAACCGCCGCACTCCTCGCCCGTCACGACCTCACCGTAGGCACCGACGGCCTGCCCGGCATCTTCCCGCTCATCCTCTTTCTTTACTTCTGCATCCTCGTCAACCTTCTGCTCTTCGTCTTCAACCTCGTCCCCTTCCCCTACTTCGACGGCGGCAAGATCCTCATGAACTATCTCCCCTACGAGATGGCCAAATCCTACGAGCGCTTCGGCCTGCTCTTCATGTTCCTCTTCTTCTTCGTCGGCTTCGGCATCGTCATGCTCTTCTTCGCGCCGTTCTTCAACATCTTCAACCACCTCCTCTTCACGCTTTAGACTCCATCGTCCCCCCTCGTATCTCGGCTCTCGTACCTGTCCCCCTCCATGTATCCTTAACAACTGACACAATGAGCCCGACCCACCCACGTTCCGTACCTCGTCCTCGCGTCCTCTCCGGCATGCGGCCCACCGGCCGCCTGCATCTCGGCAACTATATGGGCGCGCTCCATAACTGGGTGAACCTCCAGCAGGACTACGACTGCTACTTCTTCATCGCCGACCTCCACGCGCTCACCACCGACTACGCCGACCCCTCGCTCCTGCAGCAGAACCTGCAGGATGTCGCGCTCGACTTCCTCGCCGCCGGCCTCGATCCCGGCCGCTGCGTCATCTTCAAGCAGTCCGAGGTCATGCACCACGCGCAGCTCCATCTCCTCTTCAGCATGTTCACGCCACTCGGCTGGCTGGAGCGCGTGCCCACCTACAAGGACCAGCAGGAGCAGCTCCGCGAAAAGGACCTCGCCACCTACGGCTTCCTCGGCTATCCACTTCTTCAGGCCGCCGACATCCTGCTCTACAAGCCCGACTTCGTCCCCGTCGGCGCCGACCAGGTCGCGCACGTCGAGCTCACCCGCGAGGTCGCCCGCCGCTTCAACAGTCTCTATCCCGGCGACTTCTACACCTCGCCCGACGCCGCGTCATGGGAGATGCCCGCCATCCTCGAGAAGGCGCGCAAGCTCGCCGGCGAACCGAAAACCTCCACGCGCACCAACTTCTCGCACGCGCAGATGTTCGAGGCCGCCTCGCAGACCAAAAAGCTTTCACCCTTTGGCCGCCTCGAAATCCTCCCCGAGCCACAGGTGCTTCTCACACCTTCGCCCAAGCTCCCCGGCCTCGATGGCCGCAAGATGTCCAAGAGCTACGGCAACACCATCATGCTCGCCGACTCCGAAGCCGAGATCCGCGCCAAGCTCAAGGTCATGGTCACCGACCCCGCGCGCATCCGCCGCGACGACCCCGGCAACCCCGACATCTGCCCCGTCTTCGATCTCCACAAAGTCTTCTCTACCGAAGCTGTTCAGCAGGAAGCAGCCGCCGGCTGCCGCAGCGCCAGCATCGGCTGCATCGAATGCAAGAGCTGGGTCGCCGACGCCATCGTAGAAAAAATCGCCCCCATGCAGGAGCGCCGCAACGATCTCGAACGGCGGCCCTCTGTCGTCAAAGATGTCCTCGCCAACGGCAAGGACCGCGCCATCAAGCGCGCCAGCCAGACGCTCGACGAAGTCCAGACCGCAATGGGGCTCAGCTAACCATGCCCGAAGAAACCAACCTCGACAAAACGTCTTCTCAAGAAGAGACTGTCCTCCTGAGCGAAGCCTCACCGTCTTCTCACGAGGCGCAGTCGAAGGACCCCGGCGCTCCCAGCCCTGCCGATGCAGTTGACGCCATTTCAACCTCGGAACCCGCAGCCACGGACGCTGAAGAGAACGCCGCGCCCGCTGCCTCGCGCAAGCCCTTCGTGCTCGAACACCCGCCCACACCGCCCGCGCCCGATCCCAAATCCGTCCGCGAGCGCAAAGACCGCGACAAGACCAAGGACGAGGCCAGCCAGTCGCCCTTTTCCATCACCGTCGGCAAGGTCTACGACGGCCCCATGGACCTTCTGCTCGACCTCATCCGCAAGCAGAACATCGACATCTACGACATCCCCATCGCCCGCATCACCGAGCAGTTTCTCGAGTACACGCACCACCTCAAGCAGACCGACGTCGACGCCGCCGGCGAGTTCATCTACACCGCCTCGCTGCTCATCCACATCAAGTCCAAGACTCTGCTCCCGCGCGACCCCTCCGACGTCACTGGCGCCGATGCCGAAGACCCGCGCCGCGAACTCGTCGAGCGCCTCCTCGAGCACGAGCGCTTCAAGGCCGCCGCCCAGATGCTCCAGCAAAAGCAGCTCGTCGAAGACGCCTCCTGGACGCAACCCGGCCTCAAGAGCTTCCTCAAGGACCAGGGCATCGTCTCCGCCGACGACGAGCGCGAGATCGACGCCGACACCGTCGACCTCGTCCGTGTCTTCCAGGACATCCTCGAGCGCCTGCGCAACCGCCCCATCCACTCCATCGACGAAGATTCAGTGACGGTGGCGCAGATGATTCAGTTCGTCAAACAGCGCCTGCTCATGGAAGACCGCCCCATCAGCCTGCGCCGCATGTTGGCCAACACCAAGTCCGAGCGCGCGCTCATCTGCACCTTCTTAGCGATGCTCGAACTCGTGCGGCTACAGGCCATCCTGCTCCGTCAGGCCGTCGGCCTCGGCGATATCCTCGTCAAAAAATCCGATAACTTCGAGCAGGTCATCGCCGACCAGGCTGCCATCCGCGACGACTGGAGCTAAAGAAAGCAAGCGAGGGCAGGAGCGGCATGGAACTCAAGCACCTCAAATCCTTCCTCGCCGTCGCCGAACGCCTTAGCTTCATCCGCGCCGCCGAGCACCTGCACCTCTCGCAGCCCGCGCTCAGCGCCCAGATCCAGAACCTCGAAGAAGAGCTTGGCGTAAAGCTGCTCTACCGCACACGCCGCGTCGTGCGCCTCACGCCCGAAGGCGAGATCTTCATCGAAGAGGCCCGCGCCACACTCGCCCGCGCCGAACGTGCCATCCAGCGCGTACAAAAAGCCTCCCGCGGCGAAGTCGGCCAGCTCCGCATCGCCTTCGTCTCCTCCGCGGCGCTGGAGATCGTTCCCCACATCGTCACCCTCGCACGCCGCAAGCTGCCCGAGGTCTCACTCGACATCCGCAACATGCGCACCTCGCTCCAGCTGCAGAGCTTCCGCGATAACGCCATCGACGTCGGCTTCCTCCGCCTCCCGTTGCAGGACGACTCCCTCCGCCTGCAGGTCATCCACCGCGAACCCTTCGTCATCGTGCTCCCCGCATCGCACCCACTCGCTCGCCGTGACCGCATCAAACTCGCCGACCTCCGCAGCGAGCTCTTCGTCGCCTACGGCCGTCACTGGGCTCCCGGCTTCTTCGACGCCATCATCCGCCTCTGCACCGACGCAGGTTTCTCACCCAACATCGTCCAGGAGACCGGCGAGATGTATACCGCCACCGCACTCGTCGCCGCCGGTGTGGGCGTCGCCATCCTCCCGCGCTCCATCGTGCTCTCCCAGCGCCAAGACATTGCCATCAAACCCATCTCTCCCAAACTGGCGGTCTCCGAAATCGCCATCGCCACCCGCAAAGACCGCGACACACCCATGCTCCGCGCCTTCCTCGCCATCGCCACAAGCTGCTCCCGCCTCTAGCCTTACCCACCTCTATCCCACCACCTGTCATTCCGTAGCGCAGCGAAGGAATCTGCTTCTCGAACCCCCACAGATGTGTCATCTCGACCGGAGGCGCACCGCGCCGCAGCGGAGAGACCTGCGTCTTAAGCCTCACCACCACTGATAATGAAAACAACTTACTGAATCCGTAAGATACGATTGGACGAATCACTGCACGAGGCATCGAATCAATCATGCGGGGCGAACTCAGAGCCCACAAGGAGATTCCCATGAGCAGCATCCTCGAGCAAGATCAAACCGAAGCCCCCACAGACCCCTCACGCCGCCGCTTCCTCGGCCGCACCTCCCTTACCCTTGCCGCCGCCATCGGCGGAGCCGCCGTCGCCCACGCGCAGCAGCGCTCGCAGATCCACGCCGGTGAAGCCGACCACTCCAGCAGCAACCCCGGTCAGGAAAACGCCGCACTCCTCGCCGAAAATCCCAACTCCAACACCCCGCCCGAGACCGACTTCGGCGACATCGGCCCCATCTGGTACTCCTTCGACCTCGCCCGCAAGCGCGTCGAAGAAGGAGGCTGGACGCATCAGGTCACCCAGCGCGAGCTCCCACCCTCCAAGGACATCGCGGGCGTCAACATGCGTCTCACCGCCGGCAGCTTCCGCGAACTCCACTGGCACACCGCCGACGAGTGGGCCTACATGCTCTACGGCAACGCTCGCGTCACCGTCCTCAACCCTGACGGCACCATCTTCATCGACGACGTCTCCCAGGGCGATCTCTGGTTCTTCCCCGCCGGCTACCCGCACTCCATCCAGGGCCTCGGCCCCGACGGCTGCGAGTTCCTCCTCGTCTTCGACGAAGGCGGCTTCTCCGAGGACGGTACCTTCCTCGTCTCCGAGTGGCTCGCCCACACCCCCGACGAAGTCATCACGAAAAACTCCAACCTCGACGCCGCCGCCATCGCAAAACTCCCCAAGCGCGAGCTCTACATCTTCCCCTCGGACCTCCCCGACACGCTCGCCGCGGACCGCGCTGAAGTCGGTGGCTCCAGCGTCGCCTCCAAACAGCAGTACACCTTCAAGATGCGTTCGATGGAGCCAACCCGCGCCGATAGCGGTGGCGAGGTCCGCGTCGTCGACTCGCATAACTTCCCCGTCTCCAAGAGCATCGCCGCCGGCCTCGTCATCCTCAAGCCTGGCGCCATCCGCGAGCTCCACTGGCACCCCAACGCCAGTGAGTGGCAGTTCTACCTCGCCGGCAAAGGCCGCATGACCGTCTTCATGCCGCCCGGCCGCGCCCGCACCATGGACTTCAACGCCAACGACGTCGGCTACGTCCCCGCCGTCGCCGGCCACTACATCGAAAACACCGGCACCGAAGACCTCATCTTCCTCGAGCTCTTCAAGGCCGACACCTTCCAGGACTTCTCCCTCAACAACTGGCTCCGCCGCCTGCCCACGCAGATGGTCACCGCGCACACCAACCTCACCGCCGAAGAGATCCGCCGCATCCCCACGGAAAAGCAGGAGATCATCGGCCGCTAGTACCCCAAGGCGCGCTGCACGGCCATTCCGTCAGCGCGCCTCAACCTCCCCTCCCCCATCGCATGCAGTACTCTATGCATATCCCCTTCTGAATGCAGGAGCCCGCCATGCGCACCCTCACCCATCGTGTCTTCACCACGAAAGCCGCCACGCTCCTCCGCGCTCTCTGCGTCCTCTGCGTTTGTCTCTCGCTCTTCGGCCGCACTCAAGCGCAGACGCCCGAGCACCCCTGGCACATCCGCGCCGTCGTCATCTCCACCTTCGAGGTCGGCAACGACACCGGCGACATCCCCGGGGAGTACCAGTTTTGGGTCGAGCGCGAGCACCTCGATCAAATCGTCGACTTTCCCGGCGGCGCCGACCTGCCCGCAGGCCAGCACGCCCTCCGCACCAACAAAGACCACACCATCCTCGGCATGCTCAGCGGTACCACGCTCACCAACGCCACCGCCAGCATGATGGCCCTCGGCCTCGACCCGCGCTTCGACCTCACCCACGCCTACTTCCTCATCAACGGCATCGCCGGCGTCGACCCCAACGTCGCCAGCATCGGCTCCGCCGCCTGGGCGCACTACGTCGTCGGCGACGTCGTCCGCATGATCGACCCCCGCGAGATGCCCAAGGACTGGCCCTACGGCCTCTTCCCCACCGGCTCCATCCGCCCCAACCCGCCCACCACGGACGCCCCTAGCTGGCACCGTTCCAACCTCTTCACCCTCAACCCCAAACTCGTCGACTGGGCCTACGCACAGACCAAAGATCTAAAGCTCATGGACGATCCCAAAGTCGCCACCTTCCGCACTCGCTACACCGGCTACCCCAACGCCCAGCGCCCGCCCTTCGTCCTGCTCGGCGACACCTTCGCCTCCGACTACTACTGGCACGGCGCCATCATGAACAAGTTCGCCGAGGACTGGGTCCGCCTCTGGACCAAGGGCCAGGGCACCTTCGCCATGACCGAGATGGAAGACTCCGGCTTCCTGCTCGCAGCCGAGCGCCTCAGCCACATGCACCGCATCGACTACGACCGCATCCTCGACCTCCGCACCGGCAGCAACTTCTCCATGCCCGCCCCCGGCCACGAGCCCGTCGAGAGCCTCACCGCACCCTACATCGGCAGCAAGGTCTCGCTCGAAACCGCCTACCTCTGCGGTTCCACCGTCCTGCACAAGATCCTCGACAACTGGTCCACCACCCGCGACACCATCCCCGGCAACTGATCCGCCAGCCACGGTCGCCGTCTCTAGCGGGACGCTACGGTAGGCAGTACTACCGCTAACCCCTTTGCGCTGCGGATCATAGCCCCAAAACCAGGGGGGAGCCCTCAGCCAGCGAGGTAACCCTCAGTTGAAGCACCGGATCAGCACCGCCGCCAGCGAGACCCCCATAACCGGCCCCAGGATCGGCACCCACGCATAGCCCCAGTCCGCATCCCGCTTCCCCGGCAGCGGCAGCAGGCTATGCACCAGCCGAGGCCCAAAGTCGCGCGCCGGATTGATCGCATACCCCGTCACGCCGCCCAGCGACATGCCGATCCCCCACACCAGCATCCCCACCAAAAATGGTGAAAGTCCGATCGCCAACCCACTGGCGCCACCCACGGCCTTCGAAGTAATCGCAGCAATCACCAGAAACAGAGTGAACGTCCCAATCATCTCCGCCACCACATTCGCCAGAGGCTTCCGTATCGCAGGCCCCGTGCAGAAGCACGCCAGCTTGGCATCGGCATCCTTGGTCACCGCCCAGTGAGGCCAGTACAGCGCCACCACCAGCGCCTGCCCTGCCATCGCCCCAAGGATCTGCGCCGGAATATAGACCAGCGCCTTATGCCAGTCCCCGGTCATGATCCCCGAAGCCACCGTAATCGCAGGGTTCAGGTGAGCATCGGCACTGCCCCATGCCGTCGACGTGAATACCCCGGCAAACACCGCCAGCCCCCACGCAGCCGTAATCGTCAACCACCCGGCCCCCTCGGCCTTCGACCGCTTCAGCAGCACCCCGGCAACCACGCCGTTGCCCAGAAGGATAAGGACCATCGTCCCCATGAACTCCCCCATGAAGGGGCACACCAGCGAATGAACCAAAGTCGTCGTACCGTCTCTTTCCTCAGATTCCCGTTCCACCCAGCCGTATCCGATTATCCCGTCGCCAGTTGTACCAGCGCATGAAGATCCATCGGTGAATCTGAGCTCACACCGCGAGGCAGTGTAGGCGCAACCACCACCGCCTGGCTCTGGCCCTCCCACCACACCAGGAACGACGACTGCTCCGCGCCCGCCAGCCGCTGCTGGTTCACCCAGTGGTAGTAGGCCGCCATATCGCCATCCACCAGTGACCCCGCTGGATCCAGTTCGTTCACGTTGCCCGTATTAGCCAGCAGCTCGTTCATAGGTCTCTGTCGCTGCCGAGGAGCATACCGCACCAGCAGCGTCAGCGGCTCGGCTCGTCGCAACACCTCACGAGTCGTCCACTGCGCAAATGTCGTACTGAAGATCTGCGTCCCTGACCCCTCAGTAAACAGCCTCACCTGAAACCCATCCAGAACAGCATCACCGCCACGTTTCATCCCCAGCTCCGCAGGCACCAGCCGGGCCAGGTCCGTCCGCAGTTCCTCCGGCCCCATCCCGGGTTTGGCAATCTCCGTCTTCATAAACGTCAGCAGCCGATCACGCACCGGCGACAGCGCATCGTAGCTCACCGTAGTCAACCCGCTCGTCGGCCGCACTACCGTACCGCCATCAACATACCAGTGCCCATACGCCACGGGATGCGCCTTCGCTCGCGCTTCCGTCGTCGCGATCAGTGCTTCCAGTCCGCCCTCAGGCTTCACCGCCGTAAAGTAAGTGCCATGCTTCCGCAGTGCGCGAAACAGCGGCTCCTGCGTGCTAAAGGCCCCTTGCCCGATCACAGCAATCCCCAGCCGCTGAACCGGCAGCACTGGCACAGCTCGCGCCGTCTGCAGCTGGTCGCCATATGTAACAGCCGCCTCGCGGAACGCATCCAGCTGATGCGTCGTCCATAGGTACGCCGACTCCTGCTCGACAAACTGTCCCGGCTTCGTCACCCACTCCGTACGCTCCAACTTTGCCGAAAGCTTCAGCGCCGCGAACCCCCTGAACCGCTCCACTAGCTGCGAGGCCGAAAGAGCACTCAGGACCGAGAGCTCCTCATCCATCCGCGCACGCTCTACCGGAAACTTGTAGTCATACTCGATCAACTCACGCAGCAGCCCCGGCAGAAAACTCAGCGGTAACTGCCGAAGCAAGGCCAGATGCTCCACCGCCAGCCTCTTCGCCTCCGGCGGATACGCATCGAACTGCGCGGCTTGAAGTTCGCTTGGCAGCATGGCGTTACAACAGCTCCTGGATCGGCTTACCCTGCGACTGCTCCGCAGAGAATCCCATCATCGCGCCGATGCTCGGCACAAGATCAATCGACTGCACCGGACTGTCGTACACCACGCCCTGCCTCACACCCGCGCCCAACGCTATCATCCACGTCGTTCGCGACTCCGCATCTCCCGTCCGATGGTGCTGAAACCCATTGCCACCGGCATCTTCATCCGCGTCGCGTCCAAAGTCCGGCAGAATTAGCATCGTAGTGTTGCCCGCATACTCCGGCTCCTCCTGCACGGCCTTCCACAACGCAGCACATAGCCTGTCGGTCCTGCGGATCGCGTCGATGTACAGCGAATAGGCACCCGAGTGCGCCACATCGATATCGTGCATCGTGATCCACAGCAAACTCGGCGACTCCTGCCGCATCAGCTGTCGCGCAATGTACACCGAAAGCTCATCCGGGCTCGAAAGGCTCTTCGCATGCGCCATAAAGTCATCCACCGATAGCTTCAGCACCTTCTCCAGTTGCTGCAGCTCAAACTCCCCACCCGCGATCTGCGGCGCATAGAGCGGCGTCTCGTAGTTGTCATGTAGCAGATGGCTATAATCCGTCTTGCCTCCGCCCGCCGCAGCACTCAGCAGATGCTTCGGCAGCACCACCTGCGCTCCCAGCCCGGCACCATAGCTCCTGCAATCGCTCTCGCCAATGCGGTTGAATCCATTGCTCGGCGCCACGACCCACGCATCTGACACAGGCCGCCCCAGGTCCTTCCGGAAATACTCAAAGACCGTCGGATGATCAGGCGGCACAGCCGAAAAGTTATTCAGCGTCTCATACACTCCCGTCGCCAGGCTCGCCGTCGCAACATAGTGTCCAAGGATGCCGCGGTTCGTCACCTGCGTAAAAAAACTCGACTGCGGCGCCAGTTCCCCAAGCATGTGCGGAATGTTGACCTGTCCTTCGGGAGCAAACGTCTCCTGGTCACGTGCGCCGCCGCCGAACGTAATCACAATCACCTTGCGCTTCTTTCTGGCGGTCGCGGCATGCACAAAAGGGCTCGCACTCAGCAACGAACCACCCAGAGCCATACCCGCCACATCGCGCAGAAACTCACGCCGTGTGCGACCGAGACGGCGTGCGACCTCGAGCGGTGCAAGACTTGCCCGGCTGGTGACGGAAAGTCGATCGCGAAAGAAGTCAGCCATGATGCCTCCGTCTACGGATTGCCGGTGGGCGCCTTAGAGGTGTACACAAACTGTTGCAGTTCGTCTCCCTCTTTATCCGACGCGGCGAGGTGTTCGGAACGAAGCTTCTGATAGATAGCAAACTCCGCCTGCGCCTGCGATTTGTCGCCCATGTGGGTGTAGTCAGTGGCCAGGCGGAAGTGAGCATCGGCAAATTTGGGATCGAGTTCGATCACGCGACGATACTGCGGCACGGACTGCGCATAGTCATGTCGGCCAGAGTACAGATTACCCAGCTCGAAGTGAGCTTCAGTAAGTTTCCCGTCGAGCGTGACCGCACGCTGAAGAAGAGACTCTACATGCTGCATATCAACAGGCGCGCCTTCGGTTTGTCCGCCTTTCCAGAGACTCATCGCGTAATAGTACTGCGCGAGCGCGTTGTTCGGCTCCAGGTCCGCATAACGGTGGAAGCGTTGAATGACCTCCGGCGTATGGCTCTGCTGTGTGTAATAGGCCTTCGAGAGGAACAAATAGCAGCGAGGCTCCCTGGGGCTGATGTCTGCCCCAGCAAGCAACGCCTTCACTGCCTCTTCATAGAGCCCGCGCGCATAGAGCGAAATCCCGAGCCCGATCAAGATGCGCGGCGAGCTCGGATATCGCTGCGCCGCAGCGCGAAATACCTCGATTGCGGGGTCGTAGGTGCGGTGCAGAAGGAGCTCGCTGCCCCAGTCGAACAAGTTGTTCTCACTGGGGTCTAGATGCGCGGCAGTCTCGAACTCATTGGCGGCATCGACATACTTGCCTTCCTTCTCATCGAACTGCGCCTCCAGGTCATGCAATTCACCTGTGTTCTTTAGTTGCAGAAGCGATTGCACCACCTGATGACCCGCAGCGTAACGACCGACCATAAGGTCAGCGGTTGCAAGGTCGTATCCGTTATCGTAAGCGTCCGGCTTGATCTGCTGGGCCTTTTCCAGAAACGGCACAGCCGCGGCAATCTTGCCGCCTTGGATATAAAACTCACCCAGGTTGTGGTTGGCGGTGTAGTCCTGCGGTGCGATGGCGAGCGCCTCGCGAAATTCTCCGAGCGCCTGGTCCGGTCGACCGAGCCGCAGGAGGCTGGCGGCGAGATTGGTATGTGCCTCTTCAGCCTTCGGATTCAGGCGCGTTGCCGCTTCAAGGTACGGTACGGCGCGCTCGTCCTGTGACATCGACGCATAGCAGAGGCCAAGAAGCTCTTCTACAGGAAAGTACTGTGGACCTAGGTGCTCCAACGCAGGATCGTTCGGTATGGGAAGAATGGCTTCCAGTTGCACCGCTGCCTGCGACGGTCGTCCTTCTGAGTATTCGGCCTGAGCAGATTGGAGGATCGTCTCCAGCCGCTGGTCTGTAGGAGGATTTGCGCCCTGCTGCGCCGCACCGATGGCGCTGCAAAGAATGCAACCGGCAGTCAACATCCGATAGCTTCTCCGGCTCACCATCGCTACCAGCAACCTCGCACGAGCCCCAGCCCACGGCTCCCCCCAACGATAAACCCCGGAAAGAGGTATAGTAGCGTCCTTCCGGGGCTTCGTGTTTGGGCTAGTAGTACAACTTGAAGGCAAACTGGATCTGGCGCGGGTCGTACGGATTGTCGCGTGTAGCTCCGACTAAGCCGAAGTTGCTGTTGTTGAAGGCTGTTGAACCACTGATGGAGACGACACCATTGCCACCAAATCCAGGGGCGTCGAAGTTGGGATGGTTGACGATATTGAAGAACTCCGTACGGAACTGGCCACGGAAACGCTCGCTGAACTTGATGTCCTTGAACAGCGAGAAGTCGAGGCGGTGGAAACCCGGCCCTGAGACGGTGCCCTGCGAGTCGCCGAGGATCGCGCTGCCTGTGAGCGGAATGCAGCCAGCGGTTGCGGCGGCACCCAATGGGCAGGGTTGCTGGAACGCCGCCGGGTTATTGAACCAGCGAGGTCCGTTCGCGGTGATGTGAATCCCCAGATCGGGATTCTGTCCCGGTACACGCACATCGTTACAGCTTGTTCCAGCCGTTGTCGCGGTGGGGCAGCCAAGTGTAATCGGTTGACCGCCCTGCAGCGTGAGGATGTAGTTTGCCGACCAGCCTCCGATCAGATAGTTCATGCCTCTGCCGGCAGAGCTTGCGAAGTGCTTGCCTGCGCCAAACGGAAGTTCATAGCCGCCACTGAAGTGCAGTACCTGCCGAATATCGAAGTCCGCCGGGCCATAGTCAAAGCTCGGTCCAAGCCCCGGAACGGATGGGGCACGGAAGCCACCGAGACTACCTCCGTTGAGGAGGTCGAGTGCGTCGGAGAGCGTCTTGGAGTAGGTGTACGCGAACAGGAAGGACAGACCATTGGCATAGCGCTGCTCGAGCTTGACCTGCAGGCCGTTGTAGTTGCTGGAACCGGCCGTCGCCTGGTAGCTGGCGCCCGAGCCGAAATCGACGAATGGAACCGTGCCGCCTGTGCCGGGCGCAGCCGGGTTCTTTGTGTTGGCACTCGCTGGCAGGATGGCTGTTACGTTATTGCTGCCGATACCGATCTGCAGATGTTGGGCCTGCGTAAAGACATACGCCACGGTAGCTGAGAGCGAGCGGGTGAGAGCATACTCCACGCTGAAGTTGGTGCTGAGCGTGCGTGGTGTCTTGTAGTCGAACTGGAGGCCTTGCAGACCTAGATTCGCCGGGTTGACCAGGGCAGGATTGAAGCTGAAGCAGGAGAGGCCGGAGCCTATGCTCGCTGTTTGCCCTGGGCCAGCCGTGGCGCAAGGTGGGATAGGTGGGGTCGACGTAGGATTGCCAGCGTACGCGGTGTTGTAGCTGACCGGCGCAACTCCCGACGCACCGGGGGTTGTTAGCGGTGACTGCCCCGAGTAGTTGAACTGGAACTGGAAGGGATAGTTTTCGCCGATGTTCGGGCCATAGCCTTGATTTTCAAACGAGTTGAAGAAGTATCCAAAACCCGCACGGAGAACAAGCTTGTTGCTTGCCTGGTATGAAACACCGATGCGTGGCGAGACATTGGTCTTCTGAGTCTGCACGAGGCCCTGGCCATACTTGTCGGTCTGCTCTAGCGTAATTCCATCCGTCTGTAGCAAAGCGGCAAACACAGGATATGTCGACGCAACATTCGCATCCGCCTTACCTGACGCAGGGATGAGATAGGTCGGAGTGCCGTTATTGAGTGGTCCGTTGGGTACAAAGTTCGCTTGGCCGCCATTGGTCTCTCGAATCGGCGAGAAGTAGTCGTAGCGAACGCCCAGGTTGAAGGTCAGCTTTGGAGTTGCCTTCCAGTCATCCTGGATATAACCCGCAAGATAGGTGCGATAGTCATCGGTCTTGCTGGAGTTTGAAGCCTGGACGTTATCCGAGCCACCGGAGTAGTCGAAACCATTGGGAACGGTCGCCACCTCCGGCACGATGAGGAACTGTGCCAGACCGGTGGTTTTGCTGTTCTGGGCCGGAACGTCAGTGTATGTCCCGTTGTAGTCGAAGTCACCTTTCGCATTCGGCGGCTGTAGTACATCGTTCTTTACGAGCTGCGATTCAATGCCCACCTTGAAGCTGTGGGTCTTGTAGACCTTGGTGAAGTCATCGGTAATCTGCAATGTCTGGCTCGTCTCATCCGACGGCAGGTACGAGTTGGAGCCAAGCGTCGACAGGCCGCCAAAATTGATCTGGGGAAGGCCGCCATTCTCAGAGAACTGCGGGATACCCTGAATGCCGTACTGAGCAGGGATGCCGTTGACGCCACCCTCAGGGCCGTAGCGCGTGGTGTGCAGGTGGTTGAAACCGACATGGAGCACGTTGATGGTGGATGGCGTAAAGACATGCGTATAGCCTATGACCGACTGATTGGAGTGCGCCGTCTGGATGCCCTGCTGGAAGGCGCCGCCATCGGCAATGCCGCCGAAGACACCAGGAATGTACTGAGGATCGTCGACGTAGCTGAAGCGGCCGAAGACCTGGTCCTTCTGGCTCGCATTGTAGTCGACGCGAACATCAAAGGCGTTGCGATGTTCATACAGGTCGGGACTGGAGACGAAGTTGGAAGCGTAGAGGCTGTTCGTCGGCTTCGGAAATAACGAGAGAATCTTGAGGGCCACCGGGTCTATCCGGCCTGCTGGGATCTGATTGCCCGCGAACGGATCGCGCACGTAGCCAAGGGGCGTTCCCACCGGCACAGACCCACTGGTGGGTTGAGGGGTGACGATGCCTGAGGTTTGATCGAGCACACCTGCGCTTACAAGTCGGGTCGTCGCGGGATCGAGAACAGCGCCGAGCGGAATACTGCGACCGAGAAGGTCGACCTGCGGTTTCGCTCCAGCCTGTCCATTCAGGATGTCCGCGAGGTTTGTGTATCCGCTGTTGATCTCATTCAGTGTAGGAACAGTGGCGGTTGTGGTCTGGCCCTGTACACGCCGCAGGCCTTCGTAGTCACCGAAGAAGAAGAGCTTGTCTTTGATGATGCGGCCGCCGATAGATGCGCCGAACTGGTTCTGGCGGAACGCAGCCTTCTTTTGGCCGGCAGGCTCGAAGAAGTCGCGAGCGTCGAGCACATCGTTGCGGAAGAACTCCCAGACCGAGCCGTGCAGGCTATTGGTACCGGACTTGATGGAGGCGTTGAGTACGGCACCGGCTGCGCGCCCAAGGTCGGCGCTGTAGTCCGAGGTCTGCACCTTGAACTCGGCGATGGCGTCAATCGGAGGCAGCACGATGAAGTTGGTGCCGTTCAGGAAGTCGACCGCGTTGGAGTTGTTATCGATGCCGTCGAGCAGGTAGTTGTTCTGCGCTGGCCGCAGCCCGTTGGCGGAGAACGCACCGGAAGCCGAGTTACCGCGTGTATCGGCCTCTGCCGACTGCGTACCGGCTCCCAGTTGAGCAAGAAACGTGAAGTTACGTCCGTTCAGCGGCAGGTCGTTGACGGTCTTTTCCGTGACCACCTGGCCGACCGAGGACTCGTCTGTCTGTAGTTGCGGAGGCTCCGTCGTGACTTCGATCGTGTCCGAGATCGCGCCCGTCTTCAGCTGGATGGGAACCTGCAGGTGCTCTGCAATGTTGACGGTCAAGTTTTGCTGCGTCGTCTTCTGAAAACCGGGCGCTGATGCGGTGACCGAGTAGTGTCCGATCCTGACCGGAGAGAAGGTGAACTCGCCTGCGCTGTTGGTGGTGCCCTGCAGCTTCAATCCGACATCGGTGTTGGTAACGGTTACGGAAGCGCCGGGCACGACGGCGCCGGTGGGGTCCATAACTGTGCCGGCGATCGATCCTTCATCGACCTGTGCGCCCGCGTACCCGGCCGTAGCCATTAACAAAAATAGAAACGCCAGCGCAAAGCGTGCTGGCTTCAATGTGCGCGTGATCGGATTGCGATCGTGGTTCATCCGAAGTTACCTCCTCCAAAGTTCCTGCATCGTGCTGTTCGCTCCCTGCGGCGTTCGCGCGGTCAGTGCGTATTGCCTGGCCGTCATTACGAAAAATCACGCCGCAGTGTAAGCGCTTTCAATATTTGCCGCCACAATCCAAGCCAACGGAAGAAATCGTGTCAAATGCTGCTTCAAGTGCTTTATCCGCCAGCTCACTGTCCATGCTCGGCTTCAAGATCACAAAGCTGGGGAAGTAAAAGGTTCGCGACGATGTAACCGCTTGCATATGTCTCGCCGGAACACTACTGAACTGAACTGGCACTGTCAATACTTCAAATTTGGGACACACCAAAAAGCTGTCTATCCAACCTGCACACCTACTCCGCGGCATGTTGTCCCTTCTCCACCACGCTGACAGCGGAGTGGTATTCTGCGGACGCTCAATGCCCGCCCTTCGGATCTGCATGCCACATCGCTCCCCCCACAAAACGCTCCTCTCCAGACGTGAGCTTCTTCGCGCTTTAGGTGCCACAGCCTTCACTCTTCGCGCGGCGCCTTTCTGTGGCAGTCCTCTTCTGCGCGTGCCCGCGGGCACGCAAAATCACCATGAATCCTTGCTTTTCGGTGACACCACACGCTACCGTCCTCACTATCCTTCGCCGTCTTCGCTCGCCGATGTCCTCCGCCTCGTCCCTCCCGGTTCGGACTCGTACATCACCGAGAGCTACGCCTCCCAGATCGCCGTTCTCTTCGCACTCTGGGCCCGCAAACTAACTTCCGTTTCTCCGAATCACGAACATCTCCTGGCGCTGCTGTCAGACCACTTCGAGGCCTCTTCTCTGATACCTGCACACGAGGTCGTCCTCCGCGATCGCGCAGGCATCCATGTCTCGCAACGCAGCTTCGCACCCGCCGCCAGCACCACGTCCGCAGCCTTCCTCAAGGAGATCACCAACTGGCTCGACCCGCTCTCGGCCATCACCGTTGCAGAGTTCGAAATCTACGCCATCGACGTCGCCTCCACCTCCCCGCTCACCGTGCAGATTGAGATGCGCTACAACATCGCAGGCACACGTCATGACCGTCGCCGGGAAGAACGCGTCGGCGGCTGGCAGCTCCTCTGCAGCCAGACAACCCCGCCCGCGTGGACCATCCACCGCTGGCAAGCCCTCAGCGAACGTCTCAGCATCGGCGAGCCCTCTTCCTTCATCGACATCACAGCGCACGCCCTCGCGGGCAACAGCTCCTATACAGATCAGCTGCAACACGGCGTCGATCACTGGCGCACCGTGCTCGACGGTGCTTGTGGCATCGACATCTACGCCAACAACGGCATCACGGCCGGCGACTACAACAACGACGGCCTCGACGACATCTACGTCTGTCAACCCGCCGGCCTGCCCAACCGCCTCTACCGCAACCGCGGCGACGGCACCTTTGAAGATGTCTCCGCTCACGCCGGCGTCGATGTCCTCGACAACACCGCCTGCGCCCTCTTCGCGGACTTCGACAACCGCGGCCTGCAAGATCTCCTCGTCGTCTGCGGCAGCGGCCCGCTGCTCTTCCGCAACAACGGCGACGGCACCTTCGCTCTCAAGCACGATGCCTTCCAGTTCGCTGCCCCGCCCAACGGCACCTTCACGCACGCCGCCCTCGCCGACTACGACAACGACGGCCGCCTCGACATCTACTTCTGCACCTATCAGTACTACCTCGGCCTCGACCAGTACCACTACCCCGTGCCCTACTACGACGCCCGCAACGGCCCACAGAACTGCCTGCTCCACAACGAAGGCAACGGCCGCTTCGTCGAGACCACGCAGGCCGCAGGCCTCAACGTCGAGAACAACCGCTACAGCTTCGCCTGCGCTTGGGGCGACTCCAACGGCAACGGCGCGCCCGACCTCTGCATCGCCAACGACTTCGGCAAGTCGCAGCTCTATCGCAACAACGGCAACGGAACCTTTCAGCACATCTCGCAGCAGTCGCACGTCGAAGACGCAGCCGCCGGCATGAGCGCCTGCTGGGCCGACTTCGACAACGACGGCCATCAGGACATCTACATCTCAAGCATGTGGGAAGCCGCCGGCCAGCGTGTCTCCCACCAGAAGCAGTTTCACCCCGATGCCACCGAGGAGGTCCGCTCCACCTATCAGCGACAAGCCCTCGGTAACGCTCTCTACCGCAACCTCGGCAATGGCACCTTCCACAATGGCGGCGCGGAGTCCAACACCGCCATGGCCCACTGGTCCTGGGCCGCCGACGCCTGGGACTTCGACCACGACGGCTTCTCCGATCTCTACGTCACCAATGGCTACATCTCCGCCGCCGACCTCACCGACATCGGCAGCTTCTTCTGGCGGCAGATCGTCGCCAACTCTCCCGACGACGCCTCCCCGCGCCTCGCTTACGAGCACGGCTGGAACGCCATCAACGAGCTCGTCCGCGCCGACAACTCCTGGAACGCCTACCAACGCAACGTAATGTTCGCCAACAACGGCGACGGCACCTTCGCCGAGGTCTCCTCCGTGGTCGGCCTCGACTGTCTCGAAGACAGCCGCTCCTTCGCTCTGGCCGACATCGACCACGACGGCCGCCTGGAGCTTCTTCTCAAGAACCGCAACGCCCCGCAACTCCGCATCCTCCGCAACAACCTCACCGAGATCGGCCACTCCGTCTGCTTCCGCCTCCGTGGCCACAAGAGCAATCGCGACGCCATCGGCACGTCCATCACGCTCCAGGCAGGTTCACTCAAGCAGACCAAATATCTTCAGGCCGGCACCGGCTTTCTCGGCCAGCACTCCAAAGAGCTCTTCTTCGGCGTAGGAATATTCGAAGGCCCACTCACTGCCACAATCCATTGGCCCAGCGGCCTCGCCCAAACCTTTGAAGCTCTCCCCATCAACCAGCGCATCGAGCTCGAAGAAGGCCTCGCCACCTTCACATCCAAGCCATTCGTTGCACCGCCCCAGCTCTACCAACAGCCCGGCCCACCTGCACCACGCGAGTCCCTGCCCGCCGACGTCGACACCTGGCTCATTACGCCCCTCAAGGCTCCCGCATTCTCACTCTCTGACACAACCGGCACAACACATCACCTCCAGGACTCACTCGGCAGCTACGTTCTCTTACATCTCTTCGCCACAACATCACCGGCGTCCACGGCACAGCTCGCTCACCTGCAACGCAACCACGCGCAGCTCCACAACGCATCGCTCCAACTCATCGCTCTCAGTCTCGACGAACCCGCACAATCCGACGCCGTCCGCTCCTTCGCCAAACAGTCTGGCCTCGCCTTCCCCGTGCTCCTCGGCACACCCGAAGTCGGCGGTATCTACAACATCATCTATCGCTACCTCTTCGACCGACGCCGCGACCTCGCCTTCCCCACCGCCTTCCTCCTCGACAAGGAAGGCCAGATCGTCAAGGTCTACCAGGGCTCCATCTCCGCCGATCGCATCCTCCACGACGTCGCCACGGCTCCCACCACGCCGCAGCAGCGCATCGAACGCGCTCTGCCCTTCAAAGGGCGCCTCTATCAGAGCACGCTCCAGCGCAACGACTTCACCTACGGTGTCGCCCTCTTCCAGCACGGCTACTACGAGCAGGCCGAGTCCTCCTTCCAACAGGTCGTCGCCACCCGTCCCAGCGACCCCGAGGCCTACTACAACCTCGGCACGCTCAACCTCCGCCGCAACAACTTCGACCAGGCACGTGAATACCTCAACCACGCCCTCAAGCTGCGCTCCAACTACCCTGAGGCCTGGAACAACCTCGGCATGATGGCCGCGCAACAGGGCCACGCAGAAGAGGCCGTACAAAACTTCCAGCAGGCACTCGAACTGCGCCCCGACTACGAGATCGCGCTCCTCAATCTAGGCAACGTCTACCGTCGCGCCGGAGCATACCCACAGGCTGAGTCCGCCCTCAAGCGTGCGCTCGCCCTGCAGGCCGACGATGCCGAGGTCCACTACAGCCTCGGCATGCTCTACGCCCAGCAGAATCAGCTCCAGACCGCCGCCGGCTATCTCCAGCAGGCCATCGTGCTTCGCCCCATCTATCCGGAAGCACTCAACAACCTCGGCATCATCTACGTGCGTCTCCAGCAATTCGACCTCGCCGAGCAGCAGTTCAAAACCGGCATCGAGCGCGCACCTGACAACGACCAGGCCTACCTCAACCTTGCGCGCCTCTACGCCATGCAGGGTGACAAGGCGCGCGCCCGCGCTGCCTTGCAAAGCCTCCTCCAGCACCAGCCGCAAAACGCCGTCGCGCTCAAAGCCCTGGACACACTGCAATGACAATGCCCCTTCGTCCGCACAACGCACTCCTCACCGCGCTTCCCTCACGCAACACAGCGTCTCTATAATCTGCCCAGCATGATCACCCCTCGCCGTCGCTTCCTCGGTTCCTCTCTCGTCCTCCTCGGCGGGGCACTCACCGACGCCCTCGCCACGCCACTCTGGCGCTGGAAGCATCCGCTCACCGTCGAAGCCGTCGAGACAAAGCCCGGCAACCTCGGCATCCGCTTCGTCGATGTTGCTCAAACCGCCGGCCTCAACGTCACCAACGTCTGGGGCGGCATCGACCACAAGCGCTCCATCATCGAAACCAAGGGCTCAGGCCTCGCCTTCTTTGACTTCGACAACGACGGCTGGCTCGACATCTACCTCACCAACGGCAACCGTCTCGACACCACTTGGCCTGCCGGCAAAGCGCCCACCTCGCATCTCTTCAAAAACAATCGCGACGGCACATTCACCGACGTCACCGAACACTCCGGCCTCGGCATCACCGGCTGGCAAACCGGCGTCTGCGTCGGCGACTACAACAACGACGGCTTCGACGATCTCTTCTGCTGCTTCCTCGGCCACAACCGCCTCCTCCACAACAACGGCAACGGCACATTCACTGATGTCACCCGCAAAGCCGGCCTCTATCAGGAGCAGGGCCGCTGGGGCGCGGGCTGCAGCTTCCTCGACTACGACCGCGACGGCCACCTCGATCTCTTCGTCTGCAACTACATCAAGATCGACCCCGACAAGATCCCGCCCGCCAACGAAACCCACTACTGCCAGTGGAAGGGCGTGCCCATTCTCTGCGGCCCACGCGGCCTCCCGCCCGACACCAACATCCTCTACCACAACAACGGCGACGGCACATTCACCGACGTCTCCGCAAAGTCCGGCATCCTCGCGCCCGGCCCACGCTACTCCATCACCTCCGTCTCCTACGACTTCGACAACGATGGCTGGCCCGACATCTACATCGCCGTCGACTCCATGCCCAGCGTCCTCTTCAAGAACAACCACGACGGCACATTCACCGACATAGCCGTCATGGCCGGCTGCGCCTACAACGAAGACGGCCACGAGCAGGCAGGCATGGGCGTCGCCGTCGCCGACTACGACTGCGATGGCTTCTTCGACATCTTCAAAACCAACTTCGTCGACGACACCTGCAACCTCTACCACAACAACGGCGACGGCACATTCACGGACGTCTCCGCGCCCTCCGGCGTCGGCGTCAACAATCGCTACGTCGCCTGGGGTTGCGGCTTCCTCGACTTCGACAACGACGGCTGGGCCGACCTCATCCAGGTCAACGGACACGTCTATCCCGAAGTAGACCGCTACAACTTCGGTGAGACCTACAAGAACCCCCGCATCGCCTACCGTAACCTCGGCAACGGCCGCTTCAAAGACGTCTCCGCCGAGCTCGGCCCCGGCATCAGCGAGCGCTTCTCCAGCCGCGGCGCAGCCTTCGGCGACTACAACAACAACGGCTGCATGGACGCCCTCGTCCTCAACCTCAACGACCCACCCTCATTACTTCGCAATGAAGGCGGCAGCAACAAGCAGAACTGGATCAAAATCAAGCTCATCGGCACGCACTGCAACCGCACCGCCATCGGCGCGCGCGTCCGTGTCATCACCGGCAAACACATTCAAATGGACGAGGTCGCCAGCGGCGGCAGCGTCATGTCACAGAACGATCTGCGCCTGCACTTCGGGCTCGGCAAAGCCGACACCGTCGACATGATCGAAATAAAGTGGCCCACTACGCAAAAACTCGAGCACTTCCCCCACATCAAGGCCAATCAGATCCTCACCATCCGCGAAGGCGAAGGCATCATCAAGTCCGACAAACCCAGCACTAAGGCGTAGCAACTGTCGGCGCATCACCCGGCTTCGCAAACAGAAACTGCTTCACCGCCTTGCGTTGTCGCTCCGTCGCTGCCGCCTGTTCCTGCGTCACCTTGTCATGCATGGCGAACGCTTCCTTCGCCTTCTCGCGCTGCCCCGTGCGCTCGTACGCCTTCGCCAGCCGATAGTAAGCATCCGCCATCATCGGGTCCGCATCAATCGCCTTCGAGTAGTACCCAATCGCCGTCGGCAGATCCTTCCGCTGCGCCGCAAGCACGCCCAGCTCCAGGTACCCATCGCCACACTTCGCATCCAGCGCGACAGCCTTCTTCAGCAGCGCCTCAGCCTGTGCAACCGCAGCTGCATCCGGAGCACTCTCCTGCCGCCTCAATAGCGCCATCGCATACAAATAATGCGCCTCGGAGCTCCCCGGCTTTAGCCGCACATAGCGCGCCAAATGCGGCTCCACGCATGCCAGCGCCTCCGGCGCTGCAAGCTCCACCTTCCCCATAAACTCGTAAGGCTCCGCATCCTCCGGCGCAAGGTCTGAGGCCTTGCACAACCGCTCCGCCGCCTGTTCATACCGCGCACCCGCAAATAGCGCCGTCCCCAGCGCCGTCTGCATCCGCACCGAAGCCGGATACATCTCCGCCCCATGCTCAAACACCGCCGCCGCCTGCCATATCGCACGATGCACCAGCAGCTCCGAGCCCCACTCAAACTCGTTCACCTCGCTCGGCTCCAGCTTCGCCGCCTGCTCAAACTCACGCACCGCCGCCAGCGGATCGTCACCCTTCTCATCCACCTCGCCAGCCAGCCGATACAGGTTCGCTGTCGCATGGGCCTGCAGCGCAGCATGCACCCGCTCCTGCGCCTTCGCGACCTCACCGCGGTCCTCATCTTCGCGGACCTCAGCCGCAACCTTCATCTCATCCGGAGTCGCCGCACCCGCACCATCACCCGGCAAACTCGCCGTCGCACTCGCCAGCGATTCGCTCGTCCGCAGCGTCGCATCCGACCCATGCCCACCCACCGCCGTCCAGTCCGTCACGCCCGCCACTGAAAACTTCGGAGCATCGCTGAACTCCATCTCGCCCACAGAATTCCCAGCTGGCCGCAGCACCAGCACCATCGGCTCCACCAGCTTCGCCGCCGACACATCTGCGCGTGCTTCCATCCCTCGCGCCGAAGCCGTCACCGAAGCATCACCCTGCGCCACTGCCGGCAGCACAAACCTGCCCGCCCCATCCGTAATAGCTTGGACATCCACACCCGCAGCCTCCCGCAGCCGCACAGCTGCACCCGTCACCGCAGCGCCCTTCGCGTCCTTCACCGTCCCCCGAACCTGCACCGTCGGCTGCTGCCCGCCAGCCACACCGGCGCACAGAACAGCCACAGCAACTGCTCCGAGCCACCTCTCTTTACGCAGCAAATTCCTCGCTTTAACCAACATCAACGCATCCGCCTTGTCCCTGCCACTATAGCGCCCGAGCTTAACATTCCGCTCGCAGCACAGGCCCTTCACAAGGCACGGGAACAAATCAGGCACCTAATTCGTATGCATGAAAAATCGCCGCCACCTGCTAACCTTCGAATCAGCACTCTTGTCCAACCGCACCAGGACCACCAAAATCTCATGCGCCGCCCCGGTTTCGGGCCGCTTCCGCAGTAAATGACTCTGCAGCACCCTGGGAGACTCTCCGATGAAAAGGTTCATGCTCTGTCTCGTCGCCTGCCTTGCACTGCTCGGCTCCGTGCTCCATGCGCAGGACATCACCGGCAACTGGCAAGGCACTCTCAAGGTGCAGAAAGACCTCCGCATCATCCTGGTCATCGCCAAAGACAACGGCGCCCTAAAAGGCACAATGTACAGCATCGACCAGGGAGCGCAGCCCATCAAGGCATCGTCCATCTCCCTCGACGGCTCCGACTTCAAGTGCTCCGTCGATCTCATCGGTGGCACCTACGAAGGCAAGCTCAGCGCTGACGGCAACACCATCACCGGCACCTGGACACAGGGCCCAACCCCGACCCCTCTCGTCCTCGCCCGCGCCACCAAGACCACCGCATGGGAGATCCCCGCGCCGCCTCCGCCGCCCAAGCTCATGCCCGCTGACGCCAACCCCTCCTTCGAGGTCGCCACCATCAAGCCCAACGACTCCGGCGCCACCAGCATGCGCGGCCTCACCGTCAACGGCCGCAACTTCCGCACCCGCGCCTCATCCCTCGAAGACCTCATCGCCTTCTCCTACCAGGTCCAGGCCAAGCAGATCATCGGCGGCCCCTCCTGGATGAGCAGCGACCGCTACGACATTGACGCCGTCCCCGACGTCGACGGCGCGCCCAACCCCGAGCAGGTCCGCAGCATGATCCGCAAGCTCCTCACCGACCGCTTCCAGCTCAAGTTCCACAAGGACACACGCGAGCTCTCCGCCTTCATCCTCAGCGTCGACAAGACCGGCTCAAAGCTCGCCCCCACACAACTCACTGGCCCGCTGCCCGGCATTGGCATGCGCCCTGCCACCGGCGGCCTTACACTCATGGTCCGCAACGCCGCCATCCCGGAGTTCACCGGCTTCCTCCAGTCGCTCGTGCTCGACCGCCCCGTTGTCGACAAAACCGGCCTCAAGGGCAAGTACGACTTCACTCTCACCTTCCTTCCCGACGAGACGCAGTTCAACGGTCACTCTCCCGTCGGCAAGCTCGCCGATGGCGTCGAGCCCGCACCCAGCCTCACCGAAGCCATGCAGCAGCAGCTCGGCCTCAAGTTAAGCTCCGAAAAAACTTCGGTCGAGGTCATCGCCCTCGACCACGTTGAAAAGCCCTCGGCCAACTAACGCGTAAAGGATTCGCACCATGATCCACAACTCCGCGCGCACCCTGCTGTTGGCCGCCCTCCTTACCGTCCCATTGCATGGGATCCACGCGCAGGCTCCCCCGATTCCCGTCTCCGACCTCTCTACGCCGGCGGCCACGACGGACGTCAACCTGCCTGTCTACGATATCGCCTCCGTCAAGCCGAGCGACCCCAGCGCCCGCGGGATGCGCATCATGAACACGCCCGACGGCTTCAGCTGCAACAACATCTCCTTGAAGACTCTCATCGGCAACGCCTACGGCATCCGGCAGGACCAGATCACCGGCGGCCCTTCCTGGGTCGACTCCTCCGGCTTCGATGTCCAGGCCAAGGTCGCTGGGCAGGACCTCGAAGCTTACAAGAAGCTCACCCAGCGCCAGCGCGAGTCTCTCCTACAGCCTCTGCTCGCTGATCGTTTCCACCTCAAGCTCCATCACGAAACCAAGGTCCTCCCTGAGTACGACCTCGTCCTCGCCAAGGGTGGCTCTAAACTCAAACCCTCAGCGCCCTTCACCCCGCCACCTGACGCCGCGAAAGACCCTGTGGCAGCTCGCAGGCCCGGCAGGATGATGATGGGCCCAGGCACGCTCCAGGGACAAGGCATTCCCATGAAGACCATCGCCAACCAGCTCTCGTATGTCCTCCACTACCCCGTCATCGACAAGACCGGTCTCACCGGCGACTTCGACTTCGAGCTCAAGTGGCGCTCCGACGAATCCGGCCCACCCGCCGCCTCCGACGACGCCGGTGTCTCCATCTTCACAGCCGTGCAGGAGCAGCTCGGCCTCAAGCTCCAATCCACCAAAGGTCCCGTCGACACTCTCGTTATCGATCAGGCTGAAAAGCCTTCAGAAAATTAGCGCACGCCTGAAACCCTGCCGCACCCGCTACGTCTGACTCTTATCCCAACGACTAAGGACCGCCTGTTTCTATGCGCGCGCAACCGGCCCACAGTCCGCCTGCAAGGTATGCTGAGAGCATCGCGCTCCTCCTCGCGATGGCCGCCGCTGCCCTCCACCAGCCGCGCATCGCGGCGCAGTCCCCCGTCCCGGATACAAAGGTACCCGCCTACGACGTCGTCTCGATCAAACCCAACAACACCGGCAGCGGCAGCGTCAACGTCTCCATCGGCGATGGTAACTTCGACGCGGCAAATATCTCCCTCAAGACACTCATCCTCGAAGCCTACAGTCTCAAGGAGTCGCAGCTCTCCGGCCTTCCCAAATGGAATGACTCGGCACGTTTCGACATCCGCGCCAAGATCATCGCTCCCGATAAGAAGCTGCTAAAGTCCCTCACACGGGCGCAAAGCCGCTCCATGCTGCAGCCCATTCTGACCGACCGTTTCCAGCTGAAGTTCCATCGCGATTGGAAGATCGAACCGATCTACGATCTCGTCATCACCAAAGGCGGTCCAAAGTTCAGCGCCACCACCGCCGCCGAGTCAACAAGCGACACCGGCGTGAACGGCGTAAAGGCCGGCGGCTTCAGCGTGCGGAACGGCAGCCTCACCGCGACCGGCGTTCCTGTTTCCACACTGGTCGATTACCTCCCCAGCCAGCTGCAGCGCGTCGTCATCGACAAGACCGGCCTCACCGGCAAGTACAACCTGCAGCTCAAATGGGCACGCGACGACGCTCCGCCCTCCACCGACTCCGACGCCCCGCCCGACATCTTCACAGCCCTCAAAGAACAGCTCGGGCTCGAGCTCAAACCCTCCAAAGCTTCCATCGAAACCTTCGTCATCGACCACGTCGAGATGCCCTCGGAGAACTGACCACGGATGGCCACCATGCCCTCATTCCGACGAAAGCACCGCTGCACACGCTGGCTCTGCGCCCTCGCGTGCTTCGCCATCGCCGCCATCGCCCATGCCTCGGAGCACCACGGCCAAGTCGCCTTCAACAACCTGCCCGTCCCCGGTGCGACCGTCACCGTCACCCACGGCACACAAAAACTCTCTACCGTCACCAACGCCGACGGTAGCTACGCCTTCCCCGACCTCGCCGATGGCTCCTGGAAGATCGACATCGAGATGCCGCTCTTTGAGCCCATTCAGCAGTCGATCACCATAACCCCGAACATGCCCGGCATCCGCTGGGACCTCAAGATGCTGCCGCTTCCGCAGGTCCTCGCCAAAGCAAAAGTAATCGCGCCTGCGCAGCTCGGCGTGATGGCCGAAGCCGAGCCCACAGCCGTTCCCAAGTCCGCAGCCAAACCAGCCGGTAACGAACCCGAAGCCCCCAGACCCGCCGAGGAGCCTCCGCCATCCAACGACGGCTTCCTCGTCAACGGCACCGTCAACAACGCCGCCACCTCGCAGTTCACGCTCGCGCAGGGCTTCGGCAACACGCGCAAAGGCACCCGGAGCCTCTACAACGGTGGCATCGGTGTCATCTACGACAACTCCGCGCTCGACGCTCGCCCCTACTCTCTCAGCGGCCTCGACAGCCCCAAATCTGCCTACAACACCATCACGGGCGTCGCCACGCTCGGCGGTCCCATCCGTATCCCGCACGTCCTTCCACGCGGGCCCAATTTCTTCGTCGCCTATCAGTGGACGCGCAGCAACACCGCCACCAACGAGACCTCGCTCGTCCCCACGCTCGCGCAACGCAGTACCGTCCCCATCGACCCCATCGCCCAGGCGCTGCTCGCGCTCTATCCAGAACCCAACTCCTCCAGCGCCAGCTACAACTACCAGACGCCCGTCGTCGCCCACGCCCATCAGGACGCCCTCCAGTCGCGCCTCGAAAAATCCATCGGCCGCCGCGACGACCTCTACGGCAACTTCGCCTTCCAGAGCACCCGTTCCGACAACACCAGCCTCTTCGGCTTCCGCGACCAGACCGGCGCGCTCGGCATGAACCTCAACGCCAACTGGCAGCACCGCTTCAACGCAGGCCTTTTCGCCACGCTTGGCTTCAACTTCAGCCGCGTGCGCACGCTTATCACTCCTAACTTCGAAAACCGCCAGGACATCGAAGGCGGCGCCGGGCCCGCCGGCATTGCCGGCGTGGATAGTTCACCCGTCAACTGGGGCCCGCCCACACTCGTCTTCTCCAGCGGCATTGCCACACTCACTGACGCGCAGAGCGCCTTCAACCGCAACCGCACCGACGCCGTCTCGCCCTCGGTCCACTACTATCGCGGTCGCCACAACATCACCGCCGGCATCGACTTCCGCCGTCAGGAGTTCAACTACTTCTCGCAGCAGGACCCGCGCGGTACCTTCACCTTCACCGGCACTGCTACTGGCTCGGACTTCAGCGACTTCGCCGCCGGCACACCCGACACCGCCTCCATCAACTACGGCAACGCCGACAAATATCTTCGTCAGTCCGTCTACGACGCCTACATCACCGACGACTGGCGTCTCCGCCCCGAGTTCACCATCGACGTCGGCGTCCGCTGGGAGTATGGCGCGCCCATCACCGAGCTCAAGGACCGCCTCGTCAACCTCGACGTCGCCCCCAACTTCACCGCCGTCGAGCCTGTACTCGCCAGCGCACCCACCGGCCCACTCACTGGCAGGCACTATCCCACCTCACTCATCCTCCCTGACCGCCGCAACGTCGAGCCACGCATCGGCCTCTCCTGGCGTCCCATTCCCGGCTCATCGCTCGTCCTCCGCGGCGGCTACGGCATCTACGCCGACACCTCCGTCTACCAGGCCACTGCCCTGCAGCTCGCCGAGGAGCCGCCCCTCACCACCAACACTCTCAGCGCGCAGAACAGCACCAACTGCCCGCTCTCGCTCTCCAGCGGCCTTGTCCGCCAGCCCTGCACCGCCACCACGCCCAACAGCTTCGCCGTCGATCCCAACTTCCGCGTCGGCTACGCGCAAACGTGGCAGCTCTCCGCACAGCGCGATCTTCCCTTCGCTCTGCAGATGACCGCCACCTACCTCGGCATCAAAGGCACGCGCGGCGTGCAGGAGTTCCTCCCCAACACCTACCCTGTGGGCGGCGCGAACCCCTGCCCATCCTGCCCCTCCGGCTTCACCTACCGCACCTCCAACGGCGACTCCACACGCGAGTCCGGCAGCTTCCAGCTCCGCCGCCGTCTCCGCAGCGGCTTCTCCGCCTCAGTTCTCTACACCTTCTCCAAGTCCATCGACGACGACTCCGCGCTCGGCGGCCAGGGGCCCGTCGCCGCGGGCGCCACCAGCCAAAGCGCCGCCACAGCAGCCATCGCGCAGAACTGGCTCGATCTCCGCGCCGAGCGTGGCCGCTCCACCTTTGACCAGCGCCACCTGCTCTCCACCAGCTTCCAGTACTCCACCGGCACCGGCCTCGGCGGCGGCACGCTGCTCTCCGGCTGGCGTGGCCGCATCTACAAGGAGTGGACCTTCGCCGGCCAGATCACCGCTGGCAGCGGCCTGCCCGAGACGCCCATCTACCTCGCCGCCACCAACGGCACCGGCGTCACCGGCAACCTCCGCCCCGACCGCACCACCGCACCGCTCTACACCGGCACCGCAGGCCACTTCCTCAACGCAGCGGCCTTCACCGCGCCGCAGCCCGGCCAGTGGGGAAACGCCGGTCGAGATTCCATCACCGGCCCCGGATCGTTCAGCTTCAACGCCTCACTCTCGCGCACCTTCCGCATCTTCAAAACCTACAATCTTGATATTCGCGTGAACGCCACCAATCTTCTCAACCATGCCGTCTTCACCAGCTACAACACCACCATCAGTCCTTCTTTGGACAACCCCGTCTTCGGCCTCCCCGCTGCCACCAGCCCCATGCGCAGCCTCCAAACCACCGCAAGGCTGAGGTTCTAACCATGCGATCTGCCCTCTTCTTCGCCGCTCTCGCACCGCTCGCCATCTTCACGTCCGCGCATGCCCAGACCATCGGCCAGAACAAAGACCCCAACGCAACGCAGGGCTACACGCTCTCCGTCCACTCGCAGCTCGTCGTCGAAGCCGTCACCGTCAAAGACAAGCAGGGCAACTCCATCGACGGCCTCACCGCCAACGACTTCACCCTCACCGAAGACGGCATCCCGCAAAAGATCCGCTACTGCGAGCACCAGACCCTGCCCACCACGGCCACGCCACTGCCACCCTCCAAGCCGGAGGACGAAGACATCACCATCTACCGCAAGCTCGCCCGCACCCAGCTCGCGGCCGAACCCGCCGACAGCTCGCACTACAAAGACCGCCGCCTGCTCGCTCTCTACTTCGACATGAGCGCCATGCCTCCCGGCGACCAGCTCCGCGCCCTCGAAGCCGCCGAGAAGTTCATCCGCACCCAGATGACCCCCGTCGACCTCGTCTCCATCCTCCGCTACCAGGGCGGCTCCGTCGACGTTCTGCAGGACTTCTCCAGCGACCGCAACCGCCTCCTCAGCATCCTGCAAACCATGATCGTCGGCGAAGGCCAGGGCAACGTCGACTCAGTCGACGACGCCAGCAGTGCCGACACCGGCGCCGCCTTCGGCCAGGACGACAGCGAGTTCAACGTCTTCAACACCGACCGCCAGCTCTCCGCGCTCCAGACCGCCGCCACCATGCTCGGCGCACTCAATGAGAAGAAGGCGCTCATCTACTTCGCCAGCGGCCTCCGTCTCAACGGTGTCGACAACCAGGCCCAGCTCCACGCCACCGTGGACGCCGCCATCCGCGCCGGCGTCTCCTTCTGGCCCATCGACGCGCGCGGCCTCGTCGCCAGCGCCCCGCTCGGCGACGCCACCCAGGGCTCGCCCGGCAACCAGGGCATGTACTCCGGCACCGCCGCCCTCGCCAATACCTCCAACTTCCAGCAATCGCAGGACACCCTCTTCTCCCTCGCCGGCGACACCGGCGGCAAGGCCCTGCTCGACGACAACGACCTCGGCCACGGCATCCTCCAGGCCCAGCACGCCATCACCGACTACTACCTCATCGAGTACTACACCACCAACACCGCCCTCGACGGCCGCTTCCGCAAGATCCACGTCGCCGTCTCACACCCCGCCGACGCCAAGCTCGACTACCGCCTCGGCTACTACGCTGGCAAAGAGTTCGCCAAGTTCAACACCGCCGACAAGGAGCGTCAGCTCGAAGACGCCCTCATGCTCGACGACCCCATCACCGAACTCACCGTCGCCATGGAGATCAACTACTTCCAGCTCAACCGCGCCGAGTACTTCGTACCCATCGTCGTCAAGATCCCCGGCCGCGAGCTCGCCCTCGCCAAAAAAGGCGGCGCCGAGCGCACCCTCATCGACTTCGTCGGCGAGATCAAGGACATCTACGGCGGCAACACCGTCAGCAACGTCCGCGACAACGTCAACATCAAGCTCTCTGACGAGACCGCAACCGAGCTCGCCCACAGCCCCATCGAGTACGACACCGGCTTCACGCTCCTCCCCGGCAAGTACATGATCAAGTTCCTCGCCCGCGACGACGAAACGGGCCGCATCGGCACTTACCAGACTACCTTCACCATCCCCAACCTCAACAAGGAGACCACCACCGTCCCCACCAGCTCCGTCGTCC